>JAJFLZ010000036.1 GCA_021772435.1 Chlamydiota bacterium | reverse complement strand
AACGCTAAATCTTTTAAAAGCAGATAAAAAGACGAAAGCCGGTATAAAGAATAAGAGATCAAAAGCTGGCTGGGATAAGGATTACATGCTCAAAATTTTAGCGATGGAGTGTTAAGTAATTTCTTCATGCAATTTCCCTGGTTAAATCACCTGGATCTAATAAATTAATTTTATGTTTTTTTACAGCCTTCTCAACTTCTCTAATTACAACAACAACTCGATCAGCGGCTTTACTAGCTTTATAATGAGAAGTTTCAACATCCAAAAGTTTTTTTGCAATTTCTAACTGACCATGTAGCACAGCATAATCAAAGGCGTTGTATCCCGTTTTATCAACGGGGGCGTAAATATCCACATTTTGTGCTAAGACTTTATCAGCAAAAGCTTCATTACCGCTCATAATAGCAGCTAAAAGTTCGATATTTGGTAAAGATGCAAGCTGATCATCGGAAACAAAAGCTCTCATGCTATTGAACCAATCAAGGCCATTTTGAGCTGCGGCAACAAGCACATTAGGTTCTATCGGGCTGGCCTTTTTCGCCTCGATTAAGGCTGTTGCAAGTTCAAATTTCTTTGCCTCTACTACCGCTAAAAGAGCGCCTTCTTCAAATGTTGCTTTTGAAATGAGATCCAGGATTTTGTCTTCACAGTGTTCAAGTAGAGCTTGCATTACAGTGCGATTCACCGGAGCTCCACGAAGAATCAATTTTATTGCCCAATCAATCTTTTGGTCTTCGATTGCTTTGACAAGAGGAATAACCGCCTTTTCACCAACATTGCATGGCTTACTCAAATCAGCAATCTTACCTCCTATGGGGAACATAAGCTTATCCCTTAACGTCCATTGTCCACGCGCAACAGCAGGCACATATTGCTCCCGCTGAACCTTTAAGCTACACTTTGGAACAACAACCAACCCGAAATCTTCTTCTTCATTTTCAACAGCCCACTTGAGCATGCAGTCTTCAATTTGTTCAGGATGATTTTTCAGATGGTCGATGGCAATGCTAAGCTTATCTTTTGCCTTATATTGATCCAAAACGTCTGTTGTCAGTTTTGCGCCCAGATCTAACAGCTGATTTGCCAGATCATCTAAATCTTGTGAAACAACCCAAGGCATAGCTTTTTCCGGATTTGTAATTTGCTCCAGCTTATTTTCTAATACCCATTTAATTTCAGGGCCATCACCTGCTTCAATCGCAGCTGCACAAAACGCGTTCGGATCACAATTAGCCCGTATCTTACCCGGTATTTCAGTCCAATCTTCTCCCACTTGGTAATCTTTATGCTTATCGACCTCTTTAAGCGCTTTGTATGAGCACTTAATACCATGATCAACTAAATATCGACATGTTTCAATGTCTAAACCATCTTCGGAAGAGTAGTCCTGAAATTTTTCCAAAGACCATCCACTTGCAAGCAATTGATCATTCGAAATTGAATAAATAAGTGATCTTGTACTCGCAACTTTGTAAGTCGTTTTAAAATCAGCCATAAACTCTTCAAAATTAGAAATTTTGGCACCCGCCTCTAACAAATCATACAAATATTTGACCCGGCATTTTTTTAAAATAATATGTTCTATTGGGTTTTTTCCCTTCCAAATTTCATTAACATCTACTCCTCTTTTGATTAAAGCAAGTATCCAGCTAGCTTTCCCATTCAGAATAACTCCAGAGAGAATGCCTTTTTGGGTAAAGTATTTGTCATCAAGCAGCCCAAAAAAACGTGGACTATCCGTAAATGCTTCATCTCTCGGACTCCAATTAGCAAAGGCATAAAACAATGTTGACTTATAAACTAATCCAAATGGGATTTTTTTCCCTTGTAATGAATCTTGCAGTGCTAAAAATACATCGTATTTTTTTTGCTCAATTGAGCTCTTAAATATTCTATTATAATTTTTGGGAAGGTTACTTGCGAATAGTTCTGTGAGTATTCGTATTGAAAATAGTTTATCACATGAAGCATCTATAAATGCCTCAATGGCATCATTTGGCAGTTGGTCTGCTTTTTTTGCTGCAATGACATAGGCTGCAATGGGAGAGGAAACAGCCGAAGATTTACCCTTGATCAATCTATTCCAAATTTTTGGAATATCCATATTGTTTAGCATCGCATCTAGGAGTGGATGAGGCATGCCTTTCCAATCGCTAATTTTTTCCCTTAGAGTCATATCATATGGAAACTTAGCGCAATCCAAGGTCGTTTGGGCAACAAGTAGAAATTCTATATCACTGAAGCGAAGGCCCCTATTAATAAAAGCGGCCATCTCAACTTCACTGTAAATTTTGGATAACATACTAAAGTCAAAATGCTTAGTTTTAAGATCTTCGTCTGTTGCACGATCGTAAATCCATTTCAACAGATCGGGTTTTTGCTCAGCGAGCGCCAAAATAGAAGGATATTCATTATCATCTTTAATGGAATATGTAGCTCCAGCTTTTAGAAGATCCAAAATAATATCAGTTTGCATTAAGACACGAGCTCGCATAAGTGGCGATGTGTTTGCTGCAGGTGTGTTTGGATCTGCCCCTTTTTCAATAAGTTGCTTGGCTAAAACAAATAGTTTTTTATCAATAGCTAGATAAAGTGCTGACTGGGAGTTATTGCTGCAGTTTGGACTTGCTCCTTTTTCTAGAGTTTGGAGGAGAAGCTCTTCAGGTGGGTTTTCTTTTTGCAAGAGGTTGATGAATAGGTCGTCTTGGGTACCTTCAAATCGGTCTTCGATCACAGCGCGCAAGATATTGGGATCATCTGCTTGATCAATGATTTCTTGGACTGGCACCTGGGCGAGGACTTGGGCTGGGAGATCTCCGCCAGCAGCGGCAGCTCGCTCGTAGTCTTGATATCTGCAAGGGGCGCCTTGATCTACGAGTGCAGCGACTTGCTCTTCTGAGCAAAAGCCTAGTGCATCTGATACAGAGATATTCATAGCTTGGAGCGAAGAGGCATCCAAAGAGCTTGTGAGATGTTTTAAAACGCGAGTCCAACCAAAATTTTTGGCTTTTTGGATGGTGGCTTGTAGGTTTTGAGGCACAGCGCCTTGGCTTAAGAGAAAAAAACAAAGCTCATCTGAGTATTTTTCTGCCCATACGGTGTCTGTCTCTAGAGCATCGTTTAAACCCTGTTGCATGTCTTGAGGATTGCGATCGCAAAGTTTTTGGAGAGTTGACCTCCAGCCTTGACGGGCAGCCTCTTTAAAGCACGTGGCATCGATCAAAAAACCATCCTCAATCATTCCTTCGCTTAAATCTTTCCAACCATTTTTCATCACATTGACTATGGAGCTTGGCAAAAGATCTCTTGGATGGTTTTTAGCTATGAGCTTTGCAACGTTTTTTTCCTTTTCATTGACGGTTTTTAAAAAGACAGCATGAGGCTCACCTTCTTTATCAAGAACACGGGTAGCAAGGACAGTCCAGTTGCTAGTTAACAGGTGATCAATCTGATCAAATGGAATGTCCAAATCTAATTCAAGGCAGTCTTTTTCTTCTTTGATCACTGTCAGGTCTTGGACTGTCATTCCAAGTTTTTTATAAGCCTCTTTTGTCAAATCTTTACAAAGGAAAGAGGTGACCTTACCAAGTTTCTTTTCCCGCGCTGTTTTAAACAGTTTGGCATGATCTGGATCGCTGTCCAAATGGGCATTTTGCTCTAGCAACGAGGTCACAACATCTTCGTTAACCGAATTTTGGTTCACAGCCTCTGCTAAAACAGCGTTGAAAAGAGATTGGGTCTTTTCTGCTGATGGTTTTGCGCCAAGCTTTATGCAAGCTAGAGCAAAGTGGTATCTTGCAGTATTCACAACGTCATCTAATGCTTCTTGCAAGCCCACAGGCTCTGCTTTTGCTAAATCATTTAAAAACGGAATATAGTTTGTGACATCGTTATGCTCTGAAGCAAGCTTTGCAAGCCATGTTTTGCTATCTATTGGGGCTTTAGCGTGAGCAAGTTTTAAGATGCCATCTCGTATGAATTTATTATGGCTAAGAGCTATTAAAGAGTCTGTGTCTTGGATGGAGAGCCGAGAGCATTGGTTGAATTCAACTAAATCGCGTGCGATTTGGGGGAAGAAATGAGCACTAGGGGGTTTGATAGGATCGAATAAGTCTTTTCGGATGTCTGCCGTTTGAATAATTTTTTTGCGAAAAAATGGTAAATGCTCAGTATTTTGGTAAAACTGAAAAACACCTGTTTTTTTCTCTTTTTCGTAAAGTTTGGCAAAGAGATTATCCCATTTATTGTCATTTGCCAGCTCGTTAAAATTCGCTTTGGTATAGCCCTGATCTAGCAACAAGATGGCCATGGCTTCTGTCTTTGGCTCTAGATAAAAAGGCTTTAGATCACCACCCTGTTTAAGCATTTTTTCTAAGACATCCACCCATTCTTTTTTTGCAACATCAAGAAATTGACAAGGGGTTTTTAGATGGTCTGCAACAGCGGATGCTCCAGCTTGCCAATTGCCCCCTAAAGTTTCATTAAATAAAGAAGGCAAAAGATCACTATTTGCTATATTTAAATAAGTTTTTAATACAATTAAATAACGATTTTTAATAATTTTTTGGCGATCAATCCAATTCAGTTTAGCACCCTTTTTAAGAGCGGAATCAGCTGCAATAGGCTTATTTTGATCTATGGCAAGTGTTAAAATTTCTTCCGTAATCGGGCCATTATAATTTTGGATGACAGCTGCTCCAACTTGATCAGAGCAAGACCCAGATAAGCCAGTTTTTAACGAAGCTTCTTCGATAACGCTCCCACCTAGAACTGCAGCTCGAATCCGATCAGGACTGTTGGCATTAATTGCTTCATCCAACGTCTTGGCAGCATTCATTTTACCACGGCGTCGTACTTCAAAAGCAATCGCTACAGCCGAGAACAGCAAAAATGCAATGATTATGATCATTTTCTTGTGTGGATAAGCAGCTGTGACAGCTACAGACTTTGGTTTAACTGTTTGTACCATAATGCAAGGATATTAGATCAAAAAGAGATTTAGTTAAAGCTTAATGTAGCGGCTCAACGCGAATCCATTCGGCTTTATTGACGTTGATTAAGATGTAGGTGCAGGAAGAATACCACCAAGAAAAAAGTCCTTCATTATTGCCAACAACAACACCTTGAAGAGACTTCCAGTTAGATAGCATCTCCAAGTCTTTCGGCTCCACCTGCCAATAGGTGATTTTGCCTTGTCCATTTTGTGTAATGACTTGCTGGGTTGCTAAATCCAAAGAATGAATCCAGGTGGCATTGCTTGATGCTTTTTCAGGTCCTAGTTGAAGTGTTGTAGCAGCTGGGGAGGACGATTTTCGTTTGTTTTTTATGTAGTAGGGAAAAGAGCTATTTGAAAACGTATCAAGGTTAGGATAAATTTGCAGCTCATCGCCTCTTTCCCAACCCCCAGCTACATGCCTCGAATGAGGTGCGATGTACCAAATCGAGCGATCCTCGATCTCAATGCGTTTTGCTGCAGGGGCTATATGTTCAAGCCAATGGCTATCAAATTTGGCTAAAAGTGGCAGAGTTACAAACAGAGCAATCAAGCATCGATTCATTTTCATAGGCAATCTTCGTTAAAATCTAGGACAGGTTATCAAGTTTTCTTTTTTTTTACAACATTTTGAAGTTAGGGTAGAGTTATAGCATGAAAAGACTATGTGCTCTGTTGCTTTGCATCCAAGCCTTTGCCGGGGACAACCCACCGCTTTTGATGGGTGGAGTGGGGTTATTCGATATTGGCTCTACAAATCAAGGCGCAGCTCAGCTCGAGTACCGAGGAGGGCACTCCTGCTACCACATTCACTCGATGGCCGGTATGACGCTGACTACCAATGAGTCTTTTGTCGGCTATCTGGGGCTTGCCTACGACATCAGCATAGGCGAAAAATATAAACTGACGCCCAGCGCAGCAGTTGCAGGCTATGCTAAGGGAAACGGAAAAAACTTGGGTAGCTTCATCCAATTTCGACCAGCTATCGAATTTACCCGAACTTACTCAAATCGAATCAGACTTGGCCTGCAATACTCATATTTAACCAATTTTGGTACAGCACACCCAAATCCAGGCGTTAATAATCTAATGTTTTTATTTGGCATACCACTTAATTTTATATTGTAATTATAACTGATTTTGTTATATAAATAATTATAAACACATACAGTTTTATATGCCTAAATTGCCTGATTTTACACCTTTGCCTTTTCTAAATGGCTGTCATAGACAGACCATTTTGTCTTCCTTTATCAATTTTTGCCGGGCACCTTTTTCCAAAACAAAATATATTCATCTTCCTGATCATGATTGGCTTGCAGTTGAGGTTACTACACCGCCTTCGTGGCAGCCGACAGATCTGACGGTTGTGATGATCCACGGCCTATGTGGCTCACACAAATCGCCTTACATGATGCGTATGGCAAGAAAACTCGCTGCTAAAGGTGTGCGAGCTGTCCGCATCAATATGCGCGGCTGCGGTAGCGGCAAGGGAATGGCTCGCCGTATATATAAAGCGGGCTGCAGTGACGATGTTCTCTGCGCACTAAAACAGCTCAAATTCGAAACACCTGATTCTCCGGTGACTCTCATGGGATTTTCTCTCGGTGGTAACGTCGTTCTCAAACTAACCGGTGAACTCGCTACAAAAGCCTCTGAATACCTAGAGCAAGTCATTGCCGTGAGCCCGCCAGCCGACCTCGTCTCGAGCATCCACCGCATTGAAAATCCCAAAAACCGCTTCTATGAGCGCTACTTCATGAAACTGCTTATCGAGGATATTCAATTTCGTCATAAGCACTTTGCAGAACTTCCTGAAATTCATCTGTCAAAGGAGTTGAAAGTACTTGATTTTGATAGTATTTATGTCGCGCCACTGTTTGGCTTTTCAAATGTTTTTGATTATTACCGCCATAACCAGGCGATTAACGTTATCTCTAACATTTCCATACCGTGCCAAATCCTTTTTGCAGAAGACGATCCAATCATAGATAGCGCCATGCTCGACAATATTGAGCTTCCAGAAAACGTCTCAATTCATAAAACCGCCCGCGGGGGTCACCTCGGCTACCTCGGCGCCCCAGGAAGCGAAGGGGGCGTGCGCTGGCTTGATCATTTCTTGCTCACTCTGATCTTCGGAAGCACATAATTTATCTGCACAAAAGTAGAGAAAACTCATTTTTGTGCAGATTTTTGCACTCGTTTCTCTGCACAAAACCACTCAAAACTCATTTTTGTGCAGATTTTTTCACTCATTTCCCTGCACAAAACCACTCAAAACTCATTTTTGTGAGGTAAAACATTGCTATTTCTCTGCACAAAAGTTATGGTTTAACTAAATTGTGAGGAGATATGACAGATCCAAAATTTATCGATAGAGCAGAAGAGCTAGCCTTACTCAATTTACTAACAAGGAAAGGATCAGCTAGTTTAATCGTCGTACGAGGCAGGCGTCGCATTGGCAAAAGCCGTCTTATTCAAGAGTTTGCAAAAAATAAAAAATTTTATTCTTTTGCAGGGATTCCTCCAACAAAAGACTCAACTCCTCAGTCGCAAAGAGATTTATTTGCCTTGCAGCTTGCCCAGGCAATCGGCCCTCTAAAAGAGCCTACAAATGATTGGGCCTACTTATTTTCAATGCTTGCGAAGGAAACACCAAAAGGCGAGGCGATTATTTTATTCGATGAAATCTCTTGGATGGGTTCAAAAGATCCAGACTTTATTGGGAAACTTAAAAATGCTTGGGATCTTGGGTTTTCTAAAAATCCTAAGCTTATTTTAATATTTTGCGGTTCAGTTTCCACGTGGATCGATGAAAACATCATTAGCAGCACAGCGTTTTTCGGTCGAATTTCACTATTTTTAAAATTAGATGAGCTTTCACTCTCTGGATGTCGAAGCCTACTGCATCAGAAAGGATTCAAACGTTCAATTTATGAAGAGTTTATCATTTTAAGTATTACAGGTGGAATTCCTTGGTATATTGAGCAAATACAACCTGAGCTAAGTGCCCATGACAATATTCGAAACTTATGTTTTTTACCTAGCGGCATGTTGTTTAACGACTTCAAGGCGATTTTTCATGACCTTTTTGAAAAACGCAGCGAAACCTACAGGCCGATTGTTGAAGTATTGACAAACGGTGCGATGGATTTTAACGAGATATGCAAAGCATTAAATTATTCAAAAAGCGGCACCTTATCCGGGTACCTAAATGATTTAATCAAATCAGGATTCATCACACGTGATTATACTTGGTCTATTAATACGGGACGTCCATCTACAGCTAGCAAGTACCGATTAAGCGACAATTATTTACGTTTTTATCTCAGATATATTCATTCGAATAAAGATCGAATTTCGCGCGGAAATTTGAAAGATCAATCACTTAGCGAATTGCCAAATTGGAACACAATCGTGGGGCTGCAATTTGAGAACCTCGTGCTAAAAAACCGCAAAAAAATTTGGGATAAACTGGGAATTCGCGCCAGTGATATCATCAGTGATAATCCTTACTTTCAAAAACCTACAAAAACAAAAGCGGGCCTTCAAATAGATTACCTCATTCAAACTCGTTACAATACATTATTTGCATGTGAAATTAAATTTTCAATGCATCCTGTATCATCTCGCGTTGTAGCAGATATGAAAGAAAAGCTAGCTAAATTGACCTTACCAAAACGATTTTCTTGCTGGCCAGTTTTAATCCACGTCAATGGTGTAAGCGATCAAGTGATGGACGACGGTTATTTTGCAAAAACGATTAATTTCAGTGAGTTTTTAGAATCAGCAAAGGAGATGGCATGTCAAAATTAATCAATAAAACCATTCTAATAACGGGCGGCAGCCAGGGAATTGGCAAAGCTATGGGACTGAGGTGTGCTCAAGAAGGCGCTAATATTGTCGTGGTCGCTAAAGAAAATACTAAATCTTTAGAATCCCTTATAAGTGAATTTGAACCATTCAAAGGCAAGATTATTGCCTTGAATATCGATATACAAGATGAAACCCAAATACATGAAGCAGTAAAAATTGCTGTATCGACATTTGGTAGTATTAACGCACTCATTAACAATACGAGTGCAACGTTATTTGTTAATACAGCCGATACCAAGGCAGAAGACTTTGATAGAATGATCGCAACAAGTGTACGTTCTGCCTTTCTTTTTTCTAGAGAGTGCCTGCCCTATCTTAAGCAGGCTTCAAAGGCTCACATCATCAATATTTCTCCTCCCTTATTTATGGATCCCAAATGGTTTAAAAATCATCTCGGTTTTACAATATCTAAATATGCAATGAGCTTATGTACATTCGGTATGGCAGAAGAGTTCAAACCCTACAATATCGCTGTCAATTCATTATGGCCAGAGTCAACCATTGCAACCCAAACTATCAAAGATCATTTAAGTGAAAAAGTTTATCAAAGCAGTCGTTGGCCAAAAATTATGGGTGACGCTGCGCTAGAGTTGCTGCAAAAATCTTCAAAAGAAGCCACAGGCATGTTTTTTACAGACGAAGCCTTACTAAAAGCCTCCGGAGTAAAAGACTTTTCTCAATATGCTGTCAACCCCGACATAGAATTAACACAAGCACTTTATGTTTCGAAAAATAACCCCTTAGTGCCGTTAAATCAAGAGATGTTCAAATAACCTTTTTGCATGATATTGTACGAAGTTAATCGTAGCAACAATGCATTACATAAAGTAGTTGACGGAGAGGACGTAGCTGATAAAGTCGGCGGTGTTGCGGCCACGCACCGAAAACCAAACGCCGCCGATAATGCCAAGCGCCTCGCTAAAGTTATATTCAAGGGCGGGGGCTAGGCTAAGCACGTCTTGAGATGGAATGCCAACTTTGGCTGGAGCTCCAAGCTCATCTCTGCCGGATTTGCCTGAAAATCTGGCGCGGTTACTGTAGGTCTGCATGAGATCGAACGCAAATACCCAATTTTGATTAAAGTTATATTCGAAGGCAAAAATGCCCATGAACGTGTTGCCAGGGTAGATGGTTCCATTTGTTCCAAAACCGCCGCCGTAAACGTTAAAACCATCGACGTGGGTAGGGGAGGGCACGGTGTAGACAAGGTTTAAGCGCCAGCGGAAGTAGTGATCGCGATAAATGTGTTCTAAACGTTGAAAGTTGAAGCCAAGTGAGGTTTCGTAAGAGCCCGAGCCAGATGAGTCAGTTCCAAATTTTTTGGGATTGAGTTTGTCGTATTGGCCGCTTGGAAATGTCTCAGCTAGGATGATGCGCAGATCGGGAATCCAGCTACCTTTTTTTTGATTGAGAGCTTGAAAACCTAAAATGAATTCAAAGTCGCCAAAACGAGTGGATGTCTGCCCTTTTTCGCTGCGGATAAATGTTTGGGCATTGATTTTGGCATCAAACCAATCGCCAAAGCCGCGCGTGACAAGCAGCTGAAAATCCCAAACTTTAGTGGAAGGCACGTGCTGCTTACGTCCTTTGTTGTTGTAAAACCCATAATCGTCTGTGTAGTAGACATACGGCTGCCAATTGGTGTGTTTATCACCCACAACGTGCCCTGGAAGGGACAAAAGAGATCCGGTAAACCAAGGCTTGAAAGTTGATGTGGGATCGCTGAGCTGTTGTTCACGGTTTGCATCGACTGCAAAAAGTGAAGCATAAAGGCAAATGGCAAAAATTATTTTCATTATTCGATAGTGTATCAGTGGTAGTAATTGACGGCAAATACGGCGCTATTAAAGCAGGAGGAATTACGTCCAGCTGCTGAAAACCAGCTGCCTGCGATAAAACCCAAGTTCTCAGATACGTTGTATTCAAGCCCCGGAGCTAAGCTCAAATTGTAGCCAGAGCCGCGACGGGATTTGACGCGCGTTTTACCAGAAAATCGATCTGCATCGCGCCAAAGGTTGACCACATCACATGCTAATGCCCAGTTTTTAGTCAGATTAAACTCAAACGAAAAAATTGCCTGTAAATTTTGGCCGGGATAGACTGTGCCGTTTGTTTTCGGATCGCCACCATAAAAATTCACACCATTGACATGGGTCGGAGAAGGCACGGTGTAAGTTAAGCTCCAGTAGAGCTGCAAGGCGTGAATGGGATCAAATGAGATGAGTTTTTGAAAGTTAAGACCGAGTGCTGTTTGATACGATCCTTGGCCAGATACTTCGGTGCGTTGCTTGCTTGGAATGAGATTGTCATACTGGCCGCTGGGGAAAGTTTCTTGCAACGTCACCCTTAAAGAGGGAATCCACGTGCCGGCTTTTTGCCACAGAGCTTGAAAACCCAAAATAAAAGGGAAGTCGCCTAACCGATAGCTTTGAGAGTTTCCGCTTTGTTTGAAAAAGACTTGAGGCAAGATTTCAACATCAAAATTTTTGGCAAATCCATGGGTTAAACATAGCTGCGGATTTGTCGTGCGCACGGTAGGTGTCGAGAATTTATCCCAATTTTCATCATATCTGCCACATGACCAGAATTGAAAAATAAAGGGCTGCCAGTTGGTATGCCCTTTTTCAACCACCTCACCAGATAAAACGACAATGGGTCCTGTAAACCAATGCGTTTGTGCAATACAACTAGAGCACGCTAAAACAAAGCTAAGCTTGAGCAGGATAGTCTTCATCGGGTAGGTCCTTCATGATGGAGTCTAAATCGGTGCGATAAAGTGTCTCTTTTTCCAAAAGACCGGAGACGATTTTATCAATTTTAGCTTTGTGCTCTTCGATAATTTTAACTGCTAGAGAGTAGGCTTTATCAAGCAGTTTGCGCACTTCGATATCGACGAGACGTTTGGTCTCTGGAGACATGTCGCGTCCAAATGCGGCAAAACCAAGCTCATCGCTCATACCGTATTCCGCAACCATTTGTTTAGCAAGGTGCGTGGCGCTTTTTAAATCGCCAGAAACTCCAGCTGAGATATCACCCAAACAGATGCGTTCAGCAGCCAGGCCACCCAAACATTCAGCTAAGCGATTTTCAGCTTGTTTTTTCCAAAGTGTCACATTTTCACCATGTGGTACAAAATGAGTTAAACCAAGAGCTGTGCCCCTTGGGATAATCGTGACCTTATCCACATCAGTACCCGAATCGACAACCAGTCCCACAATTGTATGACCCGCTTCGTGATAGGCGATATGACGTTTTTCGCTATCCGAAAGATGCATACTGCGCCGCTCTTTTCCGAGCTGCACTTTATCGTGCGCCTCGCGCAAATCTATCTCTTCAATCACTTTTTTGCCCGTGCGCCCAGCTATCAAAGCAGCCTCATTGAGCATATTAGCAAGGTCAGCTCCTGACATTCCCATGGTCATTTTGGCAGTATGGGTTAAATCCACAGCATCTGCTAAAGGCAATGACTTGCCATGAATGGTCAAAATTTCTAACCGCTCAGCTAAACATGGTCTATCGATGACCACCTGGCGATCAAACCTTCCAGAGCGCAGCAGTGCCTCATCGAGCATGTCGGGTAAATTGGTCGCACCAATGACAGCTAATCCTTCTGAGCCGTCGAATCCATCCATTTCAACTAGTAGCTGATTGAGTGTGTTGTTAAAATCGCGAGCTGCAGCTTGTGGATCGCTCATTCGCTTGCCACCAACAGCATCAATCTCATCGATAAATAAAATCGCCGGCGCGTTAGCTTTGGCTGCTTTAAATACCTCTTTGATGCGATTGACTCCCGAGCCTACCCAGATGTCGTTAAAATCAGCACCTGAACAATGGAAAAAGTTACAGTTAGCTTCACCAGCCACAGCTTTAGCAAGAAGCGTTTTACCGCACCCTGGAGGGCCAATACAAAGCGTCCCCTTAGGTGCCTTTGCACCTAAATGAGAAAACTGGCTAGGATCCTTTAAAAAGGCAACGAGTTCCACGAGCTCTTCTTTGGCTTCGCTGCAGCCTCCAACATCACCAAAGGTGGTTTTTTTCTTGAAAGGATCAGAAAGTTTTGCAGGGTTATCTTCGCCTTGAGAGTGCTCAGCCTTGGCTCTGCTGATCCGCCTAATAGCTTTCTCTAAATCCTCTTGGGCAATCACATCTGCTTTTTTAACAGCTGCTATTCTAGCTCCCGCATGAAAAACCTCTTTGAGATCAGTTGGAGTAAAGCAAAGTGTTTGATAGCCCAGGACACTTAAATCGCAGGTGCTATCAACAGAAAATTCTTTGGCATAGCGTCTGACAAGTTCATTGCGGTCTTTTTTGGTGGGGAAGCCAACCTCTAGTAGCTTACAGCCGTGATTGGAATTTAAAAACTGCTCACCCATGTTTTTGATGTCGCGCGCTGTGATCACCAAAAAGAGGTCCAGCTCTCCGCCCATCAACTCAATCTCTCGTTTTAGGCGTTTAACAAGAAAATGATAGACCACAAAATGGCGCACGAAGTCAAAGGTATCGAATCCATCGACCAAAATAATGCAGGGTGCGTTTTTTCTTGCTGCATCAAAAAGCGGCTCGATCCAATTTGTCCCTTTTAAGAACACCTCATCCCAAAACTGGTCGCCTGAAATTTTAATCAGTGTACGTTTAGACTCTTTAGCTAAGGCTTTAGCAATCAGTGTTTTTCCGCAGCCTGACGGCCCAGAGATAAATAATCCTTGTGGAAGCTTTGCACCTAGCTGGATATAGGGCTTGGGATTTTTAAGGCACCGTACAATTTCTTGAGCCTCTTCTTTAACCTCTGTGCAACCCACCACGTCGGCAAATCGCGCTTTTAAACCTTTGTTGGGAATAACTTTGATCGGATTGATCTCGATATCTTTTTCATCTAGCTCTTCTCTTGTCAAGCGCCTTGCAAACGCCATCTGCTTTTGATCGGGGTTCAAAATAATGTGCGTTGCATTCATTAGCTCATGGTCTGGATCACTTAAGATTTTTTTAGCGAGCGAATCTTTAAACGGCAACGAATAGACATGCACCTCATCGCCGTCCTTCCAAAACATGGGGTTGCAGATGAGTCGTTTATCCACCTCTTTGATTTCATTTAAAAAATTCCACCACTTATCAGTGTTGCCATACAGGCGATAAAGGATCCAACCGGTGTTATTGTCGAGCACTGTATAGCATTTATCACGAAAGAACGTGCTCTGCGTGCTCTGGATAAAAGCTTCAGTATAGCGGGTTGGCAAGATTTCAGGATAATGCATATCCTCTTTTGCAAACCCGCAAAAACATATCGAAAGAGCTAAAAATAGTCGCAACATAAATTAGATCTTTTTAGCGTCGTTATAGCCCTTCTCGTACCCTTCGACAAAACCTTTACTATGCACATCTTGAATCCAGCTGTTAAAAAGCTGCACAATGTGACCGTTTTTTAGCTGTCTAGCGAACACCATTTGACCTGTTGCTACATTTTGTAAAATATGGGTGCAGTAAATCAGGCGCGTTGCATCGAACTCATAAATTTTGCCCAAACCAGATTCTTTCCAGCTATAGCGATAGATTTTTAAGTCAGAATCTTCTTTCCACTCAGCCGGCTTTGCCAAAAACTTATCTTCGGGCTGCACGATTTCACGTCCGCGCAAACGATCCCACCAACCAGGAACGCGCAATTCTAGAGGATTGACCATCCATATCGTGTCATCACTGAGCAATACGACCTCAGTACTATTCCAACGAATATGGCGCGTAAGATTCACACTTTGATTTAAAGCAAATTTATCGAGATTCTCTTCGTAGATTTTTGGGATATACACTTGCTCAACAACTTGAGGCTCTTCTTCTTCCTCAGTTTCAGCTTCTGCAGCGCAAAAACCTATCGATGCAAAACCTAGTAAAAAAATAGTCGTGATTTTTTTCCATTCCATGATCGTGACCTCCAGTTAGTTTAAGGGGGCCACTATAATCAACTGGGATAAATTTCGTCTATTGTATTTTTTTCAGATGCGCTAAGCAGCGCTCGTAGCGTAAGTGTGGAATGGGATGAGTAGAGGAAAGTTCATACATGATACGGTTATACCAGCTGGTGTCTGGATCTCTGTCATCGTGAAATTTTTTACGAGGAGCATACAACGCTTTTCTAGACCACAGCATAATTTCTGGCCGCATACCAGCTTTTTGCAACAATTCCATACCATATGTATCTGCTTCGTATTCATTCTTACGACTCCTGCGCATCTCAGCCCAATTATTCAAGGCAAAACCGGCAACAGATGCTACAAATAAAGCAGTAGAAATAAGAGCTAGATTTCTCACTTTATAAAACTGAAAATGATGAATTATTTTGAAAAGAATAGCTATGGAACAAGTGATGTAGGTTGCACTCAAACTTAAAATGCTTAAACACCCCAGCATTATCGGTTGATATAAAAATAACACATTACCTTGGTTCACATGATCTTTGGCCCAGTGCGCTGCTTCGTGCGCAATTGTAGCCGCTATCCGTTCATGGCCATTTGGCACAAACGTTGAGCCATCTTCAAAACGCAAAACTTCTTTTGAATCCATAAATTTTTTTGCATATTTTGGACAGAGAGTCACGTAACCATCACTACCAACCCAAGCATTATTCACCTCTTGCATACGGAACTTTAATTTCCCTGTATGGTCAAACCGCCTTAAATAATTATTTGCTTCGATCTTTAAATTCATTCTTATATTTTACACTATTATATATAATTACTTAAGATATAAACTTTAATTTCTTCAGCCGCAGCTCAGACGCGTATTGACGAAATTTCTCTTAAAGTTTAAGATGATGAATCTTCCATCGGCCCAGGTGGTGAAATTGGTAGACACGCCAGATTTAGGTTCTGGTGCCGCAAGGTGTGTAGGTTCGAGTCCTATCCTGGGCATTTATTTTCATGAGACCAAAAGATTTAAAAAGCCCTTTCAGTTGGGACGCTAGATGTCCTTCAATCATTGGCAATGTCCTGTTTGTGCCAGATCACTACACTGAGCATCAAAACTTTAAGCTTCCAGACTGGAAGGAATTATTTGAAAACAACAACCCAATTCACATCGAGTACTGTAGCGGCAACGGCGAATGGGTCATTTCTCAAGCTAAGCAAAACCCTCATATCAATTGGATAGCCGTCGAAAAGCAGTTTCCAAGAGTCCGTAAAATTTGGTCCAAATCCCAAAATAGACAAGTAAATAATTTGTTTATTATATGCGGCGAGGCGCTTACCTTTACCCAAAACTACATCAAAAGGCCCACCTTCAGCGCCTTCCACGTCAACTTTCCCGACCCCTGGCCAAAAACCCGCCACGCCAAGCATCGTATTATTCAACAGCCCTTTGCTGACGAAATCGCAAGATGCGCCCTACCAGGCGCCACAGCCACCTTTGTCACAGACGATAAGCCATATGCCACTCAAATGCTTCAAGTAATAACAGATCACTCAATTTGGCAAAACCCCACCCATACCATTCTCAAGGAGGGAAGTGGCGAGAGCTACTTTGACCGTCTCTGGCGCTCTAAAGGCCGCCAAATCCATCAAATAAACTCTATTAATTGTTAATTAAATAGACAAGCTGTATTATTATTTTAATAATAACCTGAACTCTGGATTTATAAAACAATATGGATATATTTTCTTATAATCGTTCATCGCCTGAATCACTTCCTGAAACACGTCGTATACAAAATGAAATAAGTCAGTTTGTGACTATTGGAGCTGTGACAGGTGCTATTGGAGGAGCTGGCCTAGGTACTGCCATGCTGTTGACAAAGAAATTTGCTCAAATGCAAGTTCAATCTCCTTATATAAAAATAGCTTTTACTATTGCTGCTATAGTTGGAGCTGTTGGGTTAGGTATTTCTGCTGCCACGCTTTTGATGGCTACAATAAACTTCTTTCTGTTGCCCGTGGTTATGATATTTGAAACTTCATACGAGGTTCCAAAAAAAATATTCGTAGAACTTCCACTATTCGCTACTGTTTTAACTTTGACAGCTTCTATTATAACTATCGGCACGTCTAAACCTGGAGATATTTCCGATAACCCCACAGCATCAGCAGCTTTATTGGTAGCTCCACTAGCCCTATCTGCCTATGCCCTTTATTCCGTTCAAAATCACAGTTTCTTTAGCTAGTTTTGGCATGCAGCGATCGAAGCGATTGCAACACAGCCCCTGACGAAGAATAGCTTTTCGCTGTCCAATCTGAAATATTGCGCGTGTCTGGATTGAAATTGAGTCCAATCAGTACAATTTTGCGGTTCTGATGGCAGTATTTTTCGCAGTATTTATTCAATTCAGCTTGCTGAATTGCAATATCTGCCGTTTGCCCCACTTTAAGCTCAAAAATATAGACCATTTCTGATGTCTCAATCACTAGATCAATACGTCCAATATTGGTAGGATCTTCAGCACGTACTTTAAGACTCATGCCTTCCAGCAGGCTTAGAAGCACAGCATGATAAAAGCCTTCTTTGGCACTTGTAAATAGATGATAGGGGATTTTGGCGTAGTAGCTATTGATTGCTTTAAAAAACTGATCGAAATTGCAATCAAATAGATGTTTACGCACATTGGCTCCATGAACAGTGACCTCAGCAGGCAAAGCTTCTTCAAATTCCTGAAGTAAAATATCGAAAAACGCTCCGCGTACTTCACGATTTGGGAAATCTAATTCAAAAATATCGATTTCTTCATCGTAGCCGCAAATTGTCAAGTAGCCCGTTTGCCACATGAGTGCCCGTAAATCCATTTTGGCAACATTTTGGATGTCTTGAAGCTGTGAGCGTTTGACTTTAGCGCCGCTAAGTTCAACTGCAGCCGTTGGTCTGTTCTGGATCTGATCGATTAAAAATGAGGGCGTACCACTACTAAACCAATAGCCGCAGGGCCGCCCTTTTTTAAAATATAAAAGGGTAGAGAAAGGATTATAAACAAGCTGACGATCTTCAGTAAAACAGTAGCCGTTATACCATTCTTTGAGCTCACTTAATACTTGCTGCAAGGTGATATTGCGCTTTTTAGCAATTTGTTGAATATACCCACCAAAAAAGGTTTTTATCTCCTCTTTTGTGTACCCCATCAACGTGGAATAGGTTGGCTCCATCGTAAGAATTTCTAAATTGTTTAATCCAGAAAAGAGCGAGACTTGTGAAAATTTACTAATCCCCGTCACAAACACAAGTTTGAGATATTCATCGAGCCCTTTCAGGGTTCCAAAAAAACTTCTAAGTAAATCTCTGTTACTATCTGCGACATCCATACGCATTAAGTTATCGACGATAGGTTTATCGTATTCATCGACTAAAAATACAACTTTTCCGCTTTTAGACAGTTGTTTAATCAATCCCTCTAAACGAAATTGAAGGGAAGAGCCTTCCACAGAAATATTGTAAAAGCTTGCCATTTCTTGTACACGTTCCAGCAAACCCTGCTCTAGCATCTCTGGTGTACGGCTAGGAATTTGTGAGAAATCAAAATGGAGAATTGGGTAGGCTTTCCAATCGTAATCACTTTTTGCAATGTCACACTCTTGGAATAACGTTTTATTTCCCGAAAGAATTTCTTTCAATGTGCTGATAAATAATGATTTCCCAAAGCGTCTCGGTCTAGACATGAAATAGTATTTGCCGTTTTCGATTAGCTCTAGTGCATATTTAGTTTTATCGACGTAAATATAACCGCCCTCAATAATCTCAGTAATCGATTGCAGTCCAACGGGAAGTTTTTTTAACATGGCAGATAGCCCCCTTACACCCCCATGTTAACAATTTATGCTTTGATTCTCAAGGTGCTTACTAAGCCTTTGTGGTCAGATAGCGCATTTGCTTTGATAATTTTGGGGTCATAGCCAGTCTCGATCAGCGTCGTTTTAACTGTGCTAGTTGAAGCTTTTCCACCTGTCCAAATGGCTGTGTAGTCGTAAACTTGCGGGCCTGAAATCTGTTTACCACCCACCATCGTTGCATACCACTCGTCACCGCCCCAAGTATGTTTACCAATGACGCTTAGATCACGCAGGTAGTTGTGAGCGTAATATTTATTCCACTCTTCTTCACTCATGTTGAGATCACCAGTGAGCACTTTTAGCTTCGCCGTACTTGCTTTAAATACAGCGTCAATCATGGCCATTTGCTTTTTCCTAGCCTCGATTTCTTTTGCAGTAGGATACTCGCATTCTTCAGAATGCTGCAGATGCGATGCAATGAGATGCGTGCCATTTTCTAGCCAGATTTCCGTAAAGCCTTTGGTGGAGTTTTTCGTACGCCCGACCAGATACTCTTCTGGGAAAGGTGTAAATTGAAACTTTTTGATGGCAAATTTGCTGGCGATAAACAGCCCAGAGCAGGGGCCAACGGCTCGTTTACCGCAGCTATGATAGATGTGGCCATATTTGTCAGATAGAGCTTTTTCCACATCCAAGACCATTTGCGTGTCAAAAAACTCGATCCCAACAAATATGTCCGAACTGATCTCTTGGATTTGATCGATGATCGCTTGCTCGCGATCAGGCCATGGCGTCACGCCTGCATCGCTAATCGCATAGCCAGCCCCGACAGCTGCCATATTATGTGTATAGAGGGTAAATTCTTCTGAAAGCAGTTTTTCTTTAGCATTTGTCTGAGTATAACGAAAATTTTGACTTTGCAGCATGATCGCTAGCTTGCGAAGAAGGATGCCAACCGGTGCTGTGACAATCCCAAGAGCACCAAAGGCGACCATTCCCAGTCTATTCAAATTCTTTCTACCAAAGATTTCCAGGCTGCTGGCATCTGGATGCAGGTCTTCTACAGTTGAAATACGCCGCCATAGCTGATGGGCTTTGCAAATTGGATCGGTAAAATGAGAGGCAGCCCAAAATAGAGCGCTAGAGCAAGTGTCTAGCATCCCGCCAGTTTCTGTGGGCAGATCGATATCACCAACGTCAATATCTACATCAATTTCCATACTTCTAACTATACGAGATCCACGCTTTTAAGTTATACTTCTTGCATGGAATTACGTCTAAATTGCAAACCTTGCAGTGATCTAAATTGGGACTCGATAAACATCCAGAGTCCAACGCTTTGGCATCTGGATTTTGGACGATTAGACCTCACAACAGTGGCATCAGCAGAGAGAGCTCTCAATTATTTTCTTGATACAGTGGATCCCCAGCTTATCACGTCTGTGCGTCTCTACGAGGGAGCACCGGAGGAAGATTTGCCAGATTATCTCGATCGCCTAGTTGCTCTTCTTCCCGACGAAATTCCGGCCACAGCAAAGTTCGATTTAACCGGTATCCAGTCGAAAGCTGAAGCTGCCAGACTGACCTCAACAGAGCGCTACCCATGGATTCTGGTCGAAAATCGCGAAAATCAGGACGCTATACTGGGGCTTTTATTTCCACTAGAGGAGCTCTGCATTGAAGAAAATCTAAAACTCCTCGATGCTAAAATGGCAGAAATTGATCGACCTTTTCGCATCGTCTACGAATACAATTTTACCGAAAGTTGGAATGGTCTAGATGAAATTATTGTCTTTGATCAGATGCTTAGTCCACTAGGAGAGCGTAAGCTGCAGGGTTTCACGATAACTGGTGGAAAAAGAATTTCGGGGTAGAGGGATTCGAACCCCCGACCTTCTGCTCCCAAAGCAGACACGCTAGCCAAGCTGCGCTATACCCCGAAAGTACAGCATTGTAGCTTAATTTCATAATTCAGATCAATTGAAAAAAAGATTGCTTTTTGCGATGGTGAGAAAAAAGAGGATCTTTATGTACGAAATGTCTGCTGCTAAAAAACTTTCTGAACTTGCCAAAACAGCTCCTGTGCTAAGCGAAAAAAAGGCCATCAACTGCAAACGCATTGAGTCGATGGTCTGCTCATCGCTTGGGCTAAAATTATTATATGGCACAGAGCGCGTCAATGATGAAATTATGGATGCGTTGCTCTCTTTAGCAAAGGAGCGCAATGTGATACAGCAAATGGAGGCGATGCAAGCAGGGGAGATTATTAACCGTATTGAAGGGCATGAGAGCGAAAACCGCTCGGTTTTGCATACGGCAACACGTGATTTTTTCGAGCATCAACGCACAGAAGCCAAAGCTAGAGATGCTGCTAGCGCCAGCTTCCAGGAGCTTGAAAAACTCAAGCGATTTTTAGAAGAGGTCAATAATCAAGCGATTTTTACAGACATCATTCAGGTGGGCATTGGCGGCTCTGAGCTCGGACCTAAAGCGATTTATCTCAGCTTAGAGGCCTACAAAAAAGAGGGGCGCAACGTCCATTTTTTATCCAATGTCGATCCAGACGATGCCACATCGATTTTGCGCAAAGTGGACCTTTCTAAAACGCTCGTCGTTGTCGTCTCAAAATCTGGCTCAACACTAGAGACCCTCACCAATGAAGAATTTATTCGTCAAAAGTTCCTCGAAAAAGGCTTAAATCCCAAAGAGCACATGATCGCTGTGACAGGCGAAAATAGCCCGATGGACGATCCGTCCAAGTACCGCGCTTCGTTTTACATGTGGGATTATGTCGGCGGCAGATATTCATCGAGCTCGATGGTAGGCGGCGTCTCTCTTGCGTTTGCCCTTGGCATGGATAAGTTTTTGGATTTTCTGCGCGGCATGAGCGCCATGGATAAAGCGGCATTGAATCCCGAGTTCTCACAAAATTTACCGCTAGTTGGCGCCTTACTCTCCATCTGGAATCGTAATTTTCTCAAACACCAGACAAAAGCTATTATTCCATACTCGCGAGCCCTGACGCGTTTTTCGGCACATCTGCAGCAGCTATCAATGGAATCTAACGGTAAGCAAATCGATCGCCTTGGTCATTTTATCGATTTTGAAACAGGCCCTATCATCTGGGGCGAGCCAGGCACTAACGGTCAGCATTCGTTTTATCAGCTCATCCACCAGGGCATGACCACAGTTCCGATTGAATTCATCGGTTTTAGAGAGTCGCAATTTGGTCAAGATTTAGAAGTGAAAGGCTCGACATCTCAAGAAAAACTGCTTTCTAATCTAATTGCGCAAGCCATTGGCCTGGCTACAGGCAAGCAAGATGACAATCCAAACAAAGTGTTTAAAGGGAATCGCCCTACACGCATCCTAGCTGCCAAAAAGTGCGATGCTTACACCATGGGTTTGATTCTCTCGTATTACGAGCATCTAACAGCATTTGAGGGCTTTATCTGGAATATTAATTCATTTGATCAAGAAGGCGTTCAGCTAGGCAAGGTTCTAGCTAATCAAGTGATAGATATTTTTGCTAAACGCCACAAAAAGGAAGAAGGGGATCCCAGATCATTTCCAGAAGCTTCGAGCTATATCAATCTATTCGACTCACTCTAAACAGACCCCATCAGCAATAGTCAAGGTGTGATCACTTTGAATATGCGCATCTTTGGGCGTTGTCAAAAAGACTTGGCCAAATGAGCCTAATCGATTGCGCAATTGCTTGGACCTTGCTGAGTCGAGGTGAACGCCAAAATCGTCAATACCAATTAGCGGCTTATCTTCAAACCTAGTCCGCAACACCTCCCACTCAGCAAAACGCAGGGCAGCTAAGCATGAGCGTTTTTGGCCTTCCGAGGAAAAACTTTTGGCTTTTTTGCCGTGCAGGGCAATTTGGAGGTCGTCGCGATGAGGTCCGCATTGGGTGGAGCCCACGATGAGCTCACGCTTGCGCATGTGGGCCCACTGGCCTTCAAAATCAGAGGCAATTGATGGGTGATAATCGAGCTGAAATTCGTCAAACTCTAAACTGAGCTCTTTGGCCAAAGGAGATAGGCGCTTTTGCAATTTGTCTATAGCTTCATTGCGTTTGTGCACGAGAACTAAGGCCGATAGCGCCATTTCAGCTTCCCAAACCTCAATTCCGTCTTTGGACCCTGCTTTAAGCAAACAGTTGCGCTGCTTGAGAGCCTTGCCAAAGCGCAGCAAGTGGTGGACATACAGCGGATCGCTTTGAGCGATGTGCAGATTGATAAAACGCCTGCGATCGGCAGGTGCGCCGCTGATCAAGTTGACATCGTGCGGCGCAAAGAGAACAGACGGGAGTAGGCCAAGCAAATTGGAGAAATTGGCGTAGGTGGTAGCATTGTGCTGTACTTTACGTGTCTGACCATCGAAGCTAATTTTAAGCGTTTGCTCAATGCCATCCCGTTCAAATTCAGCTTCTAGAAAAAAGCCTGGCGCATCGTGACGAATCAGATCGTTTAAAAACGCTGTGCGGAAAGACCTGCCCGTGCTGAGCAGATAAATAGCTTCAAGGAGATTGGTTTTTCCTTGGCCATTTTCACCCTCGATGACATTAATGCCAGGAGCGAAGTTAACGTGTGCATTTTCGTAATTGCGAAAGTTGTGTAGGAATAGTCTTTTAAGCCACATTGAACAAAGGGGGTGAGGAAAGATGCTCTAGATTTTGATTTCCAGTAGGGTATAAAAATGTGGAGTTATATTCAGAGATATTACGAGCATTTTTAAATTCGCTGGAGATTAAAAGATAACGCATATTTTCCATCCTAATTGGTCAATGTGGGTTTCAAGTCACATGTGCGGGCTGCTCGATTCGCATCGGCATGATGACAAATTGCGCCGCTGTTTTATCGGTGACTAAACCAGGATTGTACGGATCACTCATGCCAAAGGCGACGGTCTCGTCCTTGGTATGGCGCAAAATATCGAGGAAAAAGCCGGGGTTAAAGGCAATCTCCATGTATTCGCCTGAGTAGTCCACAGGCATGCTGACCGCGCCCTCTCCAATGTCAGAGCTAGCAGCAAGTAATTTGAGCTCGCCTTGCGAAAAGCAAAAGCGCACGGATTGGCTGCGATCGGTTGTAAAGAGCGACACCTGGCGCAAAATGCTGATCAATTCATCGCGGTGCAGGTGCAGATTCGATGTGCAACTGCTCGGTATCACACGCTCAATATCGGGATAATCGCCGCTGAGTAGTTTTGTCATAAAGCTAGTTGAGCCCGACTCAATTGCGATTTTATCCTCGCCGATTAGGATCTTGGCTGTCTGCTCACCGTCGAGAGTCTTAATCACTTCTTCGACAGCTTTTAAGGGGATGATGTGTTGCCCTTCAAGCGGCGTCTGCATCTCTACTTGCGCACGCACCTTTGCTAGGCGCTTGCCATCGGTTGCCACAAAACCCAGATAGTTGCCTTGAAGCTGCATCAAAATGCCGTTGAGCACCTGTCTGCTGTCGTCCTTTGCGGCAGCAAAGGCGGTCTTAGCAAGCAGTGTTTTAAAGTCTTCACCTGGCATCTCAAAGCCATTTGCCCCTGTAAAGTCGGGAAGGGTAGGGAATTCGGCTTTGCCTATGCCGTTGATTTTAAAATGGGAGCTGCCAGCAATCACTTGCACGATCTCATCTTCACCGGCAGAAATCTCTATCTGTGGCGCTGTCAATTCACGAATGAGCGAAAACAGGTGTTTAGCAGGGACTGTAATGGCGCCCTCTTCAAGAACTTTTGCATCGGTGTAAGTGCGAATGCTCACTGTCAAGTCAGTGGCGCTCAAAATGATTTGATCGGCATATGCTTCAACCAAAATATTGGATAAAATAGGAATAGCTGGCTTTGCTGATACAACGCTTTGGATGCGACCCATGAGCTTTACTAGCTCTGCTCGTGACATGACAAACTTCATGATAAAAAACTCCCTTTTTGCTATACAATACCGTGTCCATTATCCTGTGTCAATTCAAAACAGTTGCGTGTAGGAAAGGACTAGCGAGACAAAGTTTGTGCTGTTGCGACCAGTGATGGGCAGCCAGATCCCACCGATGAACCCCCCAGTGTCGTTGGGGTTGTATTCAATCGCCGGTGCAATGGACAAATTGTCGCTAGACGGAGCGCCGTTTTGTGCCGGCACACCATCAATCGTTCCGGGTTTGCCTCTAAATTTACTTTTGCCTTGAAACTCATAGGCTAAATCCGTTGCAAACACCCACTTTTGCGTGATGCTCACCTCAAAACCAAAGTCAGCATCAAAACTCTGTCCTACATCAATTCTGCCAGCTGTGCCTTTGCCACCACCGTATGCATTAAATCCTTGCACGTACGCATCCTGATTCGGAATCGTGTACTGCGTAGAAAGTCTCATCCGGATAGGATGGAGAGCTTGCCACCAAAACATTTTGCTAATATTGAGTCCAAGCGTTGTCGCATAGACACCAGCGCCCGATGATAAAATGTCAGCTCTTGCTCTACTTAGCTTATTATATTTACCGGTCGGAAAACTTTCTCCGACGACAAAACGAATAGCTGGCGCCTTTTCACTCATGTTGAGAATCTGAAAACCAAACTGGACAGGCAAATCGCCAAATAGCTGCGTCGACTGACCTTTCCGCCAGCTGAAAATCGCTGCTGGGATCATTGTAAAATCAAGCCACGTAGTGATACCTGTCTGGAATACAAAAACGGGATTCAACACGTAGATATTGGGGATGCTTTTAGAATGACGGTGGTTGTTGAATTCCGCATAATTGATGGTGCTATATAGATAGGGTTGAATGTTGATTTTGCCTTTGGGCACGTTTTCAGCAGAGCCTGTGATCAGCGGCCCTGTGTAGTAGGGAATAAACATCTCTTGCGCTGTCTGAAAATCCCTTTGGGCGGATAAAAGCTCCTGTTCGATCTGCTCTCTGGTAGCTGGCGGCTCTTGCGCAATTAGAGCTCCCGATAAACAAATGCCTAAAATAACTTTTTGCAACATAATCCCTCAAATGTGTAAAAACTAATTGTAAGACAAAAAACAATTTTAGGACAATATTCATGGAAACAGATCCAGTGCAGCCAAAAGAGCCCTCCTATGAGCAAGAGTATCAGCAAGGCGTAAACGTCTTTGAAGAAAGTTTCAAAGGCTACGAAAAATCTACTTTCCAAGCGCAAAAAACCGAATATGAAAAAGCCATGAATAAATCGCTCGATGCGATGGGCAAGTCTGCTAGTGCCTTGGCTAACGAGCAGCTCAAGTCACTCAAAGACAAACTCTCAAAAGATTTCAATACTTACATCCAAGACCCGACAAAAGAAAACAGCAGCAAAGTCCTAGCCGACATTGATCAAATGAAGCAATCTTGATTTTTATTTAGCTTATCTTTAAACTTACTTAAAAATTAGGTTTAATTATGAAAAAAATGTTAAATATTATTGTACTATCTGTTGTTAGTATTTCGTTCACATCTTGCGCCAGATATAGCGCCCGGCCGCTATGCGAGTTGAGCATAACGACCAATAAAAATAATATTGGCATTGCAGCTAAAGCTTTTTCTGCTGAAGAATCAAAATCATATTTGGGAAAAAATCTATTAAAAAAAGGCATTCAGCCAGTTCAACTCTACATTGAGAACAATAGTGATCAAACCTATGTTTTTGATCCATATAATGTAGGCTTAACATTAGCAGCCGCTGAAGATGTTGCCGATAAAATCCATTCGTCGACTCTTGCTCGGACTGCGATCTCTTCGGCGATTTCATTTCTTCTCCTTCCTCCAGCGTTGATGATGTCAGATACGCCCGGTAGTAGCGAGGCTCTATCCTTAATTGCAACGGGTGGTGTTCTAAGTATACCTATTGCCCAGGGAACAAGTTCAGCTATTGCCAATGGTAAAATCGACAGAGATTATGCAGGAAAAGGAGCAAAAGTTGTCAAAATTGCTCCTCATGAAGCCCTCAATTGCGTGATTTTTGTTTACGAGAGCCATTATAGAAATCATTTTGATGTGCATCTGAAGAATGAGCAAACCGAGCAACTTTTAACCCTTAAAACCAACATATAGCATAGTTTCTTAATTCTTCATGGCTCTAGAGATTTCGCGCTCGGCTTCTCTTTTTTTGATGTCGGAGCGCTTGTCGTGCGCTTTTTTACCTCTACCGATGGCGATTTTGAGCTTGGCAAGCCCTTTTTTGAGGAAGATGGATAGGGGAATGACAGTTAAGCCTTTTTCTTGGATAGCCTTGTGCAATTGTTCGATTTCGTTTTTGTGTAAGAGGAGCTTGCGCTCTCGCTTTTCTTCGTGGTTGAAGGCTGCACCGCCAAAGGCGTAAGGAGCAATGGTGGCGTTTTTGAGGTAAGCTTCGCCCTTGTGAATGATGATATAGCTCTCAGCGATGCTGCCGCCGTGGGAGCGCAGAGACTTGATCTCAGTGCCAAGGAGTGCCAAGCCAGCTTCGAATGTTTCAAGTATTTCGTAATCAAATCGCGCCTTGCGATTCTCACAAAGATTAGTCATAGAAGGTTTGGCCAAAGGATGTCACACAAAAGCATGGCCTGCCATCAACTGTACCACTGGAGACGATCGCGCATTCAAAGAGCCATTCGGTAATCACAGCTGCCACAAAAGTATGCTCATCTTCAGAGTAATTCGGCATTGTGTATTTCCAGTGACGTCCTTTTTGCTCTAAAGAGATTTGCATTTCATCGGTCAGAGGCACAATCATGCCTTTTAAAAATTCATCTAGATAGACCCAACCCGTATCGACAATAGAGGCGATGCATTTTTCAGCAGAACGGATGTTGCGCTCATTAATGATTTCTTTGCTTAACTTTTCGCACGTTAATCGGTTGAGTGGATGGCGGTGGAGCTCTAGGGCGCGCTTGTCAGGAGCCATTCCAAGCCACTCAAAGCCATCTTCGATCGGCTTTAAAACCCCATCTTCTAGCCTAGCCAGTTCCAATGTGAGCAATTTGTCGACAATACGGTGAATATAATGCTTAAACCTTTCTTTATCTTCGCTAGATGCTAGGTTAAAGCCACCGCAGCGCTGAGCGATTTTAGTTTGAGCATCCTCATCAAATGTGTAGCAAAACCCTGCATCGACCTCATAGTTAGCTTTTGAAGCCAGGTTCAAAATTGTTCCCATATCCTCGACGAAAGCAAAATCGGAGGGCCGAATTTTGCGTATTTTGCTTAGATCGCGAATGGGTTTTGGAGTCCCTTTTTTGATAAAGAGGAGATAATCACGCCATTCATTAAAAAATGTAACCACTTCATACCAGCGCTCTCCATCGCTTTCGTAGGTAAGGCAGCAAACAAAATTGAACTCGAGATAGAGCATGATCTCTTCAAATTGTTCCTTACCAAGATCGTATTTTTCCATGATGGTTTTGGATGGCACTTTGTAGTCGGGCGATTTCATGAGATCTTGAATGATATAGGAAGTATTTGGATCTGAGAAGTTGAGCTCAAGTAAGTAGCGTTGAAATTTTTGCGGTGTACTTAAAAATTTATCGATAATCGATTCAAAAATGTTGTCCGAACAGCGGGGGATAGCATACCAATTGGGCAAAACGTGGATAGGCACCCGTTTAAGCATAGCGCGCAGCGATTCAATCCCTGGAATTTCTTCAAATTTACCGAAATCGCGCTCGTATGTTTTACGAATCTCTTTATTGACAATCACCTCATCACCTTCAACGCTGAGCAGGCGAGCTGTAGTCAGTTTATCCAATATAGGAGCGACAATAGCTTTTTTTAGGTCTAAATTTTTGGTGATGCGGTCAATGGGGAACTTGACGGGGCTGTATAAAATCTCTTCTAGCACCTCAAATTCCACCTGATCTAGATCGGAGAGAATAAGGCGCCTTTCGATATCCTCGGCATAATCATAATCGGCTAAATCGACTTTGTTTTTCGAGTAGGTTGTATCGCTCATAACGCCCAGTCTAAACTGTTTGATCAATTGTTGCAAGAAGAAATAAAAAATATTTTAGCCTATCCCAAAATTTGTTTTAGATGTTAATCTAGAGGTATGACTCAGCCAAAGTACGACCATAAAGCGATCGATGCGAAGTGGCAAAAGTTTTGGGAAAACAACAAAACTTACCACGCAACAAACGACTCAGATAAGCCCAAATACTACGTTTTGAGTATGCTGCCGTATCCATCGGGCTCTGGACTGCACGTGGGTCACGTCACAGGCTATACCGCTGCTGACATCATCGCTAGGTATAAGTGGCAGAAAGGTTTTAATGTGCTTCATCCGATGGGCTGGGATAGCTTTGGTCTGCCAGCTGAACAATATG
Source organism: Chlamydiota bacterium (assembly GCA_021772435.1). Classification (GTDB taxonomy): domain Bacteria; phylum Chlamydiota; class Chlamydiia; order Chlamydiales; family JACKPQ01; genus JACKPP01. The sequence continues at coordinate 3,650 of JAJFLZ010000036.1, read as the reverse complement.
CCATCCGCACGGGGACGCATCCAGCTCAAACGACCATTGAAAATATTAACACCTATCGCCGCCAGCTCAAATCGCTCGGTTTTTCCTACGATTGGGATCGCGAGATCACGACCAGCAGCCCTGAATACTACAAATGGACGCAATGGATTTTTACCAAGCTTTTTGAAAAAGGTCTTGCCTACGAGGCAGAGATCCTTGTCAACTACTGCCCAGCGCTGCGCTGCGTTTTAGCTAACGAAGAGGTAGATAATGGCAGATCGGTCGAAGGGGGACATCCAGTCGAGCGCAGGCCTTTGCGTCAATGGATCCTCAAAATCACTGAATATGCTGAGCAGCTCATTAACGATTTGGACGATCTTGACTGGCCAGAACACCTAAAACGTATTCAGCGCACATGGATTGGCAAGAGCCAAGGCGCCACCGTCACATTTTTAGAAAACGTCACAAATCAACCCATCAGCGTCTACACCACCCGCCACGACACGCTTTTTGGAGCCTCTTTCCTCGTTCTTTCTCCAGAACATCCTTTAATTCCCACGATCACTACAGATGAACAAAAGCCACATATTCAAGCCTACAAAGAAGAAACGGCTGCCAAAAGCGATCTAGAGCGCACTGATCTTAACAAAGACAAATCAGGCGTCTTTACTGGGGCCTACGCTACCCATCCAGCAACTGGCGAGCTCATCCCCATCTGGATTGCCGACTACGTGCTCATGGGCTACGGCACCGGTGCTGTGATGGCTGTTCCCGCGCACGATGAGCGGGACTTTGAATTTGCTCATAAATACGATTTGCCCATCAAGCCCGTTTACGATCTGCAAGAAGAGCCAGAGGACATGCCAACAGACTTAACGTTTGAGGATGTGCGTCTCGAGGTGCTAGCTGGCAAGCGCTGCGCATCCGGCGCAGGACTTTTAATCAACAGCGACTCCTTTAATGGCTTAAATATTACCGAAGCCAAAGAGAAAATCGCCGATTGGCTAGAAGAAAAGGGCTGCGGCAAACCGGCAACCAGCTACAAGCTGCGCGACTGGATCTTTTCTCGCCAGCGCTATTGGGGCGAGCCGATTCCAATTTTACATTTTGCCGACGGCACAAAGCGCGCGCTCGAGTTAGATGAGCTGCCGCTGTCGCCACCTGAGCTGACCGATTACAAACCTGCCGAAGATGGCAATAGTCCCTTAGCAAAAGTCACCGAATGGGTGGAGACACTTGATCCTAAAACCGGCAAAAAAGCCCTACGCGAGACAAACACAATGCCGCAATGGGCCGGCTCTTGCTGGTACTACATCCGCTACTGCGACCCCCATAATGACAATGAGGCTTGGTCAAAAGACGCTGAAAAATACTGGCTGCCGGTTGATATGTACATCGGCGGAATTGAACACGCTGTTTTGCACCTGCTCTACGCCCGTTTTTGGCACAAAGTTTTGCACGACCTCGGTTACCTCACTTCCAAAGAGCCATTCAAAGCCCTGCGCAATCAAGGCTTAGTGACTGCCATGGCCTACAAATTTCCTGAAGGTGGTTATGTCGATCCACAGGAAGTTGAACAACGAGAAGGGGAGTACTTCCACATCCCTTCTGGCAAGCAGGTTGGTGCGCTCGTTGAAAAAATGTCCAAATCCAAGCTCAACGGTGTCACACCTGATGAAATTGTCGCCTCGCACGGCGCTGACACCTTGCGCCTATACGAGATGTTCATGGGCCCGTTTGACAAAGAAAAACTCTGGGATTCTGATGCTGTCTCAGGCTGTCAGCGTTTTCTCAATCGCTTTTGGGAACTTGTGACATCAGATAAAGTCACAGACGATGAAGATCTAGATGCAACTAAACTTGCTCATAAGCTTGCCCACGGCGCCCAAAAAGACATTGAACAAATGCTCTACAACACCGCCATTTCCAAAATGATGGAATTTGTCAACGGCATGATGCAGCTTAAAACCTACCCCAAATCAGCTCTTTCCATGGCTGTGCAATGCCTCTATCCATTTGCGCCGCACATAGCCGAAGAATGCTGGAAGCGTCTTGGCAACACCGAACACCTATCTAGAGCGCCTTTTCCAGAGGCCAACCCTGACTATCTAACTGAAGACTCAGCTACCTACATTATCCAGATCAACGGTAAAGTGCGCGGCAAGTTTGATTTGCCAAAAGGCCAAACCGAAGATCAGCTGCTTGAATTTGTCAAAAAAGAGCCGCTAGCTGAACGTTACCTAACTGGCACGATTGTAAAAATCATCTACGTACCAGACAAACTCCTAAACCTCGTTGTCAAATGAGACTGCTCTATAATAGCGCTCTCTACATACTAGTCCTTTTCTACCTACCTAAAATTCTCTACCAAAAATTGCGCTACGGCAAAAGGGGACTTCTTTCCCGTTTTAAAATCCCCAAACTCTTCCAGCCCGCAAAACCCCTCATTTGGATCCACGCCTGCTCGGTAGGCGAGACCAAAGCCGCATCAACACTCTTGCCCCACCTAAAATCCTACGACCTCATCATCTCTAGCACTACCGAAACCGGTCACGCAACTGCTAAAAACCTCTTCCCGGATGCTCAGCACATCTTTCTGCCCTTTGATTTCCGCTGGATGATGCGCAAAACCTTTTCTCAAATTAGGCCCAAACTTCTCATCCTCGTCGAATCTGATTTTTGGCTCAATTTCATGCATGAAGCTCCGTGCCCTGTTGCCATTGTCTCAGCAATCCTTTCCAAACGCTCTTATCTGCGCCACAAATATCTCCCAGCCTTTGCCAAAACGCTTTTTTCAAAAGCAGACCTCATTCTCGTGCAAAACAAAACCTATCAAGAGCGCTTTGCAGCACTTGGCATCCAAACTCGCATCTGCGGCAACCTCAAATTCGATCTTCCAACCCTAACGCCCGCACCTGAAAACTTTACCGTCACCATCGGCTCGACCCATCACGGCGAAGAAGAGCTCATTCTAAATGCTCTCGAGCCGCTCACCAAACGCTACCCCCATCTCAAACTTCTCATCGTCCCGCGTCATCCCGAACGCTTTGCTCTAGTAAAAAAACTTTTGCAAACACGTGCGGCTACCCCCATCTGCGAAATGGGCGCCCTCACTAAATGCTATGCCAAATCCAAGCTTGCCATCGTTGCCGGCAGCTTCAATCCCACCATAGGCGGCCACAACATCCTAGAGCCCATCCAGCTCGGCCTTCCCGTCCTCTTTGGACCACACATGCACGCGCAAGAAGAGCTAGCAGCCCTCGTCCTAGACGCAAACGCCGGTAAACAGCTACAAGCAGACGAGCTCAGAGATGAGGTCGAGGCTCATCTCACCGACCCAACCTATCACGATATGGTATGTCAAAATGCTTTTAATCTAGATAAAGAGTTACGAGGTGTGAGTCTGCGAATCTACACTTCACTAAAGGCGTTATTGTAAGCGTTTTTTAGATACGCATTGACGATGCTTCAATACTTCGCAAAATTATTAACCTGAACTCTTTCGTTTATATCATTCATCTTCAGGCATTTTAGCCGCCATCTTGCACCCTTTTTGTGCTCATCTATAGCGCCTTGGCTATAGAATCGCAAAAAATGGCACAATCTGTCATCTAATCTGCTCTGAATCTAAACAATCAAAACGAAAGAGTTCAGGTTATTAGTTTGGCTTG
>JAJFLZ010000035.1 GCA_021772435.1 Chlamydiota bacterium | reverse complement strand
ATCTTCAGGCATCTTAGTCGCCATCTTGCACCCTTTTTGTGCTCATCTATAGCGCCTTGGCTATAGAATCGCAAAAAATGGCACAATCTGTCACCTAATCTGCTCTGAATCTAAACAATCAAAACGAAAGAGTTCAGGTTACCAGTATTCAACAGGTATCAGCGCAGCCTTTGCCTTAGTTGACAAGGTGCTCAAAGAAGGTTCGCGTGAGTATCTCGAGTTTCTTTCAGCCGGCGGCAGCGACTATCCAGTGGAAGTCCTCAAAAAAGCAGGCGTCGATATGTGCTCGGAGGAACCTGTCACAGCTCTTTTGCAGCGCTTTGATGCCCTCATGGATCAGCTTGAAAATGAGCTTTAGTTTGCTTATATTTGTTTGAAATACGGCAAATCACGGATAGCGGCTTTGTCAAAAGATAACGTGTAGTCGCAGCCGTTTAATGCATTAGATCTGCCAATTAAGCAATCAGCAAAATTAACTTTAGGTGAATCAACAAAATCTTGCAAAGCCATCATTCCCGCTTCTCTATCTTCTAAAATAAAATGTCTAACTGAAAACAAAAGGTTTAAGATGTTTATGAGATTTTGACGACGTACTTTGTACCTAGATTCTAAAACCCAAACAGTTTCGATTAAAACTATGTGACTAATCCAAAGACCATCGGATTTATACGCAGCGCTTTCCATGATTTTTGCAGACTTTTTGGTTTGCACGGAATCATCATTGGTAAAATAACGGACCAAAATATTAGTATCGATACCTATCATTTTTTCATGCGCTTAAGGGCTCGTTTTTTGGTGGTTTTTTCTATCTGCTCAGGTGTGAATGTTTTTTTTGTTTTTAAGATGCCTTTAAGGTCTTTGATGTTTGCAGATCTTGGAATAATAATGATTCTTCCATCTGGCATAACACAAAAATCTAATTGTACACCCGATTTAAGTTTTGCTTGTTCACGCACATCTTTTGGTATTGTGACCTGGCCTTTGCTAGTTAAGGTTGCTGTAGACAATTTCTTACTCCTGGTGTTTTTCCTTACTTTTGATTCTAAAATATGTAGTATTTTTCGTCTACGTCTCTATCGGAAGCTCGTTTTTTTATGGTTCTTTGCAAAGCATAAGCGTTTACTTTTAAGAATCTGTGAAATATGGTGGCCATATGCGTTCAATTGGAATTGTTGTCGTTTGTCATCAACCAGGCATGGATTGTGTTCATCGGATTGTTCAGCTTGCAAATGATGCTAGCATGAAGCAACCTAGCATTATTTTAGAAAATTCAGATGTAGAAAGTTATGTGCAGGCGTTTAAACAGTTGGAAGATGGCAAGCCAAAGCAGCTTATTCATCTGGCGCTACACTCAATTGAAGCTCTCCATCGAGCCGGAGCTGAAGTTGTAGCTATTCCAAATAACGCTATCCATTGTGTGTTTGCACAGTTAGTTGAGCAATCTTCCGCAAGGCTGATTAGCATGGTAGATGCTGTTTCAGAGATGTGTAAAACGAATCAATATCAGTCTATTTGCCTTCTTGGAACAACGCCATTGATTGAACAGAATGTTTATACGAACCCATTAAAACAGTTAGGGATAGAAGTGATTGTACCGAAAAGCCTTGAACAAGATGAAGTGCATCAAATTGCTATGGGGGCAACATTAAGCAACAAGATTTCAGAAGAAGAGGCTCAAAGAATTCGTTCTATTGTTTCTAATATCCATGATGGTCAAAAATTTGATGCTCTACTCATTGCTTGTTCTGAGCTCATGCTGCCAACGTTGAAGTATGAATTTACATGTATTGATCCCTTCCAACTGTTAGCTGAAAAAGTATTTGAGGTGTCATCCAACCTAAAATAAAAGTGTTTTGGGGGTTGCGCAGAAATGCGCTAGAGCGTATGAGTTGTATGTGGCGACAGCGAGGAGTTTAATGAAAGAAAAGATAAAAAGTCAAGATGCATTCGTGGTTCTGAATGATAAAGGGTTGCATACGCGCCCATCTACTGAGCTCGTTAAATGCGCATCTAAGTTTAAATGCCAAATCACGCTGTACTACCACGACTTGAGTGTCAATGCTAAATCACTACTTGGAATCTTAATGCTTGCTGCGTCAAGAGGCGCTAAGATTCGCATCGAAGCCGAAGGGGAGGACGCAGATAATGCAGTTCGCGCCATTCTTGTTTTGGCTCAGGATAAATTCGGCATCAATTTTTGATGGGAATTGACGAGGCTAAAAAAGCTGCATCGATTAAAGCGGTGGAGATGATTAGTGATGGTATGTGCGTTGGACTTGGAACCGGGTCCACAGTTCGGTTCTTTGTCGAAGGGCTGGTTCAGCGGTGCTTGGAGGGTTTGAAAATCACCGCTGCAGCTAGTTCAGATCGCACTTATGCTCAAGCGTTGGAAGGCGGCATTCCACTTATCAGTGATTTCAAAAGGTTTGATATCACAGTGGATGGAGCTGATGAGATCGACGGTCAGAAACGGATGATCAAAGGCGGGGGAGGAGCACTTTTGCGCGAAAAAATCTTAGCCAGCTCAAGTGATCAAATGGTTGTGATTGTAGATGAGCACAAATGTGTTAATTCGCTGGGGCGAGCAAAATTGCCCATTGAGATTGCGCGTTTTGGTTACTTGGCAACAGCTTCAAAATTAGATCTACCTGGAGAATTTCGAATGTGTGAAGACAATTTATATGAGACTGATAATGGCAATTATATTTTCGATGCTTATCTAGATAGCCCAGTTGAAGATCCACAAGACATGCATCTGCAATTAATTACGATTCCAGGTGTTTTGGAAACGGGCTTTTTTTTTAATTTAAATGTCACGTGTATTGTGGGTTATGAAGATGGGCGGGTAGAGACGTTATGAGCGATGGTTTTGTCAACTTGACTTTAGACAAGGTGATGCAGGCAAAAACTTATACTGTTTTTGTACTGAAGAGCGAGGAAAAACGCTTTGCCATTTATTCTGCTCCAGAGATTGGTCTTACAATGCAAAATGTTTTGGCTAATCAAAAAGCCAAAAGGCCGTCAACCCATCATTTGATAAGCTCTCTTTTTAAAGCGTTGGATGTGAAACCTATTCAAGTCGTGATATGGGATGTAGACGACACTGTTTATAAAGCGCGCCTTTTTATCGAACAGAAAAAAGGTGATCAAAATCAAATCATTGAAATAGATGCCAGACCAAGCGATTGCTTGAGCTTGGCCTCTATGCATCATGTGCCTATTCTTTGTCGAAAAGAAGTGTTAGACAAAGTTGTATGCGTAGAAGACTAGGAGTTTAACTATGGAACATGCGCAAGAAAGCGAAAAAACAAAAAAAGCCAGAGAAAAGCTTAAGAAAAAACTTGCAGCATTTGATGAAAAAATCAACACGCAAGCACTAGAGCGCAAGACAAAAGAGATCCATCGCTGGATCAACCGTCAACAGCCAAGAATTGTGCTCAAAGACAAATCGATTGCTCTTTTTGATGAAAATCAGAACTCTGCGGCTGAAAGTCGCAAAATAGCAAGCCTTGCCTTAAAACTCGGAGAAGAACTCTCAAAACCCCTCGAGATGCTGTTAAAAGAAAATTCTAACTTGTAGATTAAGACATATCCAAGTATCCTTGATAAGGGATTTGGAGCAACAATGTCTAACGTTATCAAAGAATTACAAAAACGCGGATTTATCGACTCTATTGCAGGCGATGAACTCGATCGCGTCATGGAAAAACCCATAAAAGCCTATGTCGGGTTTGATCCGACAGCCGATAGCTTGCACCTCGGCAATTTGGTGGGCATTGTTGCGCTAAAATGGCTCGAGAAATTTGGTCATCAGCCGGTCGTTTTGCTTGGCGGCGGAACAGGTAAAATTGGTGATCCATCAGGTAAAGACAAAGAGCGCCCGCTTTTGACCAAACAACTGATCGAAGCGAATGTTCAAGCAATCAAAAAGCAATTTGAAAATTGTTTAGACAAACCCGAATATTTTGATAATGACACGTGGCTATCGAGTTATGGTCTCGTCGATTTCTTGCGCGATGTCGGCAAACATTTCCGCTTAGGTCCGATGCTTTCAAAAGAATCCGTCCGCACGCGTCTAAATTCTGAAGAGGGAATGAGCTTTACCGAATTTACCTATCAGATGCTGCAAGGTTACGACTTTTATCACCTATTCAAAAATGAAGAGGTGATGCTACAAATAGGCGGCTCTGATCAATGGGGCAATATTACAGCTGGTATTGAAGTGACGCGTAAGCTGTGTGGATCAAGCGTCTACGGCATGACCTTTCCACTGCTAACGCGCTCTGATGGGAAAAAATTTGGCAAAAGCGAAGATGGCGCTGTCTGGCTAGATCCCCAAAAAGTATCACCCTACAAATTTTACCAATATTTATACCGCACACCGGATGCCGATGTAGGGCAGCTCATGCGCCTTTTGACTTTCATGGAATTGGATGAAATTATCGAGATCGAAATAAAGCTCAAAGAGGGAGGGCTGCCAGTGAATAGCGCGCAAGAGCGCCTTGCTGAAGAGGTAACCCGTTTTGTTCATGGCGATGAAGGAGTAGCAGCTGCCAAAAAAGTAACAGAAATCGCAGCACCAGGTGCTGATGCGAATTTAAATGTCGATGCGATTGAAGCTGTTCGTGGCGATATGGAGAATGTAAAATTTGAAAAAAATGAGGCAGTAGGCATGAAGCTATCTGATCTTGTTTGCAAAGCGGGCTTTATGAGTAGCCGCGGTGAAGTATCAAGGCTCATCAAGAATGGTGGAGCCTATTTAAACAACCAAAAACTATCTGATCCGGCGTATCTTTTAAGTGAAAAAGACTTGATTGGCGGCATGTACTGTATTTTCGGCGCCGGAAAGAAAAGAAAAATTTTATTTGTGGTTGAGTCCAAATAGAGGTCTGAGGCATCTTTTTGCTAAAGATAAGACCTCTCAGAAAAAAAGTACTTGTTTGAAAATCAACATCTTCCAACAATGGGGGAAAAGTGGGCTGTCAAAGTTAAGGAGTAATAAGCATGGCGACAATGACCAAAAAAAGACTCATACAGAAAATTTCTCAAAGAACAGGAATGCACCCAAACGAAGTACGGGGTGTCGTGCAGCAGTTTTTAGATGAAATTACCGGAGCATTAGCAGGTGGAGACCGCTTAGAATTTCGCGATTTCGGTGTATTTGAAATTGTGACGCGTAAGCAAAAAATCGGGCGCAATCCCAAAAATGCAGCAGTACCTATCGTGATTCCAGCACGTCAAGCTGTTAAATTCACGCCGGGTAAAAAAATGAAGCAATTGGTAGAAGATGGTAAAACGGAAGGGACACCCTCTCACCAAGAGCAATCATCCTTCACGATGTGATGCTAGCGCAGCTAAAAAAGCTTACTGAAAAAATTTGCCTTGAGCGCCCGGGGACCGATTTGAGTTTCTGGCGCTCTGCTTATTTGGAGCTTAAAGAGGGAGAAACTGATCATCTCACAGCGTGCTATGCTCGTCTAATTGAAGTGCTGCTTGGACTGGATACCAAACCGCTTGTGCCCTGCGCAACGTTGTCTGGATATCCTCTATTATCAGACAAAGCAGGGCCGATGTGCACGACTTCACAAGCTGAAGAGATCGCTCACTTATGGCAATGGATTGGGTATTTAAAATCTGACCAAAAACTGCAGGTTGCTGGTGCAAAAGCTGCTAAATTGCTAGAAGGGCTAAGTAAATTTCCTGGGCTCTGGCAAAGAGAATCTGAGCCAGAACTTGCACTTTTTGCCAAAAAATTTCCGGCATTTGAATTAGAGCTTGATCAAATACCAACTCTCCAAGATCCAGAGCTTGGCTTATCTGTTTTCGAAGATCACGGGCTGAAAATCGGATTAACAGCTGTGGGTCATGAGAGCGGATTTGGGAGTTTAATACGCGATGATGTTGGCATTCTATCCTTTGGTCCAACGCTTTGGCCGAAAACAAATTACGGTCTAAACTTAGCGCCGACAGATCTAAATAGCTTACACGAACATAGGGCGCTTCCTGGGTACCATGCCAAACTTCACGGCCAAATCACGCACTATGCAGCCTGGTCACGGATGCAATACGAGGGCAAGCATATTTGGTGTGAACTATCTGTCCAAGCAAACCGCGATGTTCATCTGGCCTTGCGTTTTCTCGATCTAAAAAGTCAGCCTATTTCGGTGCTCTATGCAGTAAAAGCAGAAGCATTAAAAATTGGTAACCAGTTAGAGCTTGCAAGTGGCTCTTTAAAGCAGTATAAGGGAGAAGCAAAAACGGTTGCCTTAGAGGGGAAATCCTCTCAGATGGTGATCATACCGGAAAAGCAAGGAAAAATGGAGGTCATCCCCTTAGCGGGTGATTCCAGGTATTGGGGCGCAAACTTTCTAATTATCTATCCTGTTGAGCCTCATGGATCATTGCTTAGCTGGGATATATATTAAATTATTGAAAATTGAAAATTAAGCCAATTTATGAGACAATAGGTGGATATGAAAAAATTATTTATCTTTATCGTATTAGGGGTACTAGCCGTCTTTGGAGTCAAAGCCTTCAAAGGAAAAGTATCGACTCCTACTGAGGTTGCTGTGCAACTCGAGGACGCTGAAGAGCTGAATCAAAATTTTGCGACAGAAGCGCCTAGAATTGATCGTATTCACGAGCTTTTCACGCTAGGCATTAACAAACTGCCCATCGTTGAAACCGTCACATACACACCAAGAGTAAACTGGCTAGAAGGCAGAGCTGCTTGGATTGCTGATTACGCCTCATACTTCAATACATCGCGCCATTTCATCGCTAGGAGCCTTAACGGCAAAACAGATTACTATACGCAAAAAGTCTCTCATGGCGATCGTTTTAACGTCTTTAAACGCGATAAAAACTTTGAATTTTACCTTTTGGTTGATTTAGAAGCATGTGACTTACACTTTTACTACATCGATCACGATCTAGGTGATAAAACCTTGCTTAAAACCTACAAAGTGGGCTTAGGTAGACCCGATGCGACATCGCCAAGCGGTTACTTAACGCCGACAGGCAAATACCGCCTAGGTGAAAAAGTTGGAATTTACAAACCCGGTATTACAAGTACGTTCCAAGAGAGCGAAGCTGAAATGATCCAAATTTTTGGTACGCGCTGGATTCCTTTTGGCGAAGAAATCGAAGGGTGCACTATGGGAGCTAGAGGCTACGGCCTGCACGGCAATCCATGGCTTCCTAGTCCTGAAAATGGGGAATTGCAAGAGTGCCGTGAAACCATTGGACAATTCGATAGCGACGGCTGTATCAGACTCAACCAAGAAGATATTGAAGAGCTCTTTTCGATTGTGATCAGCAAGCCAACAACCATCGAGATTGTCAAAACACTTGCAGGAGAGCCAGATGCTCGACCATGAAAAGGGAATTAAAGAATACGAGGGAACTCTATCGCGCTTAAAGGACCAGCACGCTTTAGGTGGTATATGGTCAGATGAAGAGATCGTCAAGCTTGAACAAAAGCTAGAAGAGAAAAAGCGCAAAGTTTACTCCCAGCTAACACCTTGGCAGCGCGTCGAAATTTCACGCCATCCAGATCGGCCAAGATCTGTCGACTACATCGAAAACCTCTTCGACTCATTTGAAGAACTATTTGGCGATCGCCTATTTCAAGATGATCAAGCCATCATAGGTGGTCTTGGTATGATTGGAGATCAAAAATTCGTCATCATTGCCCAAGAAAAAGGGAATGATACAGAAAGTAGACTCAAACGCAATTTTGGTATGCCGCATCCTGAAGGCTATCGCAAAGCACTCCGTTTGATGAAACTAGCTGAAAAATTCAAGCTTCCAGTCCTATCGCTAATCGACACACCTGGAGCCTATCCCGGTTTAGATGCCGAAGAGCGCGGGCAAGGCTCTGCAATTGCTGTCAACCTGTTTGAAATGGCCAAGCTCAACACCCCCATGATCGTTCTTCTCATCGGTGAGGGCTGCTCTGGAGGAGCTCTAGCGATGGCCATGGGTGATACCATCGGCATGCTTGAGCATGCCTACTACTCAGTTATTTCACCAGAAGGCTGCGCGTCCATTCTCTGGAAGGATTCAAACATGAAAGAGGCAGCTGCAGAAAAGCTCAAAATGCAAGCTGAAGATCTTTTAGCTATGGGTATTATCGATACGATTATCGACGAGCCCCTTGGTGGCGCGCATCAAGATACAAGTGCAGTCTACCAAAGTATCAAAGCTTTCATTCTAACCGAGAGCAAAAAACTACAAAACATCCCAAGCGATGAGCTACTCGAATTGCGCTATCAAAAATTCCGCAAACTTGGTGCTTTTCAATCCGATTCAAGTAGTGTATAATCTGGAGGCATGAAGCTCCTTTTAAAAGCGGCGTTAAAAAGCCGCAAGCATCTCTATTTACTATTCATCACCTTTGGCACGCTGATCTTGCTAACCATTGCAAGCTCAATGGAAATGTTTTCTCTTGGCGTCCTAACTGATCGAGGCGCAGATTTTTTCAACCTCTTTGGCACAAAAAACACCAAATACGAGCGCGTTGAACAAATCACCAAGCAAGAAATGGAAACGCGTTGGAAAGAGATTGACATCGACAATACTGGATCTATCACAAAGGCCGATGCTGCTCTATACATGAGCAAGCAATCCAAAGGCAATCCCCTCAACTGGATCATGGGAAACATCCAAGCCTACTTTCACATGGAAAAAGGTGCTTTAGAGCTGCTCCTCTGTTTGATGATGGTCGTAGCTGTATTTAAAGCTGTCACATTGTTCGCTTCCCGGTATGCAACACAAGTTTTTTCCATCCGCATCAGCCGCGATTTGCGACAGCACTACTTCGAATACATCCAATATTTACCGATGAGCTTTTACCAAGAATATGAGATCGGAACGCTAGCCTCGCGAGTAGCTACAGATGCAAGCCAAATTGCGACATCTGTCAACTCGTGGATCACTAACTACTTGCACATGCCCTTTACACTTATTTCAACCTTCAGCGTATGCTTTTATCTATCCTGGCAGCTATCTCTTGTCGTCTTTATCGGCGCGCCACTCATTTTGCTCCCGATCATTCTCTTAGCAAAAAAAGTCAAAGGTATCACACGCCAGCTGCATCGCAACCAAGAAAAATTCACATCCGTTCTAATCGACTTTTTAGCTGGCATCCAAACAGTTAAAATTTTTGGAATGGAAGAGTTTTCACTTAAAAAGTACCAGCAGCAAAACGAGCGGATGGCGCATCTTGAGACTAAAACAGCCAAATACGACCTTCTCACGCGTCCGATTTTGCACACGATCACAACAATGTGCTTAGCAAGCGTTGTCTTAGTCGGTCTCTACGTATTGCACATGAGCGTCTCACAGCTCTTTACCTTTTGCGGCTTCCTTTATCTCATCTACGAGCCGATCAAAAAATTTGCTGAAAATAACTCCAGCATCCAAAAAGGCGTTGTTGCAGCAGAACGTCTTTTTGAGGTCCTAAACATCAAATCGCAGCTCGAAGACAAGCCGGGCGCTATCAAACTTAAAACTTTCGAAAACGCCATCGAATTTGACAACGTCTCTTTCCGTTACGAAGAGCAGTGGATACTAAAAGATGTCTCCTTCACAGTTAAACGCGGAGAAACCATCGCCTTAGTTGGTGCAACGGGTGCGGGTAAATCCACCATTGTGCAGCTCTTGCCACGTCTTTACGATGTGCAACAAGGTCAAATCCGCATCGATGGCAAGCCACTTTCCCACTACACTCAGCGCTCACTTAGAGATCAAATCGCCTTTGTCTCCCAAAAACCCTTCCTGTTCTACGACACAATTGGAGCTAACATCGCCTTTGGGCGCAACTTTTCCAAAGACGATATCATCCAAGCCGCCAAAAAAGCGCACGCTGAAGAATTCATCGATCAACTGCCAGAAAAATACGACACCATGCTCGCTGAAACCGGCAAAAACTTCTCCGGTGGCCAGCAGCAGCGCCTAGCTATTGCTAGAGCACTCGTCAAAAAATCTCCTATTCTTATCCTTGATGAGGCGACCTCATCCTTAGATGCAATCTCAGAGCTGCGCATCAAAGAAGCTATTCAAGAGCTCCACGGCGAAGTCACACAAATCCTCATTGCACATCGCCTCTCCACTATTGAGCATGCTGACCGCATCATCTACCTCGAAGGTGGCCGCAAGCTAGCTGAGGGCACCAAAGATGAGCTGCTAAGCACCTGCCTACCTTTCAAGGCCATGTGGGAAACCCATTTCCGCACCGCCGAGCTAGCCACCACGTAAAATTGTGCCATGGTGCAATTATTTTAAGTGTGGTGCAATTGGTGCAATTATGATATATATGGTGCAATTGGTGCAATTAACAAAAGAGGCTGCTCATGAAGTATCCTGAAAGAGAATCCAAAACTTTAGAGTTCAAATCTAAGCTCCCACAATTTAATGCCTTAGTGAAAACCTGTGTTGGATTTGCTAACGGTTTTGGTGGAAAAATTGTGATCGGTATAGATGATAAGACGCGAAAAATTATTGGTATTTCAGATAAAGAGCGGGATCGTCTATACGATGAATTCCCGAATAGTCTTTATGATTCAGTCAGTCCTACGTTATTTGCTCATGTTTTTGAAAAGAGGTATGGTAATTCTTCTGTGTTGATTATAGAGATATACCCTAGCCCTAAAAAGCCCTATTTTATAAAAAAAGAAGGTACAGTCAAAGGTGTCTACATTCGAGTTGGTTCAAATACGAGAAGAGCTACCTCTGATTATATTGACGATTTAATTCGAGAAGGAAAAAATCAATCATTTGATGAAGAAGAAGTCCGGGAATCTACCGAAATATTTTCCGACGAACTCATTGATTCGTATTACGAGGGGCGTATCACTGATAAACGCTTGCTAGCGGATAAAGTAATTGTTCCCTCTCAAATCGGTAGGAGAAAATACGCTCCAACTGTAGCTGGTGTCCTATTTTTTACTGAGGAGCCCGATTTGTATATTCCAGAGGCTACAATTATCTGTACACGATTTAAAGGGAATTCGGGTCGTAATATTATTACAACTGAAGAGATTGCAGGTCCGATAGATCTTTTGGGTAATGAAGCGCTACTTTTAGTATCATCTTGGATGGAAAGAGATTATCAATTGCTAGATACCAAACTGCGTGGGCGGTTGCCCGTACCTAAAGAGGCACTACGTGAAGCAATTCTTAACGCACTTATTCACAAAAAATACTCTGTACCGGGAGCAATTAAAATCGCAATCTATGACGATCGCTGTGAAATTTTCAATCCCGGGTGCTTTCCAGGTGTCATTGATCTAGAGAAATTGGGAGATGGGACAACGTTTTTGCGAAACCCAACGATTGCTAAGCTAGCTAGGAAAATGGGACTCGTGGAAAAGCTGGGATCTGGAATACGTTTAATTTTTGACAGCTGTCAAAAAGCTGGTAACAGACAACCTGAATACATTGAAGGCCCAGATTTTGTGAAATTAATCTTTTATTTTGCCAGAGCAAGCAAGATGCATGCACCAAATGAAGAAAGAGTGCTAGATCTACTTGATAAAAAGAAAGTTTTGTCAACTAATGATGTCGTTGTTCATTTAAGCGTGTCACGTAATACAGCTTCAAGATTACTTGGTAAGCTTATCAAGCAAAAGAAAGTGGTTAGAAGAGGCAAAGGACCAGCTGTACGCTATTATTTGAATTAATTGTCTAGCTAGTGTTATCTCGCCCCGAGAGGCTGAGGGACTTAACATATTGACCAATCCAGTTCAACATACGCAAGCCGGGTTGTATCCAGTATACTGATGTTAAGATTCTAGCTTAGGATGAAACAGCCTGTAGCCTGATAGAATGATTTTATCATTTATGACGGTTTTGTGGCCGCCATGGTGCAAAGGTAGAGATGCATCAAATGTTGGCGGTGGGATATTAAGCTGTTTTGCTACTCTGCAGTAGAGCTCGGATCTAGTAGGATGGTCGTTATTGCAGAGATTGTAAATGCCAGATAGCTTGTTTTCGATACCAAAAATAATGGCCCGTACGACGTCTTCAACGTGAATGGAATTGGTAGGTTCATCGCCTCTGCCTGCCATGATAGGTCTAATGCGTTTTGCTATTTCGCGGCCTGGACCGTAGATGCCTGCTAATCGAAAGATTAGAGCGCTAGATGGAAATTGCTTTTCCACTTGTGCCAAGATGCTGTTATTTAAATTTGATTTTTCATCTACGATTTCCTGGTTTTGGTAGACTGATGTACTACTCGTATAGATGATTTGGGAAAGCTGGGGCAGGGGAGGCAGTAAACGATCGGGAGTCATGGTAATGATGAGAACATCTAGATTTTCACAAAAAGAATAAAAAGCCTCTTTGTCGTAGATGTCCATGTGAAAGGTATTGGGTTTAGTGCGCGTGGCAACAATGACATGGTGCTCAGTTAAATTTTTTGCGAGCAAAGAGCCAACGTAGCCCCCTCCAATAATTCCAATCTCCATGGCTCGTATTTTACCTATTACGGTAATTATTACCGAAGTCTTAAATCAAGAGACTTATTTAACCTGAACTCTTTCGTTTATATCATTCATCTTCCGCGCATCTTAGCCGCCATCTTGCACCCTTTTTGTGCTCATCTATAGCGCCTTGGCTATAGAATCGCAAAAAATGGCACAATCTGTCACCTAATCTGCTCTGAAT
>JAJFLZ010000034.1 GCA_021772435.1 Chlamydiota bacterium | reverse complement strand
ATCTTCAGGCATTTTAGCCGCCATCTTGCACCCTTTTTGTGCTCATCTATAGCGCCTTGGCTATAGAATCGCAAAAAATGGCACAATCTGTCACCTAATCTGCTCTGAATCTAAACAATCAAAACGAAAGAGTTCAGGTTATTAGCAAACGATCTTTTAAACTTTGTTCATTAATCACAGGGTAAGGCTCAGCAAGTAAGGTTTTACATTTATGCGAAGTTTCCTAGCATATGTGCAAAACACTACAAGATCAATAGCCTTAGTTTCAACAGCAAATTTTAAAGCTTTTATTGCTGTCTCTATACTGAGGAGGCGAAACGCATCAATGATCGTTCGCTCAATATCAAAAATAGGAACTTCAACTCCATCGAGTTTTATCCTCGTGTACCCAAGATCAAAATTACGAAATCGAACAATCTTAGTGTTTTTTGGAGCTTTAGCTGATGTAG
Source organism: Chlamydiota bacterium (assembly GCA_021772435.1). GTDB lineage: Bacteria > Chlamydiota > Chlamydiia > Chlamydiales > JACKPQ01 > JACKPP01. The sequence continues at coordinate 33,498 of JAJFLZ010000034.1, read as the reverse complement.
AATGGGGAATGGCAATCCAATGCTGCCTTGGAATCTCTTCCGTTAGTCCGTAAATGGCCAGTGCAGAAGTGAGGCAAATGCTGCTACCTGGCACAGATATCACTGCTTCAATAAGATCTTGCCAACGAAAGCTTTGCTGACCAGATTTCGCTGCATGCCTATATACACCTCTTTTCACTCTTTCAAAAACACCTATTTTGATGTAATAATTTACAAGAGCTGGGTGTATACCACACTTTCTTACATCAATAGATGTAAATATCTCCTTGTCTTTTAGTGGTTTAAAACGATTAATATCTCTAGTCGACTTCATATTTTACCTTTTTCTATATTTTAACAATTAAACCCAATACTTTCAACCGGGTGTTTTTATTAAAATAATATTACAAGGTTTATGATAAAACATTGCATCAAAAGGGGAGGGGATGTTATGTTTAAATCTCAAACTTATCGCGGGATGGAGCAGTGGTTAGCTCGTCGGGCTCATAACCCGAAGGTCGGAGGTTCGAGTCCTTCTCCCGCTATTTTTTTACCAATCGGTAAAGTTCGGGGCGGTATAGCTCAGTTGGTTAGAGCAGTGGAATCATAATCCAAAGGTCGTTGGTTCGAATCCGACTACCGCTATCATCCAAAGTATTAAAGATGTTTTTTTGTGATGGTTACGAGTGTGCTAAAATCATCGAGGTGCTTTTCTAAAATAGCATGAATGATGCTCATATCCACTTTGTCATATTGATGAACGGCAAGATTCCTAAAGCCCACCATATTTTGCATATTTTTAGCGAGCTGTTCATCGATCATGTTATGCTGCAAAAGTAGATCAAATACTTCGCGACTTGTCTGAGGAATACCAAGCTTTTTTGTCGTGACCAAATAAGTACCCAAGTCGATAGCAGCTTGACAGGCCTTTGTAGATTCAATATCACAGCATCTTGTTTTGTGTAGTTGACATCGATCTCTTTTTCATGGCCCACATACTCCTCTTTGATTCGTTGCAGACAGCGCTCAATATTAGCAATCTTGTTGACAATGACTTGGCTCATGCTGGTTTCTTAAATGCCTCTATTAAGTGCTTGCGCTCTTCCGCAAAGTTTAGATACATGGTGATGTAAAGTGTTTCAATATCAACACATCGATCTTCATCAGCACAGTAGATGCGACGACAAGATGATAAGATGACGTGGCGAAATACCGTGGATGCTGCATTCAAATCGATTAAATCAACATCGCGATTAATCGCCCTTGCTATGTCTTGTGCAAATGCCCAAAGCTCGTAGCTGTCAATCTTGTGATGCGTGACGGGCTGAATGGCAAGATCGACATCACTGTCTGCTCTAAAATATTCAGTTCCAACACTACCAAAGGCATAAATTGCTAAAACGTCTGGACAGCGCTCTAATATGAGCTTTTTGCATGTCTCTAATATCTTATCTTCCATGCTATTATGCTAACTCATAGCGCACGTACATATCAACTTTTTCTTAAGCAAGAATAGCTATTTACGGCGCAAAAGGTTGAGCTGGCGCTTAGCCTGGTAGCGCAGGCGGTGCAGGAGGCCAAAGGGCTCTTTTGGCAGGGCTAAATCGTCCGCTGGGATCCGGTAGAGCAAGGGATCTGACCAGGAGGCGTTGGCAGCTGTGCCAATGCGCATGAGATAGGTGTAGTGCTGGCGGGCTAAGTCGAGGGCCTCTGGAGATATTTTGCCGTAGGGGAAGATAAAGGTATTAATGGGGGCGATCTCTTCGAGGAGCTTTTTGGATTGGACGATTTCTAGATCGAGGTCGCAGGGTTCAGCTAGGTTAGCGTGTGTGTGGGAGTGGCAAGCAAGGGTCAGAAGGGGGGAGTCTAAGAGGGTTTTGATCTCGTCCCAAGTCATGTATTTGGGCGTGCCGACAAGATCTGTGGGAACGCCAAGGGTCGCTTTGAGGCCGTATTTTTCAATGAGTCGAAAAGCTGCGGGGAAGTCGGCGTAGGCATCATCGAAGGTGAGCAAAACGCCATCTTTGCCTTTTAGCGGCTCTTCACCCGGATGAACGGGTTGGTAATTGGTTGCGATGTAGCGCAGCTGCTCTTCGAAGAATTCTTTTGCAGGTGCATGGTGATAAAGAAGCGTGTATATCATGTGTGTGCCAATTTTAGGTATTTGTAGTAGGCCGTATGCGCGTTGTACTGCGAGATGATAAATCCCTCTCTACCGCCCATAAAGCCTCGTTTAAGAATGTAACATTTGAAAAATGCCCACCAACCGTGAAGAAGGGCCCCCAACAAGGAGGCGTTTTTACCTCGGTTCTGCTCTTGAAACAGGGTTGAGTAGTGTTGCATTTTGCGCAAGAAATCATCGATGGAATCGTAGCTGTAGTGAAGAATAGGAGTGGTTAGTTTCACTTCTTGCATGTTGGCAGCTAGGATTTTCTCGTGCACTTTGTCGCCTGAAAATCGGGTAGCGGTTTTGTTGTAGAGGCGGATGTGCCGGTCGGGATACCAGCCGCACCACTTGATCCATTTTCCGTTAAAGTAGTTGTGGAAGGGAAAGGAGTAGACGCAGGTGGGATCGAGCTCATCTGGCGCCCTATCAAAAACCTCGTCGGCATCAAGAGCCAAAATCCAATCATTCGTTGTAAGATCTGCAGCTTGGTTACGCATGGAGCCAAAGCCAGCAAAGTGAGCTTCGTGGATTTTGACGTTTGGGTATGTTTTGGCAATATCTAGCGTTTGGTCTTTGGACCCAGAATCGAGCAAAATGACTTCTGAAAAGTCACAAACCGAGTCTAAGCATCGCTTAATAGTGTGCTCGTTGTCTTTGGTGAGAATACATACGCTGATCATGGATTTGATTATATACTACTTCTGAATATATATTGGGTTTATGTCTAAAAAAATTTACGATAGAGTTCACGGTTTTATTCACTTCAGCGAGCTAGAAGCTGACCTAATTAGCTCAGTGCCCATGCAGCGTCTTTACCATATCAGACAGCTTGGTATGGCTTTTTTGGTTTATCCTGGTGGCACGCATAGCAGGTTCGAGCACTCGCTAGGTGTCATGGAACTTGCCACGCGCATTTACGATCAGGTGTATGAAAAGCCGCACGCTGTTATGCCAGAGAAGGGAAGTTCTGAATACGCTTATTGGCGCCAGATTGTGCGCTTTGGAGCGCTGTGCCATGATCTGGGCCATCTGCCTTTTTCGCATGTGGCAGAAGAGGCCTTGCTAGACAGTGAGGGGCACGAGGGTTGGACACGCCGCATCATCCAAAGCGATTATCTGATGCCCATTTGGGAAAAGCTAGATTCAACCCGCGATGTGGCAGCTGATGTGATTAAGGTAGCAGCCCCACCAAAAGATGCACATGATACGCCCTGGGAACGTACCTGCAGCCACATGATCACAGGCGATTTTTTTGGCTCTGATCGGATTGATTATCTTGTTAGAGACGCGCAAGCCACCGGCCTGAATTACGGCTTATTTGATTACCACCAGATGATCGAGATGATGCGCGTTTTGCCAGCACTAGATGATCCACACACCGTGCAGCTCGGCATCGAGGAAAACGGTTTGGAATCTTGCGAGGCGCTGCTCTTAGCGCGCCATTTCATGCATAAACGCATCTATAAGTACCCAGCTGTTAAAGCTTACGCCTACCATTTAGCTAGATTTATGGAAAAAACCTACGCTTCAACTGATATATTTAAAAATGTGGACTCTTATATTTTTATGACTGATAACGAGGTTTTAGCAGATCTAAACAGCGCCAGACGCGATGCACAGCATCCAGCCCACGCAGATGCGATCCGTATGTTAGAGCGCAAAAATCATATCGCCGCGATTCCCATTAAAAAGATGCCGGCTAGGGAAACACTTGAAGCCTTAGCTAGTAAACACGCGTTTAGCTATGAGCTCAAAAGGCCTAAAGCCGCGCACATGACGATGCCTTTTCCCGTCCTTTTGAAAAATGGATCGATCCATGAGGGGACAGAGCTATCTGATCTAACTATCCCCAGAACGAACATGAACTGGGTCTACACTGACCAGGATAAAGCAGATGCACTTTGCGCTGATTTATGATAGACTTCAAGACATGTTGAATAAAGTGTTTTCAAAAAATAATTTGTTTGTACTGTTTGCTATGCTGACAGGCTTTTGCATGACTGCAGAGTATGCTGTCACAAAGCCCACGACCAATTCTGTCTTTATTTCCACATATGGCTCAGGGTTTTACCCTTACGTGTGGCTAGCGACACTGCCCCTCAATTTGTTTATTGTCAGCTTATACAACCGTTTTGTACTCCGAATTGGCTGCATGAGGATGCTTGCCATTACGGCCGGCTGCGGTATGTTGATGAATCTTGTCGGAGCCTTTTATCTGTGCAAAATCCAATGGCTGCCGTTCGTCTTCTATCTGTGGAAAGATATTTATATTTTGATCATGCTCCAGCAGCTGTGGTCTGTGATTCATGCCACGATTTCGGGTGAGCGCTCAAAATATTTGTATGGATTGATTTTTGGGGTAGGTGGCTTGGGCTCAATTGTAGGGTCGATGGTTCCCACTTTGTTTGCAGTGGAGCTAGGTTCAGCGCCCATTCTGCTGTTTAATTTGCCGCTGTATGGACTCGTCATTGGGCTATATGCATGCGCCTTGAAGATGTCTTGCGGCGCGCCCAAACCTAAGGAGCAAGCCGATACGACAGGGGGTATCCAGCTCATCCGAAATTCCCGCTATTTGCAATACATTTTATTTATCGTGGTCTTTATGCAGATTGCATCGAATTTGTTTGAGTACCAGTTTAACACGATGGTGCAATCAAACATTGGAGATCAGGACCTGCGTACCCAGTTTTACGGAAAATGGTGGAGCATTATCCACGCGGTCAATTTGTGCTTGCAGTTTGTAGGCAGCTATGTGTTTGTGAGGTGGCTAGGTCTTAAAAAAAGCCACGTGGTAGTGCCAGTTATTTTGGTGCTAAATAGCCTCGCATTTTTAGCTATGCCAACCCTTGGTGTGATGTGTGTGGCGTTTGGATGCGTGAAAGCATTTGACTACTCGCTTTTTGCGATCATCAAAGAGATGTTGTACGTGCCCTTGCAGCGGGAAGAAAAATTTAAGGCCAAAGCGGTTATCGATGTGTTTGCCTACAGGTCAGCTAAGGTGTTTGGAGCATTTGCGATTTTAGCTTTGCAAGCGGTCGCTTTTTCAGCAATTGCCTGGGCAGCGTTTATTGTGTTTGCGCTCTGGGCCTTGATGGCGACGCGGTTTGCAAGAAGTCCTTTGGCAGAAGCTGTTTAAATTTATCGGCAGTCAGTATTTCCTCTTGAACAAGTGCTGGACGAATAGATTCGATCAAATCTTTGGTTATAATAGCTTTTGCATTTGCAAGTTGCGTATTAAAAACCTCTTCAATCTCTTCTTCAACAGCTTTTCGCAAGAATTCAGATAGCTTTTCAGGATAAGGAGAGTTGCGTTTGCCATATCCATACTGCAAAATCATTGACTCGATGATTTTTTTGGCACGATCTCGATCGGACTTGCAACCAGCGGCATGATCATTATACATGATCTCTTCAGCAGCTTGCCCTCCAAGGCAAATTTGAATTTCTTTTTCACAAAGCTCTTTGGTCAGCATTTTGTCTGTATCGTAGGTTGAGTAGGTTAAGCCAGCCGCTTCACCTCGAGGCCTTACTGTGACAGCTTGCACGGTCTTACCATGTTTTGCAGCAACAAGCGCATGTCCAATTTCGTGCGCTGCTACGCGCTCAATTTTTTCTTTGGCCTGCTCTTCAGTGGTTTTGGCTCCCATGCAACGCTTTTCAAAGGCTTCAAATAGATGCGCGTCCGCGATTTTATCTTTGCCCTCGTTTATCGCTTCGCGAGCCGCGTCTTTGAGAAGTTCTTTTAGCCAGGCTCCAGGTCGCCCATAGGCAAGAGACGCAATCGAGCTGAGTTTGAAATCTTTATCCAAGTGATATTTTGCAGCGTGGATTTTTAAAATCTCCAAAGATTCTTTTTTGGTGGGAAGCTTCACCTCGATGACGCGATCAAACCTGCCAGGGCGTGTAAAGGCATCATCTAGCGTATCTAGTCTGTTTGTTGCGCCAATCACAACGATGGGGTGTGGCCAGTCAGTGAGGCCATCTGTCTCGCTTGTAAATGCTGTGATCATCTCTCTTGCTGATGACGCAGAGCCTGTCATATCGTCAGTGCGCTTACCAATGCTGTCGATCTCGTCCATGAAGATGATGCACGGGCGATTTGTAGCTCTTGCTTGAGCAAAAAGGTTACGCATATTTTTAGCACAATCGCCCACCCACTTTGAGGCCATGGAGCCTTTGATATAAAGGAACGGGCAATCCGCCTGACTGGCTAAAGCGCCAGCTAGAGCCGTTTTACCCGTGCCTGGCTCTCCATGTAAAATGACACCTTTTGGTGCTAGTTCGTTAGAAGGTTCTTTCAAAATCTTTTGGTACTTTTCTGGATTTTGCAAATAGTCTGCTACTTCTTGCATTTTCTCTTTGGCATCGCTATTTCCTGCGATATCGTCAAAGCAATACTTGCTTTTTGTCAAAAATTCACCCGGGCCTAAGTCATTCAAGCTTTTTAGCGACGACTTGAACTGCCCATCGACCATTTTTTGCCTTTCAACATATAACTTATCTAGCGCATCATCGGTGATTTTACCATCTACAGATCCAACGAAATGAAGCAGCTGAGCATAATTCCAACCCGAGGTTTTTCTAGCCCATTTTTTAAGATCGGCCTCGCACGTGATGCCCTTTGTAAGAGCGGTTAAAATGTTCAACCGATTAGCAGAATCGGGCAGGGCAACAACAAACTTATCATCAAAGTGAATATTGCCTAAGTCAGATGTTTCATTCTTAGCCGTAACAAACACGGCAACTTTTGCCAGTTTGCCAAGCTCACTTAAATCTTTTTGAAGCTGTGTTAAAGCAGGAGGCCGTTTAATACTCAATTGTCCTTTTTCGATGTCAATCTCGGTCTTTAAAACCTCAGCATGCTGAATGAGAATCACGCACCCGGCCTGAGACTTAGCAGCAGCAAAAGCGTTAGCGATTTTGTTTTTCAAATTATCAAGGTTACTTTTGCAGTCGATTTGGATGATTGGGACATTGGCAGCATGAGAAACAGCCCTGGCTATGTGACTTTTTCCTGAAAAACCTGAACCCGTTAACAAAAAACTTTGCGGAGCAGTAAGTGACTTGCCTTTCAAAAAATCAATTGCCTGCTGCATCTCGCTTTGTGTGATATTGGAGTAAAGATTCTCAAACTTTTGTGAACTAGGAGGCATCACGATAATTCGGCTAGCCATGTAGTTGCTGTAGAGAAGGTAACCAGCTACTCCAAACACAAACGTAGCTATTGTCAAAAGAGCCCAGTTTTTGCGGATAAAATCTGCCACCTTGGCAGTTAGGGTCTGCAAATTCCTCTGCGTTTGAGGCGTGTATAAGCTAATAGGTGTAATCGTCATGAGGAGCAATTATGACACTATGGGGCTTTAGTTGCAATTTTAAGATCAAAAGTATAAATTGAGTAGAAATTATCGGAGGATATTTATGAGTAAGAAAAAAGTTGCCCTATCAAAGAAGCCGCATGAAATCTTGCTCGACCCTTTACTTAACAAGGGGACTGGATTTACACATGAAGAGCGAAAAGACTTAGGGCTTCACGGCCAGCTTCCATTTCACGTCTCTACACTCGAAGAGCAGGTCAAGCGCCGCTGGGCCAACTTTTGTCAAAAAAAAACACCCCTTGAAAAATACACTTACTTATCTAGCATGCAAGATCGCAACGAGGTCCTCTATTTTAGATTTTTATACGAATACGCTGAGGAAGTATTACCTACTGTCTATACGCCAACCGTTGGCGATGCATCGCTAAATTTCAGCCAAATCTACAACCAAAATCGCGGTATCTACATTCCGTTTCCACTGCAAGACCAAATGGAAGACATGATTGCCAATATCCCGAACAAAGATGTTTCAACAATTGTTGTAACAGATGGCAGTCGTATTTTGGGTCTGGGTGATCAAGGAGCCGGCGGCATGACTATTCCAGTTGGAAAACTTGCACTCTACACTCTTTTTGGTGGCATTCATCCTGGAAAAACTTTGCCTATTTTACTCGATGTAGGCACAGACAACCCCAAACTACTCAAGGATCCGCTCTACATCGGCTGGAGAAACGCACGCATTCAAGGCGATGAATACTACGCCTTTATCGACAGATTCGTTGCTGCGATTAAAAAACGCTTTCCAAACGTACTCCTGCAGTGGGAAGACTTTGCTAAACCGCATGCTAAAAATCTGCTCGATAAATATAGGGGCGATATTTGCTCATTTAACGACGATATTCAGGGCACTGCAGCGGTTACTCTCGGCGCGATTTTATCAGCACTCAAAGTGACCAAAGAACAGCTATCTAGCCAACGTATCCTCATCCTCGGCAACGGATCAGCAGGACTTGGCATTGCCGATCTCATTGTTGATGAGCTCATGGAAAACGGCATAAGCCGAAACGAGGCTCTGAAAAAAATCTACATCATTGGCCGCAATGGTCTCATCCACAAAAACTTTCCCAATCTCGATCCGTTCCTTCAGCAATTTGCGCGGCCATTTAGCGAAATTGAGCAGTGGGCAGATCCAGATACTGGATACGTCTCCATGCAAAAACTCACCGAAGAGATTCATCCAACAATTCTAGTTGGCGTTTGCACAAAACCAAATGCTTTTGATGAAAAACTCGTACGGGCTATGGCAAAGAACTGCAAACGCCCCATCATTTTCCCGCTCTCCAACCCAACCTCCAAATCTGAAGCCGTACCACAAGACTTATACGAGTGGACAGACGGACAGGCCATCGTAGCTACTGGCAGCCCTTTTGAGCCTGTGAGCTACAAAGGATTGAAGCACCACATCTGCCAGTGCAACAACGTCTATATCTTTCCAGGCGTGGGTCTTGGCGCTATTGCTGTGGGAGCAAAATCTGTATCTAATCACATGTTTTCCAAAGCAGCTGAAGTCATCAGCCGTCACTGCCCAATGGCAGAGGACCCTTGCGCCTCACTCTTTCCGCCAATTAGCGACTTGCGCTACATCTGCCGCGAAGTTGCCATGGAAGTTGCTAAAATCGCCGTACGCGATGGCCTCACAGACTCAAATTACACTCCTCTGCAAATCCAAGAACGCATCGACTCTGAAATGTGGTTTCCCGAATACCCGACCTACACGCGCGCTAGCTCAGAGATAGACGCCGCACTTAGTCCAGCTTAAAAGTTCTTGGTTCGGTTCTATCCCGAATAATATCTAAATCAACTTCTGGAAAGGGAGCTCTATTGAAAAAATCAATCAATGACTCCTCCTCTATTTCAGCTTCTGTTTCTGTCTCATCGCTTCTTTCGAAAACCGTTCTCCTTTTCAAACTGATAGATCACAATAGCAAGCTAAGCATTTTAGCAAAAGCAATAAAGCCTTAAATCGTTAATATTGAATCATTTCCAATAAATACCCAAATCGTTAAGATTTTGTTAACTTTTATTCAAATATATGTTATACTGCAGCCATGAAGACGAAAAAGGATGAACAGACTCTTTTGCTAAAGACGCAAGTCGATAAGGCTAAAGCATCTGTGCTTAACAAAATCAAAGCCGCCCAGGCCTCAAATCAGGGCAGGGGAGCCAAATTTACGGTTTTTCCCATGCGATTTGGTATCTTGGCGCATTTTGCCAAGGCCATGTCAGGATCTAGAACAAAACCCAAAGCAGTAAAAGCTAGCAAAACATCCAAAACAGACAGCTCTTTAAAATGCTATGACAAGCAAGACCTGCATCTGCACCACTTGCGCGAAATTATGCACGAGCACGATATGCCAAGACGCAAGGTCTGGAATATCAAATTGCCCAAATCAAAATTTAAAACGCTATTTAAGCCAACCTGTAAAGATTCATCGCCCATTACGCATTACGCTATTGTTCAATTCCCGCTCAAAGAGGAAAAAGAGTTGAACTGGGAAAACACAAAAATCCCGCAGCCTGAGCGTCAGTACGTCCTCACAAGAATCACTGACTTCAACAAGACTTCAAGGTAGCAAAACCGCAATAGCCGGTTTTCAGCGATTTGACAAATTTAAACAGAAAATCTGATTCCACACGTCGCTTTAAAACCATGCGCCAGGTAGCCCGGCTCATAAATGCTGGGCGCAAGCCCACAAACTGCGGCTTACCAAAGCCCACATCCATCATCGCTTTTTGCAACTCTTCTGGCTTGATAAACAGATTATAAACGTGCATATTTTTAGGCGTTCTGGGAATGAACCACTCAACGGCTTTAATGATCATCAAATAACTGAGCAAGTTGCGATTAAACGTATGAAAGAAAAACACACCGCCGGGCTTTAGCACCCTGGCAGCTTCTCTCACAACCTGCCAGGGCGTTTCCACATGCTCGAGTAAATCCATTGCACAAACTGCATCAAAAGAATCATCCTCAAACGGCATGCTATTCGCGTTGGCTTGCAAATAGCGCACAGATTTACTCACATCGCGCTCTTTAGCATAGCGCAGGGAAGTATATGACAAATCAATACCCGTCACCTGATGACCGAGCAAACTCAAAAAATTAGAAAGTAGTCCAGCACCGCAACCCACATCCAAAACATGCTTAGATGCGCCCAAAGTATCTTCAATTGTTTTAGCCACCCATGGCGTTCTAACGCGGTTTTCCGCTCTTAGCAAGCTGATGGGGTGATCTTCACCGCCCTCATACCATAAAGAGTTGAGGTGGTCATAAAACCCATTATTAATTAATGATATGCTTTCTGCCACGATAAAAATTCCAATAAATAACCTGATATAGCCCAAACAGAGTAACGAGTGCTGTTTGAAATTTCAAGAATGAAAATAAAAATGGAGTGGGATGCGCCCAAATTAACCCGAGCGCTGTCAACAGCACCGGGTGATTTAAAAACAATACCGCATGCAGCCACTGCTCAGCTGCCGGGCAGTGATGCTTGTGCACAAACTCATCCTTTGTCACAAACAAGCACGAAAACAAACTCAATCCTATATAAACCTTCAGCAAACTAGAGCTGTAGGGGAAAACCAGCACAAACACAATGCAAATCAGCACCGTCAGCGTATCAAGCGGATGACCGATCCGCTCCCACTTCGGCAAATCCCTCTTAACGTGAAAAATAAACTCATCAAGGGTAATAACGACACCCTGCACTAAAAAAGGAAGTGTTAACAACATCTCAAAACCGCTCCTACAATTGTTAGACCCGGACCAAAAGCTAAACTAATCACTTCCGATCCTGGCTGGACATCTTTTTGCATCTCTTGCCAAATATGGGGCAGCGTAGCGCTCGACATATTGCCATGCGTACGCAAAATTTTTGCGCTGTGCTCTATTTGCCAATCTTCTAACTTCAAAATTCTCGCAATCTGCTCGATAATCCTCGGCCCTCCCGGGTGAAGTGCAAAATGCACCTTTGACAAATCACCTGGATACAAATTTTGGACAAATCTCTTAATTCCGCGCCCGAGCGCCAAGGGAATATCTAAACTGAGCGTCATGCCCATGCCCCAGCTCTCGATATCCCAACGCATATGGTCAAGCGTGCCCGGCACAATCTCCTCATGCAATTTGAGCACCTCAAAGCCCTTCGGCCTATGACTCATCGAATACTTAATCAGTCCATCGCTAAAAAGCGTTTCAGCTATCAGTTGATCAACCGTATGACGATGCGTGCCCATATGTAAACTGCAAAGCTCAGTATGCACAACATCTACCTGGCTCTTACCCGCTGCCAAAAACCCTTGCGCCATGCGCATGGCAGGGACCGAAGCATAACAGCCCATGTGATAAGCGTGCGTCACTGTCGCTAGCTTGCATTTCTGCGCAACAAGGCGCTGAATTGGGCTTGGCGCCACATATCCCGTACAACTAACATGAATCAAATCATCTGGAATTTCATCCGTCTCATAAAACGAGAGAGCAGCATCTGTACACACCTTATCAAAAAAGCGCATCCTCCCATCGATTTCGCTTCCGTGCACCTCCATTTCATGCCAATCCTCGTGTAGGCAATCTCGATAAAACGTGCTGCGTTTTTGCACCTTATTTGGACCCACCCCGAGCTTAAGCAGTCGCTCCTCTATCTCCTCGCGATTAGCACCGTGGCGCGCATGAGCCTTAGCTAGCCATTTAAGAACATCTTCTTGATGCATTTCATGTGGGGGACGGATAGCTGAAAAATCGGAAACATACACCTTCACAATGCCACCATAAGTCCTGCAGCAACGCACAATGTCACCACACTACCCGAAATTCCAAGCAACCCAGACAACAAACCAGCGCCTAATCCCACTGCCACAAAGCTAACAATCCAATACGATTCCATGTGTCTCCTTATCGTCTTATCCATGCTTAAGATCAACTAAAAACTTTAATGCTAATTACCTGAACTCTTTCGTTTTGATTAATTGCATAAAAATAGTCCTGTTCTTTATACTCGTGGGGACTAAAAAAAAAGGACCTCTTATATGGCAGACAGTATCTCTCCAATTATTATCCAACCAAAAACTCAAACTGGCCTCATAAAATTTGTGCATAATAATGCGACTATGATTGCGATTATTGCGATCCCTACAGTCCTTGTTGCTAGCTACCTTGCCTACCATCACTTTTATGGTAAACGTAACGTGAAACCTGCTAACCCCAATCCCAACCCAAATAATCCCAACCCAATAGCTCCGACACTGGAAAACTACTTAAATGGAAAAATACTGGATGCGGACCTAAAAACACACCTAAACAAATTAAAGCTCAGCGATGTCCAAGCTTTTATTAGCAATAACGCCTCATCACCTTTGCTCCCTAAGGCCAAGGCGATTGCCATCGCACTCTCTCCAAAAGAAGATAACAGCACTGATATTCCAATTGATGGAACGGCTACTCCCAGAGTTAAGCATGCATTAGATGAAAAAGCTGATGAAATTCTGACATTTTTGACCAAACTAGAAGATAAAGAAACTGTGAAAACCCTAGCTTTTAAAACATCAAAAACAGCCATTTGGCACCACATTGGCACGTCCGAGGGTGCTACTCGAGAATCCTATGCAGCCTTCTACAGAGCTGTCTTTAACTACTTATCTAGCACAAACCTCGTTAAAGAATACTATGAAAGTTTAGATAGTTTTTCATATTCAAACTTCTGGGAGATATTAGACACTAATCAACTCGTGATTCTTGTGAATACAAATTTCAGTCAAAAATCTATGTCGTATGAGTTTAATAGAGATGATATGGTAGGACACGAATTAGACATCCATTTTCATACACCAAATCCACAATCTAAAAAACTAATACCTGTGTTAAAAATGGCAAATGAAAATATCAAGGAAAAAGCTTGTTCTCACATACGCACGCGTTTTTCTTACAAACTAGTCAAGAAAAATCCTGCATTGCTAGAGAGAATAAAAACGTTTAGCGAAGCCTATCCTGAATATAATTACAACTACCTTACAGAGCTTCTAAGCAATAATTTTGAAAATTCTGGATATTATCAAATAGTTGTCGCTGTAGCCTTTCCGAAATTAACAGAAATAGAGCGTAAAGATATATATGCTAGAAGTTTCAATCTTGAGAACAAATCTTTTGCACTTGGCGCTCTTGCCAGCTGCACAGCTGATGAGAGGATGGACCTATACTTCAGTCCTAAAAACCTAACATTAGAAACACTAATCGATAACGATCTAGGTCTAAATCAAGAGGAAATGAAAGATCAATTAGGAAAAATAAAACAATTTGCCACCCTGGATGATATCAAGAATCGTATCAAAGATTATGGCGACAGCTATGAAGTTGTTGAATCCTCATTACATGTCTTAGCTCTACTTATAGCAAAAAATAATAATGAGAGAATAGATATAATAAACGACACACTGTCGAACAAGACAACACATCAACGTAGTGCCTTTAGTGATTATTGCAAGCTTATGAACCTTAAGGATAATGACGATACATATGATTTTGCTAAAGATCTTCTAGATAGCGATAATCTCAAAAGTGACATGTTTGAACCAGTTATCCAGACATTAAAGAACCACGATCGATTAAAAGATTTTCATAACAACGCCTCTCAAGAAGTCAAAGATAAGATTGAAAATACCGTGTCCGCGGACTACTTTAAGTAAATAATTTAGTTAATTGGTCAGATAATCTGCAGTGTGATTTTTTCATAATATCACCAAAAGTCCTGCAAAAATAAGTGCCAATCCAAAAATGCGTCGCACAAGCATAACCGGCATCACATGTGTTAAATGCGCGCCAAGAATCGCTGCAAACGGCGCAGTTAATACAATCGATAAAAACGCCGGAAACTGAATATATCCAATCGCATCTGGAATCTCAGCGCCTGACTTTAGACCCAGAACCAAATAACTGATCGCCCCGATCAAGCATACAACAAAACTCGATGCTGCAGCCGTTCCAACAGCCTTTTTCATCTGAAAACCCACAAACACCATAAGTGGAGCAATTAAAAGCCCTCCACCAATCCCGAGTATCGTTGCAAAACCGCTAATTAAAAAAGCTGCACCAAACAATATAAAAAAAGAGGGAAGGGGATGATTATCGGTTTTTTGCTTAAATGCCCGTAAAAAATAAAGACCTAAAACGCATTCAAAAAAACCAAAAAACACCTCCAAAAAGCCACTCGGCAAAAAACCAGCAACTGTTGCTCCTAGCATGCTACCTAGCACAAGGCCAGGCAGCATCTTCAAGCAGGCATCCCACACAACGCCGCCCCGTTTATGGTGGGCCATCATCGATGAAAAACTGTTAAACGTCATACTCGATAGCGATGTAGCTACTGCCAAATGCATCAAATGCTCAGGCGGCAAACCGGCTGCTCTAAAAATGAATAAAAGGCTTGGCACAGCGATCACACCGCCTGAAATTCCAAGCAACCCAGACAGCAAACCAGCGCCTAATCCCACTGCCACAAAGCTAACAATCCAATACCATTCCATGTGTCTCCTTATCGTCTCATCCACGCTTAATATCAACTAAAACTTTTATTCCCATTTGAACATAATTGACCAATCCTCTATAGTGCTTTAAATTAAACAAAGGATCCACCATGTCAGACAGTATTTCACCTATTTCAATCAAACCACAAACAAGCGCAGGCATTGCAGATTTTGCGCGCAAAAACACAACGATGATAGCGCTCGTTGCCATTCCGACGGCCATCATTGCCGGCTATCTCATTTACACCAATTTCTTTGCCACTCGCACCGTCACCCCAGGTAATCCAGGTGAGACTACATCTACATTTAAAGACTTAGATGACAACATCTCCATTGAAGACCTCAAGAAAAAACTACCTAATCTTAAACTTGAAGATGTCAAAGAATTCATCAAAAGCAACCCTACATCTCCGAAGTACACCAAAGCTGTCGCTGTTAGCTTAGCCCTAGAGACGGATAAAACAAAACAAATCCAGCTTGTCTCTATCGATAAAGCTGATGAGGCTCTAGCCATCTACGCTGATCTGAAAGATAAAGCTGCAGCAAAAGAACTTGCTACTAGCGCCTCTACACAAGCTGCTAACGACTTGAAAAAAGACATCTTCAAATCCACTCAAAAATATCTTGAAACTCTCAATGCATCAGAAGAGTACTACAAGTCTCCTTCTGTACCTTACAACTCTATCTGCAAAATGCTTGACGAAACCGAACTCGGAGAGCTTTTCAAAACGCTCAAAAAATTTCCTGATTCTCATAAAGACCAACAACCACTGTACTACGCACTAGAGACTAGCATCAAGCTCCACTTCACAGAGAAGTCTTTTGGTAAATCAAAAATGCCAGACATCCTAAAAGCAAACAAAGAACTTGCAAAAAGTGCTCTAACACATCTTGAGAAACAAGCTAATTCACGTACTGGATGGGAATTTGCAGAATTTAGCGCTGCTTATCCAGAGATAACTTTCGACGAACTTAACAAGCTAATTAGTGGTCAAGATTCTGCTTACACATTATCATCTCTAACAATTGCCTTAGCATTCCCTAAACTAGACTATCCTCAGAAAAAGGCTCTTCTCAAGATTCTACATTCTACTAACCAAAGATGGGCAGAAGATGTGCTTTTTTGCATCAAGGACCCAAATAACTCTGAAAAAATTGGCCTCTACTTGGCCACTCCGGGTCGAAAATGGTCTGATCTCCTATCGCTTAGTCATGGTCTTACACTTGAGCAAATGAAAGACAATATCGATACAATCAAAAAAGAAGTCAAACTAGACGGTTTAGATGATGGGATCAAGGATCGATATAAAGATGACAACACACAATCATCAATTGAAGCTTACGTCTTGGGCCTGCTTGTAGCTCCTAATTCATCAGCTCGATGCGAAATGCTCAAGGGAAAATACGGCACAACTCTTGAATACAGAAAGCAAGCTCTGGACAAATACTGCGAGCTAATGGGTGCCAAAACTGGTAATGAGCCAAAGCAAACACTCAATTCGCTTAAAAATGAATTAGGAAGAGTTGATCAAGAGCTAAAAGACTATGCAACGGATAAATCAAACAAATACTCTTCTCCGTAGGAGTATTGTTAAATGGCCAGTTAATTAAATATTTTAATTAACTGGCTGCAAATGAATTGTTTAACATTGCAATAAATTTAATAATCCCTTAAAATAATAGATAAAATTATAGCAGGGACACCTATATGCTTGAATCAGTTCAAAATTATACTGTACAAACTTACAAAAAAGTGATGAGTTCACGGGCCGCTGACTATGTGCGCGCTAATAGCGTCCTCGTCGGAATCGTCGGCTTAGCCGCTTTAGCAGCCGCCTGCTACGGTGTCTATCGCTACAGAAACCGCGAAGTTGAAGATCAAACAAACAACCCTCCAGCTCCACCTATCCCACCACCCCATAACCCACCTCCAATTAACCGCAAAACTCTAGTTCAAAAAATTGCTATACCGTTCAAACTAAGAGAGCTTGGCAAAATCGATTTAGATACTTTGATGAACAATGCCAAAACAATCAACGAAAATGTCCAAGATCTTAACGAAGTTTTACAAAACAAAAATCACGCCAACTACATCAATGCCGTGATTATTGCTTTAGCGACTAAGCCAAAGCAGAGAATAGCTATTTTTAATGACCACAAAGCTACCGCACAAAAACATTTTGAAGAAATCATTCAATTTGAAAAAGCAGCCTATCCAGGGGATCTACGGAAAAAAACTGCCCCAGATTTCATTTGGGATCTTTGCCTTTCTACTAGGGATGAGGAGCTGCTAGAAAATGCCGCTGATGCAGTGGAAAGTGATTTAGCAAAAAATTTCGTAGCTTTAGACCCAGAAGAGAAAACAAACTTCTTACTTCGCAGCAATGAAGAAACGGTTGATCTACTTTTTCGTCATTTACAAGATGAACCCAAATACACAAGCACGTATTTGACCACACTAGAAACTGCTCTTAACCTCCACTTTGATCATAATGATATGGACGAAGACATCATGCCATATGTTTTACTTCCTCAAGAAGGAGAGAGTACAAACAAACTAGCCGATGATGCCCTTCAGTTTTTTCTCAAAAGAAATATTGATGAACTGAGCCCTTTCAGCGAATGTTATGGGCATATTACACTCCAGACTCTCAAAGCTTGGGTAACTAAACAGGTATACCCATTGCAAGCTTATGCTTTAGTACTTCCTAACCTGAATCTAGATGAAGTTACAGAGTTTTACCACCTTTGTAGCCCCAAGGCGCAAAAATTGATTATAAAATACATCTATCCCGAAGATCGAGAAATGCAGTTAGATCTCATTCCCTCAGCAAAATTCGAGTATTCTGACCTTCCAGCTAATACGACCCTAGATGAGCTCATGCCACGCATGCAGGATGTAAAAAATAACATCCAAAATCTCGAAGGGTATGTGAAGGATACTTATGCTGAAACAGGCAAAAATACAACTGCATTTACATTGTATTTACTCCTTGCTAAGGATGACGCGGAACGATCTAATCGTTTTTGGTACAGTGGCACCCAGTTTGAATATCTAGAAAAAACACTCGCTGAATACTGTAAATTCAAAAACATGCAAATTGGTGATAAAACCTACCAATGGATTGCGGAAATGATTTCTGATACAACCAACGAAGTTAACCACACAATGCTTTTTGCCAAAGTTTTACACACACATAAATGCCTAAAACATTTTTACGATAATTGCTCTGATGACATGCTGACAGACAGAATCTATAACAATAGCGATGAGAACATTCAAAAAATTTTAGATGATCAACCTGCAATTGATCCTCCCGATTGATTATAGGACAAAGGAATAAATATGGTTACAAAAATTCAAGCACAAACACTAACTGCTGGCAACATGCTACGATCAACCACACAAAAAGTGGCTGATTTTGCCAAGCGCAACAAATGGTTATTGCTAACGGCAGCTGTCATACTTACATCGACCTATCTGCTTTGGACCTTTAGCGTTAAGTTAAGTGCTCACCATATTCCGAAAGGTATAGTATCCAAGCCATTTAAGTGGGAAGAGCTCCACCCAGCCACAACAGTGCAAGCTGTCATGGACAGCTTTGAGGCTGTTAAAACAAACATCGACCAGCAAAACTTAGAGCAGTTTGTCGAGCAAGAATTTAAAGGCGTATACTGCGCTGGAAAAAACACTAGTGCTCTGACGCTATACCTGATGCTAAAGCCAGAGCGAATCAAGCTACTCAGTGGGTTTTCGGCAAGCTATGCAATATTAGCTTTAAGCCACTACATTCAGCATGCAGAACAAGGGAAAGATGAAGTTGTCAACTTGATGCACTCTAGTTCACCAAAACAACTGCACATTTGTGCACTTGCTTTGCACAAGCAAAACAAGCTTATCGATGTCTACAAAGCCAATACCTCACTTAGAGATTCAATCATACAAGCGATTGGCCATAAAACATTTGCTGCCGTGTATGCCAAGTTAGAGCCACAAGAAAAAATTGAAGCTCACTCAAGACTTGTTACTAGATTTTTAACTACCAGCCCATATAGATACCTCAACATCAATACACTTTTGAAAAAAAATGCAGATATCAAAGATGGTTTTAAAGCTCCATTGGATTTAGCGATGCAAAATCTTGGGACAAATGAGCTAAGCGCAAGCGCTACAAAAGCGCAATCCCTGCAAAGTTTCTACATCACCACATTTGAAGAAGTAGAAGCAGAGATTAAGAATGAGGAATTCAAACCTTTGCATTGGGCCTTAGCTGCCCCCAAATGCTCAAGCGAAAAGCTCTACAAGCTATACACAGACTTGCCAGAAGACCAAAAGCCCAGATTCTACGCCTGCCTAACAGCTAATCAAAAACATGAGCTCTACAAGAAGATTAACTTCATTCAAGCTCATCTAGCAAACGCAGCATCAACAGCTTATGGTTTCGCCAAATTCATCGGCAACAGCATCGCACGCCCTCTATTTTATTAACCTTTAAGTGTAAACGACTTGCGCAAGTCATAACCCATTCTACATCAATGCTTTATATTAAATAAATTTATTGATAACTTGTCAAAAATATGTTATAATTAAGTATATATAAAACACTTAATAGGTATATAATATGGAAATTTCAGGCTTAAATGATATTAAAACAAACAAAACACAAGAGAGCACTAACTGCTTGCTGAACATGATACAGCGGCTGTTTAAGATGATCGCTTCTATTTTTTCTAGCAGCACACCAATGAATGAGCGCGATGTTAAAAAAGAGGACACATCACAGGCAGCTAAAAAGGCAACAAAAGTCAACACAGTAGTTCATAAGCCAACCATCGAATCTCGCATAGCAACGGCAAAATCAGAAGCATCTAACTACCTAACAGGCCTAAGTAAAGCTGAAGTAGAAGAATATATTTCCAAAGTCGAAGGAAACCATACTATCTATGATAATTTACTTATAAAGCTTGAAGATGATTATGTACATAAAGATAGTTATGTACATAACTCCTTAATTGACACTTACGTTACTGACCTCAAACGCTATCAAGATGAACTCGAAGTATTGAAGGCTCAATTGGATATCGCAGAAGAGCAGTTAGCTAAATTTGCTACAATCGCAGAAGAGCAGTTAGCTAAATTTGCTACATAAGCATCTTCTTGCTATACAAGGTTCATGAGCGAGGAGAGGGAAGTCATCGATTCATTTCCAGGAGTTTATATCTGCTGGAAAGACACGCAATCGGTATTCAGGGGTTGCAACGTCAATTTTGCCGCACTATTTGGTAAGACACCAGATGAGATGATCGGCATTCAAGACACCGTTAAGCATCACGTACACGATGACAGAATCGTTCTAGAGACTAAAGAGCCCAAGTACGACATCCACGAAACGATCGAGATACCCACCGGCGTCAAAATGAATATCCTCACCCAAAAAGGCCTCTGGAAAAACAAGCATGGGGACATCTTGGGTATCGTCGTCTGCTTCACTAAAGCCTCCTAAAGCAATAAAAAAATCATCGATTAATTACAAGATTTTTGAATAATGACTTCACAAAATCACCGACTGAATGTAGAATTCTGGTGCGGAGGTTATTTTGAGCAGCATTTCAACAGTTAAAAGCGCTAGCAATGAGCTTGGTTATTTATCAGAGAAAGCTCCACGCAAAGCCGATCATGCCCTCAGCATGAAAAAGATTTACATCCACCAAATTCGAGGCGGGTCAAAAAGGTGCGAAGGCCGCATTTTCAAAGGTCCTGTTAAAAACCTGATGCCCGGTAAAACACTACGATTTTATTACATGTCGAATGCCTCAGATGATGTTGTTTGCAGAATAACAAAGATTGAACGTTTTGGAAGCTTTGCAAATATGCTGGATTCCATTCCATACGATCAATGTGTGCCCCAAGCAAAAAGTAAAGCAGAAGCGCTGTCTCTTTATATGGGCATTCCTGGATTTGCAGAAAAAGAAAAAGAATTCGGTGTCGCAGCCATTTACCTGGAGTTAGCTCATGATTGGTCATAGAATACGTGCTTTTCACTCTCTATCCTTGATGAATAAATATTGGCTACAAATAGAAAACGGCAAAAAAACAGTTGAAGGTCGCATTTTTGATGGCATAGCACGACATATCCGAGCGCAAGACATCATTCAATTCAGCATGAATAACGACCCCGCAAAAAATCTATTTTGCAAAGTAACCAAGGCTGATAAGTTTGATACTTTCGAGGAGATGTTGCGGGTGCTTGGTCTCGGTAAATGCTTGCCAGATGTCAAATCAATTGAAGAAGGCGTCGCTATCTACCACAGTTTTTCCAATTATGCCGAACGTGAAAAAAAATTTGGTGTCGTGGGATTCTCAATTGAACATCTACCCGATTTCAAAATTCCATCCAAGATCTAAAAAAAACCGTTGCCAAGTATTATTTATCTTTATAGGATCTTGACCTTATAAGTTATTTAAGGAGAAAGTGATTTTATGGCATCAAATGCGATTACCCAAGCAAGGCCTTCTTCACCAACAGGAAGCTACCGTATCCAACACTTTCCTGACAGGAAGTTTCATCGTGTGGGCGGATCTGATCTTGAACGCATGGGTGTGCTTACTGATATTTTTAATCGCATTCTCACCCCCCTATACGGATCGCAAGAAAAAGCCTTAAATCAAATTAAAGCCTCTACTGATCGCACGGCTTATTTGCTCTATGAAGGAGACACACCTGTTGCTGTATTGGTGTTCAAAACTGTTCTAAGTGACGAATTTGCTAATTTAGGTGTGACAAAAAGTGTGGAAGTCAAATCACTTTTTGTTGACCAATCACAGCAGAATTCTGGCAGGGGACTTGGCTCTGCGCTCGTAAACAAACTTAAATCTGAAGTTGAAAACCTAAATCTAGGACATAATTCTATTCACGTCACAGTGAGCGAGACCAAACAAGAATCTCTGATGTTTTTTAAAAAGAAGGGATTTAACATCGTTCATACATGGGATGGACGCTACATTGAAGGCGTTAAAGAACATCTGCTAGCCTGCCCTGCTAAAGCTACAGAAGTCACGAAGGTCATGGATATTCTAGCTGACAGATTTGCTAAACTAATGCGAGGTGAGCCAAAATCAAAAACAGACAAGTATGCACCTGAACTTGTTCATGTTATTCACGATGCCCATCATGGAGATATCCATAGCCTAATCAAACTATCTGACGGGACATTTGTCAGTGGCTCAAAAGACAATTCCATTTATAAATGGAATGACCGTGGTCAGCGAGTGAAGGTCGTAGACGAGGTTGAACCTGCAGACCAAAAAGATAGAGATTGGATTACTGCTATGACGGTCCTAAATGATGAGTACTGGATTAGCGGATTACGCAACGGAAAGATTTGCCTTTGGGATACAGCAGGTGAGTATATTCGCCAAATCAAACTTAAAATGCCTTCACGCGATCACTACAGTCACGAGCTCAATACAAGACGCGTTAATTGTTTAGCTGCCGGCCAAAATCCTTGTAAACCAAGCTTTTTTGTGGGATTTCCCACGATGTTTGATGAGTTTAATCTAATTGCTGAGCGAACTGAAAGTGCAACCAAGACGAGCAAGCAAGATTGGGTATTTTGCATTGAGCCTTTAAGTGCTAGCAGATTACTTGCAGTGACTGGATGCACAGTGGATCTATGGAAAAAACAAGATTGTCAGTGGAAGTTTTCACAAAAAGTTGTTTGGGAAGGAAAAAAACGACAAGTCACTGTGAATGGAAAGACCCGTCGCCAAAGGCTCTTTATTTCATCGATCAAACCTCTAAATCAAGAGAAAACATCATTTGCTATGGCTGTTTTTGATGGGTCAACTCGGATACTTGATCTGCAAACTACAAAAATTGTTAAAACATTTAGAGAACACCAAGGGCGTGTCTGGTCTGTTGAACCAATCTCACAGCAGGTCTTTGCAAGTAGCGGAGAGGATAGAACAATCAAGTTTTGGGATGTTCGCCAAAATGCAAGCGTGCATACAATTGCTGACCACGTTGGTCAGGTCACATCGATGCTTAAAATGAGCGATCATGTATTAGTTGCCGGAACTTGCCCTGAAGACATGTCAACCACTAACCATAATGCAGAAATTCGCTTCTATGACATACGTAAATAATACGAAAGATTTTCTATCAAAATTCTCTTTGATCTGATAAGGTCTTTACCAAAAGTTTTATTAGAAATTGAAGGAGTGAACAATGGCTACAAACATCACAAACAAGGCATCTGAATATTCGTTTAGAAGACTAAAACTTGAATCCAAATATTTGGATACTATACATAAGCAAATTCAAGCTGCTGGCCCTAGCCGTTCGAAAAAGCTACAAAATATTGAGGCGCAGGAAAATAGAACTTGCAGGTTGTTATTTAAAGATAAATCCTTAATAGGATTTATTATCTACAAGCGAGAACCACAAAAAGTTAAAAACTATTCAAACACATTTAAAATTGACCTTTTTCAATGCATGGAAAATCACACTGAAAGTGATCAAAAGGAGTTGCTACGTCGAGTAGAACTGTTAGCAGCTGACCGAGGCTCAGAACATATGGCTGTCAAGTTACCCAATACAAAGCAGGCGGAACTCGACTTTTTCTTAACTAGTGGTTTTAACAAGGCCTCTACTTATTCTAAATCAAAAGAATTCGTTCAAAATCTTCTTGTTAAGGAAATAAAAGTGCCTGGAAAACGAGAAGAAACTCAATCAGAGGGTGGCAAAGACGAGAAAAAAAATGAATCGAAAAAGAGACAAAGAATATCTGATGATATCAGCGAAAAACGCATACGAACCGCCCCTTTGCCACAAAACCGATCTACACAACCAATTGGGATTTCCTTTAAACGTGTGCAGCACCACACAGACGATACAGAAACGAGAAGACCATCTCAACCCATTCCAGATAGCCATTACGCAAGAGGGGACTATCCATACCAAGAACATAGCCTTTCTCATCCGCAACAATACAACGATCGTCAAGTGCAATATCAGTCTCCTCGTGGATCTAGAATCCAAAACAATCAAAGATTTGATGCTAGACCACGAGTTAAAGAAATAACACTTAAAAAACTGTATGTTCATCAGATCCAAGCAGGGCGAAAAACAGTCGAGGGCCGCATTAATAGTGGAATGGTTAAAGCATTTCGAGTAGGCGACACCATTCGATTTTTTTATAAGCAGGATCCAAATGACGATGTGGAATGTAAAATCACTGATATTCGGGCATTTAGGACATTTAGGGAAATGCTTATTGATTCTGGGTTTAAAAAATGTGTAAGTGAAACATACTCTTTAGAACATGCAGAAAATATCTATTTAAACATTCCCGGGTATCCAGCCAGAGCAGGGCAACACGGAGTCGTAGCGCTGCACCTCGAAGTTACACGTAATCCATTTCCCAATAGGCGTTAATCATGTCCTCAAATGCAATTCCTAACGCATATTTATGCTCTTTAACAGGGCAATGCATGGAAAAACCAAGTATTGCCTTATGCGGGCATCTATTTGACCAAACACATACTCAATCTGGTCGGGATTTCTGTCCTATCGACTACGCAAGAATTACAAAACTTCTTCCGTTTAAAGAGCTTGAAGATGAAATTTTACAATTTAAGCTCAGTCAACTTTCATTTGATAGTATACACAAAGGAAAAGCAGAGGAAGAATGCTCGCAAAACAGTGGATCTTCATCTGCAAAGTCATTTTTAGCCATTGCTTCTTTACCTAAACAGCAGCCCGCTCCCTCAAGTCACCCATACCCTCAATTTTTTAAAGCTATTCCTCAACATAGACTAAGCGAAACAAGCAAAAAAAACTTTGCAAAAGGCTATGTAGCTAAAATCGTTAATGCACATAGCGATGATGTTCATGGAATCGTAGCAATTGATAATAACCGCTTTGTTAGCGGATCAAAAGATAATGACATTAAAATTTGGGATGATCAAGGAAATTTAGAGACAACTTTTTCTAATCAACTCTACAAAACCTACAAAACATGGATCACAGCTCTCTGTGTTTTAAAAGATGGCACAATTGTCTCAGGCTCGCGCTCTGGTAATATCACATTTTGGGACCAGATGGGGAATATTGAGCTGGAAAAACGTTATGCTCCCCCTAGCAACCACGTTTGTAAACAACGGAATATGAATAGAATTCATTGTGTAAACGAATTTCCATTTACAGACAGTCCCATGTTTTTTACTGGAACAGCCTGTTACATGCAGCTTTGGAACCGAAAAGGTAAACTCATCTTAAATGCAAAAGCCCACAACAATGATTGGGTCTACAGCGTTTTGCCTTTAGATGAGTCTAGAATCGTTTTAGCCATCGGCGACGATTTAGAACTTTGGACAAAACAGCAAAACGCGCCCACGCGCAAAGAAACTCTAGTTAAAGAAGTTCGCGTGCAGGGAAAACATCGGCATCAAAGACCGCTAATATCCAGTATCTTAAAGATCGAGAACCTAGCTGATCGACTTGCGATTACATGTTTCGATGGAACCGTGCGACTTATCGATGTCAACCAAAGAAAAGAAGTGCAAAAACTTTGCGGTCATGCAGCTGGTAAACGCGTCTGGAATGTCGTCAATGTCTGCCCAAATGTCATTGCAAGCAGCGGCGAGGATGCAACGATTAAACTATGGGATATTCGCACCAGTAAAGAAGTACTGACAATTGGAAAATTTCCAGATAGAGTTTCGTGTCTTACAAAACTAGGCGATCACATGCTAGTGGCTGGCTCATGCCCAAAAGATCCCTACGCATCAGAAAGCAAAGCCGAGATCACACTCTGGGACTACCGCTACGTTCAAGGGCTAGCAGTTTAATGGCTTCTGTAAATGAAGTAACGCGCCCTGCTCAAAATCAAACAACTACCATTAGCGATTTACCTGATGATTTGATCAAAAGGATCTATAAATTTCTTCCTGTACAAGATATCGTAAACGGACGGATTATAAGCAAAAGATTTCATCAAATTCTTGAGGGCCAAAAGTTTTGGGCCGAAATTCTTCATCGAGATATCTATTTAGAACTAGACACAGATTCTTCTTATGAAACGTATGTATCTATTTACAGAACAGAGCAGAATTGGAAAAAAGGCAACTATCGCTATGTTGAAATTGAGCCCGACATGGGCTGGATTGAAAAGATTGTAGTTAAAGATAATTATGCATTAGCTTTCGGCCCCTCTGGCTTAAAAAAAATCAATCTTCTGACAGGGGAAACAGAGTTTACACTCTTTAATCATGAGGCAACTCATTACGCGCTATGCGCAATAGTAGAAAACCTTTTTATTGAATACAGAGTATCTTGGGGCCCTTGTGCAGACGTCTTGGTATATGATCTACACGAAGGAAAAGAACTTTGGTCTACTGACTCTATTGGACAACAAGTTCTTAATGGAAATCATATACTCATTTGGCATAGTACAAATAAAACTTCATTAGTTGCGCATGATTTGTATACAGGGAAACCTATGGGTTACATCAATAGCAATAATTCAAATAAACATAATTTTAAAGATGGCGAACCGAGTTTAAATACCAAGAATGACACCGATTCAAACAACTCTAAATCAAAAGATTACAACTCAGCGGGAATTGCTGATGGCTTAGAAGGAGATTCATTACGAATTGACACCAATTATTTATATTGCAAAGGTTCAAAGGGGGTATATAAATACGATAGAGTTACTTATCGATTTAAAGAGGTGCTAGAGGATTACCCAGATTCAGCAGTAAAAGAAGATCTTACTCAGCCCTTTGAAATAGGTCAAATAGGGTCAATTTATTCAGGATTTAATGGCAAGCTCCTTCAAAAGGATATTGAATTTCGATATGTTATACATCAGGAGGATTACTTAATTCTGTCCGATACAAAAAAAATATTCCGTATTTGTGATTTTAGTCATAACTCCAAACTACCGTATAAAGACAATCTTAAACAAACGATAATAATCGACAGCTTTATATCTTTTCCGCAGCCAATAGATGAGCCAAAAAAACCAAGCTATACGCGCACATACCCGATCACGGCACTTGTAGAGAAAGTAGCTCAACGACTGCAAGCATGGGAACGCATGCGGCAACAGCGTACGCGTTATTTAGAAGAGCAAACGCACTATCTGCCGATTACACATTTTGATCCTTTGGCAAGTTCTGACCCTATTCGCAAACTTATCAGTGAAGGGTTTTACGAAGACAAAAAGTCTAAATATGCGGAGAGTTCCGAATTAAAAAAACAGTTAAAATATTGTGGTAAAAATACTTATAAATACTTAGAAAAGCCTGTCTTGATTAGACGTGGCGTGCCAAATCAATACCAAACAGGACTAGATACTACTACCAGATTTGAAAATATGAGACTTGCTAGGCAACTTTGCAAAAAACACGGATTAAAACATCTCCTTATCCCAAAGGCGCGGATTTACAAGCACTTGCATTTAGAAGAAGCCCTGCCAGTTCACTTTACAAACAAGAAAGAAGTGGTTGGCATGTACTACACACACAAAAATAAATTTGACCAGGCAATTCATGACTTGACAGTTCTTTTCTGCTACGCTGATATACCAGAGCTATGCTTTCCTGAAGCGAACTATAATATAGTCGCTCTTGTCTTTGACGATGAAGTTGGAAAGCTTGGACTAATTGATTTACAGAATTTTAAACAAGCAACGCATCCAGTTAGCGCTAAAACACAGGCTATTAAGTTAATTACTTTTTTTCCCTATCACTACGACCAAATAATTACCATTCTCCAAAAAAATATCGATCCTACGTTGTCCAAAAATGACCAGGAATTAATTCAAAGACGAAACGAGGTAATTGGGTCTTTTCGTCAAACTTATATTAATCACCTAGAATTTATTAATGCTAAAGGGATATCCCTAGATCATCCAAACTGTGAATTAACTCTGTCAGATACTGACAGTTTAGAGCTCAATACAAGATTAGCACACTTATTAAAATCGATCACAGAGAATGACCGTGACCCAGCAGCTGAGTTTTTCGCCGGTAATAAAAATGACCGTGACCCAGCAGCTGAGTTTTTCGCCGGTAATAAAGTTGATTTTGTCTGCACAATGTTTAACCCTATATTAAACGACATGCTGAAAACGCTGACTGAATGTGTGCATTGCCAGTCTACTCCAATGACACTAACAGAATTGTTAATGAAAAGGACAGTTTTAATCCAAAACGACAATTTAAAATTTAGGGAAATGATACGAAATGGTCTTTCTAGCATCCCAGCACTTTGTTCAGATAAGAGACGACTAGAAGGGATGACAATAGATTTAGAGGAGACAATCTTGAGTTTTTTTGCAGAAAAAGGGATTATTCAATATCACGGCACTTATGGTCGTAATCCGTTTAGTATGTATGAGAATTTCCAGCAATACCTGTATATCTAAGGCTCATATTTAGGCTTTTTGTGTGATTAGATAGAGAAAATTCACCTTAGCGGTTTATAAATAGACCAACTGCCTATTCGAGCTTCCTGGCACCCCCCAAGCCGAAGCGTTCGTCGTCTATGTTGTTGGGGCCGATGTCAAGACGGCTACAATTAAAGCCGCCAACGACTACCCGCAGCCCCTCGCTGCTTATCTCCTGACAGCGGGTGTGGGTGTGTGGGCCACGTGGGTCGCAGTCATACGGCCTCTTACCGCCTCTTGCATTCTCCACAAAGATGCCTATTGCTGCCTCATAGACTTTCGGAACCTCGTACCCGCTGTATTTGCTTAAAACCTCGCGCTGATCGCTGTAACTTTTCTTGCGTGTGCTTGGCACCACATCTATTGTCATTAATACCCAGTAGTTTTTTGGTGCCCTGGCTGTTTTGTTGTCTAGGGAATTCATATCTTTGTATTGGCTGGGTCGCTGCCCTTCTTTTGGACTCTTCACCAACTCTCCTAGGTATTCTAGTGTTAGCGGCTTTCCGTCGATATGGCTTGGGATTAGCGTTAGGATGTGCGTCTCGTAAACCTTTTTTTCTGGCCAGATTGGACACGGGCCGTTTAGGATTTGGTTGATGTTCGATGGTAAGATCGGCTCTTCTCCTATGTCTCCGAAGTATTTTTCCCATTGGGTTTTGCCAAAGACCATATTGAGCGCTGCTGGAGCAATGCTACACGAGCCTATCTCCTCAAACCTCTTGACACCCCCCATGCCTTGGGGGGGGGGGGCGTCGTTGCCGTTTTTGAGGGAGCCTTCTCGGGTGACGCACAGACCATCCCTACTAAAGGCACCCACAATCATCTGCCACCCCCCGGGCTCGAAAATCTCCTCGCAGCGGGTATAGGTTGGTGGGTCGTTATACAGCTCCTTACCGCTTCTTACATGCTCCATAAAAATGCTTATCGCTACCTCATACATTTTCGGAACGTTGTAGCCGCTATATTCGCTTAAAAAGTAGCGCTGATCTTCGTAACAGCCACCGCGCAGTCCTGGCAACACATCTTTTGCCATTAATGCCCAATAGTTTTTTGGTACTTGAGCTTTCTCGTTGTCACAGAAATACAAGGAGCTGAATTTGCTAGTTTTTAATGCCCAATAGTCTAAGCTGAATTTGCTAGCTTTCCCTTCTCCTTTAGGACTCTTCACTAGCTTTCCTAGATAGTCTAGTGTTAGCGGCTTTCCGTCGATATGGCTTGGGATTAGCGTTAGGATGTGCGTTTCGTAAACTTTTTTTTCTGGCCAGATTCGACACGGGTCGTTTAGGATTTGATTGATGTTCGATGGTAAGAGCGGCTCTTCTCCAACGTCTCCAAAGTATTTCTCCCATTGGGCTTTACCAAAGGCCATATCGGGCACAGCTCGATCAATGCTACCCGAGCCTATCTCCTGAAAAACCGAAGTACTCATATGGGTATCATCTTTAATCTTTAGCTGATTTTGTACTTTTGATGGAGCCGAATTTCTAAACGGTTCACTAGTAAAATCTAGTTCCTGATGTGCTATGCCAAATTTTAATTCCTGAAAGAACAAAGGCATGGGTTGTTGTCGGCCGACTCGTCTAGATGCAATTTGACTTGCAAGATGCAGTCGTTTTTCTAGCTCGGTTGGTTGGATGAGCACAAAGGCGTTTTTGCGTAGAGTTTGTACGTCTGCTCTGCCAGGTGCTAGATTTTCCTCGTTGTAGGCATGACCAAAACGTAACCGATCGATTTCAAAGATAGTCGCTGTGTGGGTTTGATTACCAATTGTCGTTGAAACGATAACACCTTGGTCTAGACGAAGAAGTTTGTTTTTAATAGCGTCATAAGCAGGATAACTGGCTATGTCTTTAAGACGCTGACCAAGAGCACAGGATAAGGTTGTAATAGCAAAGTGCAAAAGCCCCGCCTGCTCCCATAAGGTGTTATTTTTGTTTTTTAGTGCCTCGGCTTGCTTGTGCAGGACACTTAATTCTTCAAAATACTGATCAATGTCTTCACCTGCCCTTAGCTGATCTTTGACAGCATCTTCAATGCCGTCGATGAGTCGTGCAATTTTGTGGATCGGTAAGGAGCTTAATTCGTTTAGGTCAATGGTAGCTTGGCCGGTGCTTTTGAGTTCTTGGATAGCTACTGAAAGAGGTGTTAGAGTTTTGGCCGTATTGATGAGTGTAAGTGTGCAACCACGAAATTTAAATAGGTGATGCATGAGTTGGCCGCGGTATTCGTAAGCTGTCGGACGTCTAAAAGGATGCAGTTCATCACTAAATAGCTGCGTCGGCAGCTGGTTAGCTGCTATACCTAGTAGATGAAAGATGCGCATCAATAGGCCTGCACAGGCATAATGGATTATAAGTTTGTCTTCCTCGTTCTCTAGCTTAAGCTCGCCATCGCTTTCAAGACGCACCAAGGTATCCATGTCTTGAAAGTGTTGATTTAGAAGCTCAATAAGGTCACTTTCTTGTATTTGTTCAGGGGAAATTGATTGAATAACTTGGGTTTTTGAAGCGCTTTTAGGTCTTGTGGATGTTGCTGGTGCAGCAACAATAGTAGAAAGCTTTTGGTGAAGACGATTAATTTCGTTTTTGACAGGTTCACAATCCTTGAGCTTGGAACTTACCGCCTCTAAACTTTGCAAGGTAAGCAGTTGCATAGCCATAAGTTGATCAACTTGTTTTTGTAATGGCGTTATGTATGGACGGATTTTATGTTGTCGTTTTTGAAAGGCAATGTGGTTGGCTAAGTGTGGTTTGTTGGCTTGCGTTGCGTACTCAATGGGTGTTAGGCCATTCTTTTCGGGTTGTTTTGGGTTTGCCCCATTTTGAATGAGGATACTGATAAGTGCTTTATTATCGCTATCAATAGCCTGGTGTAAAGGTGGCAACCCTTTGCTATTAAACTGATTTGGGTCTGCACCTAGCTTTAGAACTGCTTTGGCATAGTCGATAGATTTATAAGCAATTGCTGATTCTAGACGAATATTTATTGATGTGGAATCCTGGTAGGACTCAGTGAGAGTTTGCAGGCCTATGTGGCCTAGCGCTTTGGAAATTTTTGCACAAAGTTGATGAGTTAGCTTCGGCTTATGTTCAACTGGATATAGGGCTAGGATAGATTTAACTGTAGCAGCACTGGTCTGAAAACTTAGATCCAGTACTGATTGGTTACCATCGAATTTATACTGGAATAGCCTCGGTTCTTTTTGCAGTAGTTTTTTCGCCTCTACCATGTTCTCAACAAGCACAGCATCCCGGCAGGTTTGCACAAGACTCGTTGGTAAGTAAAGCTCATCATCAGCACTTTCGTTTTTATTGCGGAAACTTTCTATTGTGCGCTTAAGCGCTCGATTAGTAGTGAGCATGGTGTGTGTTAAGGCATCGCCATGCATGGGACTTCTATCGCTAGATTGAAGATGACGCTCGATAGCTTCACGTTCATACGTCTCGCCATCTGCTGCGATTACGGGATCATACATGAGCTGATGGGTGATTGGACAGGTGTACTCATCGGGAATCTGCGAAGCTTCTTCCTTGTCTTTTGCGCCTCCAAAGGCTTTGGGCAGGATGGTCAGTTGATCGCCTAGCAAAATGAAATGACTTTTAGGTAAGACCTCAAAGAATCGATTTATATCGCTAACGTATTGGTTCCCATTAATGGTCAAAGCCTTTTGACCTATCGAAGCATAAAGTTTGTTTTCTCTAGAGGAAAATTCCACAGAATTCCCCCTGACGTTTACAGTAATTTTAGATTCTTTCGGCATACATACTCCTTTTTAGCAGGTCTGATTCTTACCTATTGCTAGAAATATTTTCAAGTTTTTTTAATTTTGCAAGCATGATCATCATGTTTTTGATTGTAGCAATTATGCAGAATTGGAAAATAAAGTGATTGGGAGGTTTATACAACGATGCCCTGAGCTTAGCTTATAAGGATCCTGTGGTTCAATTCTAACTGCCTATGGATGTTGTGTGATCGCAATAACTGTAATTTGTGCGCGTTTTGGACCGTAACACCAAAAGAGACGATACGCCGAAGCCGTATGATTTTGGACGTAGGCTTCAAGAACTTTTTCACACTTTTTCCAGGGGTGGTCAATTCCTGTGTACTCATGCGTCTGTAATCCAGGATGACGAGGATTCTGCTGTAAAAGCTGGCATGTTTTCTTTAACTGCTTGAAAAGACCTTCTTGTTTTGACGATTTTGTTTTTGCTTTTGAGGTGCTTTTCGAAGCAGCTTTTTTTAGATCTTCATAAGTTTGGCGTGCTGAGTCTGTAAATAGTAGCTCAAACATTAGTTATCAAACTCTGTCGTATCCATTTTTGTTAGACGCCCTTCACGCGCATCTTCTAAGCCCGCTTGGATGGCTTGCATTGATTCTGGATCTTTCAACAACCAAAGTTCTCTCTCGGGGATGATTGCAGCCTTAGTGAGAACAAGTTCGCCGGGCTCTACTTCTTCGAGCAAGAAGGTTGTAGATGCATACTTTTTCCCCAAGTTTAGACGGCCTTTTGAATCTGCTTGTAATGTTAACGACATTATTTACTCCCTGTAATTTAGTCCCATTATAAACGATTTCCCACCAAAAGTCAAGTGGGCTACACCCACATCTCTTCTAATCTACTAAATATAAGTTATCTAAATTGCAAAATAGATGTTTCAGCTAGCCAATAGGCCGATAATATTTAAGCCACAACAATTCTAAATCGTTACAATCCAATAAGCCTAAATGACTAACGTCAGTCGACAGGCGATCGGAATTCCGCTTTGTTTACTTGGATAAACTATTCATCGAGCACGTAGAGTAGATAGATATTCACCAGCAGGGGAGACAAAATTGATCCCTATGGTGACCCTATCTTATTAACCTGAACTCTTTCGTTTATATCATTCATCTTCCGCGCATCTTAGCCGCCATCTTGCACCCTTTTTGTGCTCATCTATAGCGCCTTGGCTATAGAATCGCAAAAAATGGCACAATCTGTCACCTAATCTGCTCTGAAT
>JAJFLZ010000033.1 GCA_021772435.1 Chlamydiota bacterium | reverse complement strand
ATTCAGAGCAGATTAGGTGACAGATTGTGCCATTTTTTGCGATTCTATAGCCAAGGCGCTATAGATGAGCACAAAAAGGGTGCAAGATGGCGGCTAAGATGCGCGGAAGATGAATGATATAAACGAAAGAGTTCAGGTTATAAAGAGCTCGAAAAAAAAAGAGACAGGGCCATCCATGCGCTCAATAGGCGCCGATTAAATTAGCGCATTTTTTAAAGCAAAAAAACCTTCGATCACCTTGCTAGCAACAAAGTGTTTGGTCTTGAATATCGCAATACTCATAGCGATTTTAGCGACTGGGTTTGTATTGGCAAAATCGTATACATTGCCGTAATGACTATAAGCCTTGGTCTTAACGCAGCTCCAAGTCTTATTCATCTTATACTCGAGTGGCCTCTCCTTTTCAAAATACCGTTCGATAGCATCTAAACGCTTGCCTCCTGCTGGATGCACACAAAATCCAAAATACTCGATATGATTAATTTGCTTTTCAAACTCTAATCGTTTCTCATAACTCACTACACTTGGATTTTTAAGCGCAAGCTTATTCAAGCGTGGATGCAGTTTGCCAAACATCCAGGCATGATCGTCATTAATTAAACTGGCTGCACTTTGACAATCAGATAAAGAAGAAGACCTTGCGGCCCCCAAATCAGCATCCAATTCAAACTTGCGGGCAAGAGACACCTCAGCAAAATGAATACCAACAGATAAAGCCAAATACAACAACACACCACCTGCAATAGCCGCAGCAAAATAAGGCGTAAATACAGCCACCGCCACACTTCCAACAATCACGCTGACAAGAGCCAAAGAACCTGCAAGCTCAGCGAAACCAGTCTTTTGCAAATGAGACAACTCCAGATGGGTTTTTTCATGATTCAAAACAAATGACAAACCACCATTATTGGGGCTCTCTTCGCTGATAAAAATCGTCTTATTGACACCCATCATCATTCCAGCCGGTCCGCCAGGTAAAAACCTGATCTTATAATCGGGATTAGACCTCTTCCACTTAAGCGCTTGATCCACAATCGACGAGATCCTGGCCTGGCTTTTATCTGGGTAAAACGGATCTCTGCACTTGCTAATCACCGTCGCTCTATTTTGGCTATCGACTGAATGGGAGCAAAAATGGAACCAAGCATAACTCAACAATAGAGCTATCGGGCGAAAAAGGGGACGAGCTAAAAGCAAAGTAGGCAACACAGTAGCTGCCACAACATCCTTCAATACAGCATAAGCAACATAACAGGTCCGATCAAAAGCAATAGCGCGTTCTACGCCTTTAACATCCATCCTATCAACAGCATTATTTATCATACTAAAAACCATAACTACTTCAGGCAGATCACTGCCGCTCCCACGTGGTGAATTATTTTTAACTTATGAAGGTGGCTATGGCTTGGCCTAATCCATCTAGCAAAAGCGCCAGCAGCAAAAGACAACTCAAAAGGCGCCTGAAGCACCTTAACCACGCCCCCAGCTGGGGCCCAGCCCACCTGCCACGTAAACGACAGCGCCCGGTACACCATCCTGTCCACCTGCCAGCCCGCACAATCACCTGATATAACATTTCGTAACATACTTATATAAAGCCATTTAGAATTAACAATTATTTGACGTAAACCCCGCCAGAACAACAGGAATTATAATATTTATTATAATTAAAGTAAATACATAAACTTTATTTTAACATTGATAAAAAATAAATAATATATTAATATTACATAAATTTTAAACAACAAAATTAACCTGAACTCTTTCGTTTATATCATTCATCTTCATTCATCTTCATTCATCTTCAGGCATCTTAGCCGCCATCTTGCACCCTTTTTGTGCTCATCTATAGCGCCTTGGCTATAGAATCGCAAAAAATGGCACAATCTGTCACCTAATCTGCTCTGAATCTAAACAATCAAAACGAAAGAGTTCAGGTTTATATACACGTTTCCAAACTCCAGCGTTTGACCAATAGTTGAATCGGCATATCATTCAGCTTCAGCCTTACCATCTAGACGAGCTCGCTTTGCGGCTCTTGTGTTTGAAACAGGTTTTCTTTTTGAATTCTGCTCTTTCAATGGGGTTTTATCATCTGGAAAAGAGCGCTTTTGCAAGGCGGATCTGCTATTTTCCTGAGCTATCTGGAGGGGCGCGTTTTCGTCCTTATCCTGAGCGTTTATGAGCTCGCTCTGTTTTTGCTCCAAGAATTGAACAATGTCGGAGTTGCCATGTTTCTGAGCTATCTGAAGAGGCGTATTCCCATCGTTATCCTGAGCATTTATGAGTTCGCTCTTTTTTTCTATTATCCATTGGACAATATCTAGCTTGCCATAATAAGCAGCATAATGAATTGGTTTGTCTCCATACTTATCCTGAGCGTCTAAAAGTTCTTTTTTTTCATTTACTAAATATTGGATAATCTCAAAATGGCCGAATCTGCAAGCTACAAGGAGGGGGGTGCATTTTGCCGCTTCCGGTGCGTCTAAAAGTTCTGGCTTTGTAGCTATAATCCATTTGACAAGATCTAGTCTGCCTTCTTCAGCAGCATAATGAATCGGTTGCCGTCCAAGCGTATTTTGAGCGTCTAAAAGTTCTGGCTTTATAGCTATCATCCATTTGACAAGATCTAGTCTGCCTTCTTTAGCAGCATAATGAATTGGTTTATCTCCATGCTTATCCTGAGCGTCTAAAAGTTCTGGCTTTATAGCTATCATCCATTGGAAAACATCTAGTCTGCCTTCTTTAGCAGCATAATGAATCGGTTGCTGTCCAAGCGTATTTTGAGCGTCTAAAAGTTCTGGCTTTATAGCTATCATCCATTGGAAAATATCTAGTCCGCCTTCTTTAGCAGCATAATGAATCGGTTTCCCTCCAATCTGATCCAACTCGTCTAAAAGTTCAAAATTTTGATTTACCATCCATTTAAAACAATCAAGCATGCGTTGGGAAGAGTTAGTTGAATTGGGCTTTGTGGCAGCAGGGTAAAAAATGGGGTTGAGCATTTTTTCAGACCCAGGGTATAAAAGTTTGGGATCTTGTCCTAGCATCCACCTAATAAGGTCGATGTTACCAAATAAAGCAGCAGTATGAATAGGGAGCCTCTCACTTTTAAGCATAGCCTTTAGAAGATCAGGCTTCTGCTGTACCATCCACTCAAATAAGTCTACATCACCAGAAGTTGCAATAACATGAATGAAGGGGAGCACGTTTTTATACTGAATATCTAAAAGTGAGAGGTCTTTTTCTATCATCCATTTAACTAGACCCATTTTCTTTCCTTTAATTGAGATCTTAAAAATCAGATCTCTTTCAGAGTCGCAGTTTAGACGTTTTTTTATTATCGCTAGTAAGAGGGAGTAAGCCGCATCTCTGTGAGCAGAGGAGCAGTTGTGTTTTAAACTCGTTTCAATTAGCGTGAACAAATCGTCTATTGGCTCTGTCTGAGAAAACTTATTAGCCGCTATGAGTGCTACACGTGCCTTTGCAAAGTCGTTGTCTATTTCATCGATGTAGTCTAAGTAATCACTATAGTCTAGATCGCTCGCATCAAAGCTGCGCTTGAGTGCTTCATGAATTTGATCATCTGAACATTCTGGATTTTGTTGTTTCATCCACTCAACAGTTTCGATTTGGTTGTTTGAATCAGCATCATCAATGGGTTTTCGATGATGGTTATCCTCAATGTTTAAAAGTTTTGTATCCTGCCCTAGCACCCATCTGATAAGGTCGATGTGACCATATTTAGCAGCATAATGAATAGGGTACTTTCCATTCTTGTCCATAGCAGATAGAAGAGCAGGCTTTTGTTTTATCACCCATTCGAATTTGTCTGTATCCCCACTAATGGCAATATAATGAATAGGGGATAATCCGTTGTTATCCTGAACATCTAAAAGGGTATGGTCCTTTTCTATCATCCATTTAGCAAGCCCCATAAAACCTCTACGTGTGACCTCTAAAATCAAAGGCTCTTTAGAGTCTCTGGCTTTACCATCCTTTATTTTGCTTAGTATGAAAGAATAAGCCTTTTCTTTGTGAGCAGAGGAGAGATTGTATTTTAGACTCTCTTCAAGTAACTCGTATAAATTCTCTAGAGTTTCAACTTTTGATAACTCGTAAGCAGCTTTGAGAGCTACATGTGCTTTTTCAAAATCATTGCTGATTAGATCGATGTATTGCTTGTAATGCTTAAAAGTTGGTTTGCAGTGAATCAGATGTTTGAGCGCTTTTTTTTGTATTTGATTTGGTAGACTATTTTGAGCTGTTAAGGATTGTAGCAATTCTGATGCTTGATTAACGTTGTTATTTCGTAAGTGGTATTCAGCAAGTATGAATTTCAACTGATTTGCTGATTGAGAAGCTTTTTCCAAGTAGAGTAACGCACAAGGGTCGTTTTGCTCTGCGTAAAATTTTGCAAGCATAAGTTGGTACATCGGTGCTTTAGAAGATTCAAGCTCTTCTAGTTTTTTTAACCAAAATACGTTTTGAGTATTTTGAAACTCAGACTGGCATATCTCAAAAATTTCTATAGGGGTTTTTCCAGGGATTTTTTCATTAAAAATGGTGGTTAAATCCTCTTCTTTCTTTATTTCTAGATCAACAAGATAGCTGAATTCTTGAAGTTTCTCTTGAGCTTGTTTTTGCAGTGCTTTGTTTGAAGTTAATTCACTTAAATCGAAGGACTTTCGGCAGAAAGGGCAGTCATTTTTTTCTAACTTATACAAAATGGAGCGTTCAAAAGTATGTGTACATGGTAATTGTGAGGGATTTTCAAACAGTTGGAATGATATGGGGCAACCTAAATCTCTATCTTCATTAAGTATTATTTCCTCAAGTGTTTCCATCCAGGCTCCTCGATAGATAGCCTGGCTTGAGCTCTTTTGGAATATTTCTTTTAGACGCATTTGTTTGGGGTAAGGGCGAATGCCTATAGTGCCATCTTTTGCAATTGTAATTTTAAGCTTGCTTTGTGGCGTGTAAACTTTTGCTGTTCTATCTAAAAGTGATCTTTGATTAGAAGGAATGGGATGCTTTTTAAGCGGAAAATAGGGTGAATAGCCCTCCTTAGTGAGCGTATTTTCACTTTTTTGAACATAGTATAAATGTTTAAATGATCTGTAGACGCTTGACACAACAGTTTCCTGGTAATATTTTTAAATATTATACTCTAAGTTTTTTAAATTGTAAAGATAGTAATAATTAATATAAACTTTAGTTATTAATTATTAAGCTGATGTGTTTGTTCGGGGGAGCTATTTCGAGCTAAGAGCTCACAAGAAAAGCTGTCTTGCCCCCTTTCCTCGCTTGCGGCGCGCACGTAAAAATAGGTGAGATACAAGCTTAAGTGATGAGGTAAGGTGGATTTCAGCTTGCCGAGGAGAGAGGCGCCGTAGCTTGATGCCTGCGTTGATAACAGCATGCAGCTGCAAAAAATTACTTAAAAACCTGAACTCTGGGTCTTAATCACAGGTTGTAGATGGGCAGATGTCCCAGCTGGAAATCAATGGGGATCCAGAACAGCATCTCATCGATGGCTAGGCATTTGGCAAGAGGATGGTCGTTTTGATAAGATGCTTGCTGCTATTCGTGCAACAGCAGTGCTATCTGGTAAAAGACGACAATAGATTTTTAACTGTGCTTCGAATACAATCTGCAATATGTCAAGAGGCGAAATCATACTTTATACAACTGATGATGGAAAATCTTCCGTACAATTACGTTCTGAGGATGAGACCGCTTGGCTCAATCAATCTGAAATTGCACTGCTCTTTAACAAAGGGAGGTCTACGATATCAGAGCATGTTAATGCTATTTTCTCTGAAAGAGAACTAGAGCCAAATCGAGTTTGTCGGAATTTCCGACAAACTGCCACAGATGGGAAATCATATAACGTTATTCATTACAACTTAGACATGATATTGGCTATTGGATACCGAGTGAGATCTGACAGGGGTGTGCAATTTAGAAGATGGGCTACAGCTCATTTGAGTGAATATCTGGTCAAGGGCTTTGTCATGAACGATGCCCGACTGAAAGAACCAGGAGGGATTGATTATTTTGACGAATGGCTTGAACGTATTCGTGAAATTAGAGCTTCGGAAAAGCGGTTTTATCAAAAAGTAAGAGATATCTATGCGACGTCTGTAGATTACGATCCTAAGAGTGAACAAGCACAAGTTTTTTTCAAGAAGGTCCAAAATAAAATGTTATGGGCTGTAACTCATCACACAGCCGCTGAGCTTATTGTTAAGCGTTCTAATTTATCGCTCCCAAATATGGGACTCAGAAGTTGGAAGGGAAAAAGAATAAATAAACAGGATGTAGTCACTGCTAAGAACTATCTAAATCCAGATGAATTAAAAGAGCTAAATGATATAGTTGTCATGTATCTTGATTATGCAGAGCATCAAGCCAAGCAACGCAAAACTATGAATATGGCACAGTGGGGAGAAAAACTTGATGCTTTTTTAGCTTTTAACGAAAAAGATCTTCTGGAATCGGCTGGTAAAGTATCTGCAGAAATTGCTGAAAAACTAGCTTATGAGAACTATGAACAATTCGATATCCGAAGAAGAGAAGCAGAAAAAATAGCTGCGGATGAACAAGATTTAGCTCTTTTGCAAAATCTTCAAGAAATCACAAAGAAAAAATGTTAAAAAAACGTCACAGGAGGTTCTAGATGGGAGAAACAAACAAACTTTTTGCTGTTTATCTTGGAGGAAGAGCTCCAGGTGCTAATATTGAATTGCATGATGTTGTTTTTATCGTAGGACCGACTATTGAGGGTTCTGGTGCAAAAAGCACGCTTGAAGTATTGTTTTGATAAAAATTCACACGGAGGAGTTCAAAATGGCTTCACTTCAACTTGATAATTCATTTAAAGAAGGAAACGATGCATTTAAATGGAAACATTTTTCTCACGAAATCATTGTTACCCCAATTCGAAATTTTCGCACCAGAACCCTTATTTAAACTGGTGGATTTTCAGTAGGTTGCTTTCTATCTTTGAAGAAGTGGCGGATTTTCTCCAGGCGAATGAAGATGATGGGTGTGAGAAAGAGGGTAAGGACCTGAGAGAAGAGCAGCCCGCCGCAGATGCAGAGGCCAAGTGGAATGCGGCCAGCCGCTGTAGAGCCGCCGACTCCAAGTGCGATGGGCAGCGCGCCCATGAAGGTGGAAAAGGTGGTCATGAGGATGGGGCGGAGTCTGTCGAAGCAAGCTGCGGTAATGGCTTCTAGATAACCTTTCTTTTCAGTCTTCATGTAGTCTTCAGCAAAGTCAATCATCATGATGCCGTTTTTAAGGACAATACCAACGAGCATGATGATGCCGACCATGGCATAGAAGGATAGTGTCTCTCCAAAGGCCATGAGCGTCAGAAGCGCTCCAACGGTAGCAGGCGGGAGTGCTGACATGACGGTGATAGGATGGACAAAATCTTCGTAGAGGATGCCTAGGATGACGTAGATGACAAAGACGGTGATGATGAAGAGAAAGCTGATATCGGCAAATGATTGCTGGAAGATTTGGGCAGATCCGACAACGCCACCTGTGACATCTCGCGGGAAGTCTTCGGCTATGCTGTTGATGGTTCCTAAGGCATCGCTCAGGGCAAGACCTTCTAGATCAAAGGTGATGGTGACAGAGGTTTGTGTTTGGTAGTGGTTGATGAGAAGGGGACCAATGCTCTCATCCCATGTGGTCACAGCGCTTAAGGGAACCTGCACGGGACCTTGAGGCGATGTGGTCGAACCAGAGGCTGGGGTAGAGCTTCCGCCGCCGCTAGTTGAAGGCATGGGTGGAGGGGGGTTGTTCGATAGCGCGCTGACGTAGAGTTTGTCTAGCACGGAGGGGTTTTTGTAGGCTGATGGCACTGTTTCGATGATGACATCGTATTGGTCGATTGGAGAGTTGATGGTGGAGATTTTACCTCCTGAGTAGGCAAACATGAGCGCTGTTTCGATATCTTGAGCGCTGACGTTTAGATCGTAGGCGCGGTCTCGATCGATTGTGATGTTGAGCTGAGGTTCTGCGTTGTGCATGGTGCTAGAGACTTGTATAAAGCCATCGGTTTCTTTTAGTTTATCGATCATTTTTTGCGCAGAGGAATAGAGCTCATTTGTGTTGTAGCTTTGCAAGGTATATTGGTAGGCGCCTTGCGCTGCAGATGTTCCTACATCTAAGCTGAGCAATGGAAGCGGTCTAAGAAAGGATTGCACGCCGGGAACATCCCAGAATTTGGGCAGGAATTCTTTGATGACAGCGCCCATTTTTTGTCTTTGTTTGTAGGGCTTTAGATTGATGAACAGTAAGCCTTGATTGTCTGTTGGAAAGGCGCCGACGCTGATAAAATTTTTGACGTTGGGATTTTTGACGATGATATCTTCAAGCTCTTTTTGATAGTACATCATCTGGAAGGGCGATGTGCCATCTAAGCCTTGTGTAAATCCTTCGATAAATCCTAAGTCTTCGGCTGGAAAAAAGTCTTTTGGCAAAGTTAAAAAGAGTCCAATGGATGCAGCTAGGCATCCAGCACCGACTAGAAGCGTTGTTTTTTGCCAGTTTAAGACTTTTTCAAACCCCCGTTTGTACATGCCAAGTAAGCCATCGTTGACTTTGTTAGAAAAGCGCTCAAGC
This sequence comes from Chlamydiota bacterium, assembly GCA_021772435.1. GTDB lineage: Bacteria > Chlamydiota > Chlamydiia > Chlamydiales > JACKPQ01 > JACKPP01. The sequence continues at coordinate 8,170 of JAJFLZ010000033.1, read as the reverse complement.
CAGTTGAGCTTTTTCTCTTTGCTGTGTTCTGCTACAAATCGGCTACAAAGCAGAGGCGTGAGTGTGAGCGCTACAACGCTAGAAAAGATGACAGCAATGATGATTGTCATTGCAAATTCGCGAAAAATACGGCCAATGAGCCCGCCCATAAAAATCATGGGGATGAAAACAGAGCATAGGCTAATTGTTGTGGAGACAACAGTGAAGGCAATTTGCGATGAGCCATCGATGGCTGCTTGCATACGCGTTTTTCCCATTTCAGCATGGCGAAAAACGTTTTCTAAAACGATAATGGCATCATCGACTAGAAAGCCAATTGAAAGCGTAAGGGCCATAAGTGATAGAAGGTCGAGACTGTAATTTAAAAGGTACATGACGCTAAATGTGCCGACAATTGACATGGGAATGGCGCAGAGAGGTATGACGCTGTTGATGACTTTGCCAAGGTAGAAAAAGATCACGCAACAAACGAGAATAAAGGCGATGATCAGCGTCAGTTCTACATCGTCGACAGCTTCCATGATCCAATCGCCCTGATCAAAGATTTTAATGACTTGCACATTTTCAGGAAGAGAGTTTTTGAGCTCTGGCATAATCGATTCAATACCATTGATGACTTGAATGGCGTTAGCGCCTGGCTCTTTCATAACCGCTAGAACAACACATGGCAGGTTGTGTTTTTCGTCGATGTATTTGAGGGAGTATTTGTTGTTTTCTGTGCTGTTAAGTGCTCTACCCAAGTCTTTAATGCGCACCATACTGCCTTCATCGTTGCGCACGATGAGGTTTTCATACCCCCTAGCACCAGGAATCTGTCCGTTAACAACATCGATAGAGTATTCGACTCCAGGGCCGTAAAGGACACCAACGGGCAGTTCAGGATTGCTCTTGATGATTGTATTTGCAACTTGATTAATACCAAGGCTTCTAGCAGCTAAGGCATCGGGCTTGACCTGTATGCGTACGGCGTATGGCTCACCATAGGTATTAATTTGGTTAACGCCATTGACAAGCGCCATGCGTTGACCTAAAAATGTGTAGCCATATTCGTAGAGCGATCCAAATGAGGCCTCGTCCGAGGCAATAGCGTAGTAGAGAATCGGTGTTTGCGCTGGGTTTACAGGCGTGTAGGTTGGAAGAGCTGGCAAATCAGGTGGAAGGTCGGGTTGGGCTTGGTTGATGGCTGCAAGCACATTTGTGGACGCATCTCCAATATCGACATCGAGGTGAAATTGACAAACGATAGTTGAATTTCCAGTATTACTTTGCGAGGATATCGATTGGATACCTTCAATTGTAGCAAACTGTCTCTCAAGGGGTGTTGTCACGCGGTCTGCCATGATTTCAGGGCTCGCGCCGGGGTAGGGTGTGACAATTTGAATGGTTGGAAATTCCACATCTGGAAGATCACTGACAGGTAGCGCGCGGTATGCATTGATCCCGAAAAACAGGATCGTTGCCATGAGCAAAGTTGTCATGACAGGGCGTTTGATAAACGGCGCGCAAATATTCATTGTGGCATACCCGACTGTTCAATTTGTTGTTGGACGGCAATCGCTTGCTTAGCATCTTTGGTGCCTTTTACGCTGACGGGTTTACCATCAATAACATTGACCTGGCCCTCTAAAATAACAGTTTCTCCCGGATGCAACCCTTTGGTCACAACACGTGTGCTAGTTGGCTGGAATTGCCCCACTTCGATCGTGCGCTTTTCTGCATTGCCTTCTTTATCTACAATGTAAACGTAGTGGCCGTTTGTCGTGAATTGAATGCAGGCGGTCGGGATTAAAAGGGCGTCATTAAGCATCTCTAAAACCAAGTGGCAGTTCACAAACTGACCTGGCCATAAAAATTTGTCTTCGTTAGGCAAATTAGCCTTCATTGTGACCATGCCTGTTGAGACGGTCACTTGGTTATCGATAAGGTCTAGCACGCCCTCATATGGGGGGCAATCTTCATCTTCGACTGAAACTAAAACGCGCAGCGGACATTTTTGATTGTAACGTTGTACAGTGGGAAGGTAGCGATCGGGAATAGAAAAGGTGGCATAAATGGGGGATAGTTGGTTCATTGTCAAAAGGGTCTCGTTGGCGCCTTGGTAGACCAAGTTGCCCGGATCCACAAGAAGATCGCTTGTCCTGCCATCCATCGGCGCATAAATATAACAGTAGCCTAAATTCACTTCAGCATCGTCAAGGCTAGCTTGCGACTGTTTGAGTGTCGCCTCGCCGGTTAAAACATTGGTGACTAAATCATCGTATTTATTTTGTGAGATATAATCATCCTGTACAAGGGGAGCATTACGCCTAGCTGTATCTTCAGCATATTTTAGACTAGCCATATTCCTAGCAACAGCAGCTTCTGCCTCGTCTACTTGCGCTTGATACGGGCGCGGATCAACTGTAACTAGTAAATCACCTTTTTTGACATCTTTTCCTCGATTGAAATAATACCCTGTCATCACTCCAGTGACTTGAGATTTGATTTCAACGCTGTTAATGGGTTCGATGTGGCCAACGCCTTCAATGTAGAGGGGGACCGTTTGCTGAATGACAGGGGTCACCGTGACAGCAGGCAGCGGCTTTGCTTGCTTTGGTTTTTTAGCGCATCCGAGGATGCTAATTGCCACAAGTGCGAAAACAATGACGTTTTTCATCGACCATTCCTTTGAGTTCAGGGGGTGCTAAGGTGCCTAGTGCATAGGCTAAATTTGCAAGTGACACAAACCAATCCCGTTTTGTGAGCACAAGTTTTGCTCTAGCATCGGAAACAGATGTTTGAGCATTCAAAAGCTCTGTAATCGTGCCAGTGCCAGCGCGGTATTTTGAAAGATTCACGCGGTAATCTTCTTTTGCAGAAGCCAAAAAAGCCTCTGCGTATTTTAGCGCTTCTTTTGCTAAAATCACATCTTCGCGCTGATTGGAAACTTGTTGTAAAACGCCTAATTGAGTCTGACGCAAATCAGCTTCAGCTTTTTCAAGTCTTGCTTGGGCTTGTCTAACAGTGTTCTTTATTGCAAAGCCTTGGAAAATCGGGAAAGTGAGCGCAGCTTGTGCTTTAAAATGGTAATCGTCATTGCGTCCCTGGTTGCTAAAATAAGCTCTGCCGACATCAAAAGTTGTATTCACCTGAGGAAAATAAAGAGCGCGCGCTGCTTTAATCGCAAAACTGCTTGCCTTAACGCTTGCTTCTGCAGCAATCAAATCAGGGCGATATTGAATAGCAGTATTAATTAAATCATCCAAATCTTCTGGGCTAAACGTTGTGATCTCATCGGGATAACTATCCAGCGTAAGTTCAATATCCGTCGGTATGCCCATATCCGCAGCAAGCTGCGTATAACTATTGTGAACTTGCTGTTTTTGGCCAACCGTATTGAGCTCATTTTGGAGCAATGCGGTTGTCGCTTGCACCTTCTCTCCAATATCTGCCATTCCGTTGCGCAACTTTTCCATCACAGATTCAAGTGTAACTTGAGCATCCACTACATCGGCTTTATTAGCAGCTAGCTTTTCCTCTTGGTACAAATAATTATAATAATCAAACATCACATTTTGCATGATCGTTTGGATTTCACGGTTATGTGTCCAATCAGCATTATAAAGGGACTCGAGCGCTGCCTTACTTGTGTTACGCGTTCTGCCAAAATCGAAAACCAGATAAGACAAATTAGCATCTCCGGAAAAGATCGTGCTGTAGACAATATTGCGTTCAGGTCCTGTAAAAAGAGCCTGGCGAAAGCGTGTGCCCGTTCCATTACCTTGCGCTAAAATAAAATTATTAGCCAACGTTCTGCCATAAATAGATGCTGCAATGCGCGTATTGGCCCACGTAGCCTTTGTGCTGGGATTGTTCAGCAAAGCAATATCGATAACCTCGGCAAGCGATAGCGGGTCCTCCTGCTCGACGTACTTATAATCCTCTGGCTGGAGAGTGAAGGGGAGTCTATTAACGCGTTTTTTCGGCTCCCAGTCTTCGTATGGCTGTTTAGGGGTATAGACAAACGGATCAGCTGCGCCTTTATAATCGGCGCACCCGACAAATACAATCATCGAACCTAAGATAAAACCTAACTTCTTACCCATGTAATCCTAACACACATATAAGTATCCTGATTCAACAAATATAAATAAAAAATATTTTAGTCAACACGAAATATTTTGTGAAAGATTAAAACTTTTGCAGGGATTATTTATCGATTGCGCTTTTGTGAAAAAAGAAAAACAATCTTTTGGGCTAGTAAAGGTCCAAAGAGGCTGAACCAAATTCCGGCAACTGCAAAAAAAGCGAACTTACTTGAATCTATCCCGATAATCTATAGGCTCTGTTTTGCTCTAGAGAGATTCAATTTGCAATAAATTCCTATGACATATTAGACTCGCTGCAGTTTATTTGTGGGTGTCTTGCAAAGATAGGTTTTAAAAACAGCGAGCACATGTTAGCAGCAGCAGCCACAAAAACAAGTAAATAACTAAAAAAAACGAGGAGCTGCACTATGTCTACAGTGCAATTTGCTGCTGGTAAAGCAGAAGCAAAATACGAATCAGAAGAAGCACATAACGAAGGAATTGACCGTGTTACAGCGCATGGACTTGCAGTTAGCAGCGGTGCTCATGAAAATCCTCTTTCTCTAAAAGAACGAGTGTCTTCACCTGAGCAGCCTCAACAAAAGATGGGGTTGTCATTGCCTACTGTTGATATTTTTTCAAAAAATCCATCTAGAAAACAAATTCCATCATATCCGGCAGCGCAGCCTGTATCAAGTGGTGGGCTCTCATTACCGACATTCAATATTTTTTCAAATGTCGAAAATTCTACAAACCCCAGAGGTTTGTCCTTTCCCACATTAAACTTCATTTCAAGCCCACAACCTGGGCAGAATATGGATAGAGGTTCCATGGTTAATTACGTGCCAAGTGGTGAAACAGCAATGACCGTGTCAACTCATATGGCACCTACCGAAAGCATGAGTCACAAGCGGATGACTCATGAGATTGGTAGTGGGGCTCTAAGCGTTATGCGAGACCAAGAGGTGTCTAACAAGATACTCGGTATAGTTGACGATACACAAAATATGCAACAGGACATTGTAATTGAAGCGCGAGCAGCTATTGCGACATTTAAGAGAATGGCATCAGCTGCCGATGAGAAATTCCATACGCTTTCACAAATGCTTCTGCAGCTCATCATAGATGGAAAAGAAATCAGTCAAGAGAGGCTTAACTATGCTACAATTGCTAAAAACTTGGTGGAAGCGACAAAAGCAAATGCTGAAGCCTCAGCAAGGCAAATGTTTGTGCTTTTAGAGCTAGGTCAACAACGTCTTTGGGTTGGTCACGAAGAACAAATTAAGAGCCGTTTTTCTGCCCGTATGAAAGAGCTTGAGCTCCTTCAGGAAGGGATGTCAATTCTCTACAAACATGACGGACACATCAGACAAGACGAGCTTGTTCTAAGACAACAAAGAATTACTGAAGATGTAGCTAAAATGGATCAAATTCTTAAGCTTGCAACAACCAACGCTGATCTTGCTACAAAGCAATTCAAGCAGGAATTAGAGCTCCAGCAGTTTCAACATCAAACAGAAATGGAAAATCTCAACACCTTTAATACTCATGAATTAGCACTTAATGACAAGGAGCTAGAAGCCAAGCAGTTTCAACATCAAAAAGAAATGGAAAAACTCAACACCTCTAATACCCATGAACTAGCACTTAAAAACCAAGAACTAGAAGAGACCAAAGCCAACCTAGCGTATCAAAAGGACATGAAAGCCTTAGCCATTGCAGAAGAAATGCAGAAAAAACAGCTTACTGATGCCCATGAGATGAGACTTAATAGCCTAGCGCTAGAAGCAGCCAAAGCTGATCAAGAGTATCAAAAGGACATGAGAGCCTTAGCTAATGCAGATTACATGCAGAAAAAACAGCTTGCTGATGCCCATGAAATGGCACTTATAAGCCAAAAACTAGAAGAGACCAAAGCAAATCAAGCGTATCAACAAGAGATGCAAGCCTTAGCTAATACAATGCATTTGAAGAAGCAACAGCTCGCTGATGCTCATGAAGTTGCGCTTAAACACCAAGGGCTACAAGAAACAAAAGCTAGTTATGCATATCAAAAAGATATGCAAAAGCTAGCTAATGCAAAAGCTGCTGAAAAAGGTAAACGGCACACAGAGGTATTCAATAATCTTATTGGAGCCGGCACAACAGTAAGCTGCTCTGCAATCGATGCGAGTGCAAAAGTAGCCAGTTCTGCGGTTCGTTTAGCAAAGCCTGATCCTTGCGCAATCATGTAGGCATACAACGTGAAGAGAAATAGCAACTAACGTAAAGTTATACCGTTCAAAGGATAATCATGAGCTCAATAAAGCGTTTTGCTCAAGTTCAAATGACTGCAGCTACCTTCATACAGCGTGAGGCAGATGCAATCGAGGCTGGCCGGCCATCAGCTGATCCAGATCAAGTGGAGAAATTCCATGTTTTAATTCGTGGACAAGCTGATGTTGCAGCTCAAACAGCAGAAAGCTTGGGGCGCTTAGCAATACAAGAGCAACAGTTAACGCATAATCAGGAGCGCCACACTCTTGAAAAGAGAAATCTTCAAACTGAAAACGCGTTAAATATAGCGAAGGAACAAAGAGCGATCTACAAATATTTTTTTGAACAACAACAAAGTGTGATACAAAACGTTCAAACTGATAACGTCCGATTAAGGTCTAATCACGAAACTGAATTTTGCAAAACAATTGATGGATACCGCATTGATGGTAAGGTTTGTCCGCCACCCCATTCTCAGATGTCTATCAATACACAATTTGAAAAAGCCAAAGAAACTGGGGCATTAACCCCTCTTATTTGTGCTTTATATTACGAGTATCACGCTGAAATCATTCTCCGTAAACTGGAAAAAGACAGCTCTGTGACAGCTAGTTTATATTTTGCTCAAGCAATTAAAAATTATCTAGAAATTCAAAGTGAAGCTAAAAGTCCCCACCTTATATCGTGCTTGGATGGGATCGTTGACTGTCAGCTTCCAGACAGCGCACTCGACTCTATTAGAGATGTTTGCCAGCAAGCAATGGATGTATACCTTAAGTCCCTTAGACCACTAAAAGAAAACACATCTCCAGCAGAGCTGCTCTATTGTTTGTCCTTGTTTGAATATCCCGCTGACATAGCATCTATCACTCGATATATTGCAGTTGTTACGTGTGAGGCTAGCGCGAGCACTAATCTAAATCATCTACTTGCTAGACTCAGTAGCGATGGTTTTACCTTGCAAAAAAAAGACACCTTACACATAGCACCGTTTCTCCAAAAACTTATACACCCACGGATTCCGGCATCCGCTCTTTTTTCTTTTACATCCACTATACCCCTTCCACCGCCTGAAGTAGACCGCTTTGGCAAGTTAGTTCCCGAAGAAGATTTAAACATTCAAATCAAAACTCTTTTTAAACTTGCAGCAAATTTATCAGAGCCAATATCTAAAATTTTAGCTCCCCAATACGTTGCTTTATGGCACGAGGTTGAAGCAGAAAAAATCCTGAGAAAGAAGCTTGCTCTATGGAATGAAACCCAAGCAGTGGTGATCTGTACGCAAAAAGCGGACTTAGCTGAATGGAACTTAATAAGCAATCATTTCACCAAAGCCTTAGATTTGTATTCTGATCTAGATGACTTACCTGGCGTTGCCCGCTGCCACAATGGAATGGCAAGAAAATTTTATCGTGAACCTAATTCAGATTCCATGCTTGCACAAAGACCAGCGAGCTACGATCACCAATTAAAAGCTTTGCGCTACTGGTACTCTAGCGAGAATGACAGCTGTCCTCAAATTTTAAGAAATTATAACGAACTAAAACAAATTTTCCCAACATATGATGATGATATTTTTTGTAGGGACGATCCTTTTTTTGAGTTCGTCCACATCAAGAAACTGAGTATGTGCTCTCGCGAGCTACAAGACGTGCACGCTCCAGCTATAGCAAGGTATTTAGAAAACTGTCTTCAACTCTCTCAACTAGATCTTTCCAATAACGACATAGGAGATCAAGGAGTTCTGGTTTTAAGCCAAAACCTCCCTAAGACCGTTACCGATTTGATTCTTAGGAACAACGTAATAGGAGATAAAGGAGTCATAGCCTTAACAAAGCACTTTGAAG
>JAJFLZ010000032.1 GCA_021772435.1 Chlamydiota bacterium | reverse complement strand
TTTAGATTCAGAGCAGATTAGGTGACAGATTGTGCCATTTTTTGCGATTCTATAGCCAAAAGCTATAGATGAGCACAAAAAGGGTGCAAGATGGCGGCTAAGATGCCTGAAGATGAATGATATAAACCCAGAGTTCAGGTTGATAGGTTTTTGTAATCAGTTTGGAGGGAAAATTGTCATCGGTGTTGCAGACGATGGAAAAGTTCTTGGGTTATCCGATGAGGAAATAGAAAAGATCATGAGTGATCTCGATAAAGCTGTTTATGAAGCTGCGACTCCGTCGATTATACCTCGAGTTATCATGCAACGATTTGGCCAAAAAACGATTGTGATTATCGAAGTAGCAGAAGGCATGTCTAAACCCTACTACCGAAAATCTGAAGGGTTAGCCAAGGGGACTTATATTCGACTTGGTCGCAATACTATTCGCGCATCGCAAGATATGATTGATGAACTCAAGTGGCAATCTGCTGGGATCGAATTTGAAACACTTCCAGCTCATCGTTTTAAAATCGATGATTTAGATAAGAAGGCTATTCAAGTATTTTTAGATAAAAGAAAAAATCATGCTCAAGCTGTTGCTTCTGAAAGCTTGATGAAATCTTATGGATTGATTGCTAGAGAGCACCAAGACTATTTGCCCACATTTGCTGGTCTTTTGCTTTTTGGTCATCAACCTCAGCAGGCTCTTTCTGAAGCCATGATTATTTGTAGCCATTTTAGAGGAATTAGTGGACGTGAGGCTATAGCATCTGTTGATTGCGAAGGAACGCTTTTTGATCAGTTTGAGGCCGCTTATACGTTTTTGCTAAAACGTCTCTATAAATCATTTACGATAAAAGGAGTTCAACGGGAAGAACAGCTAGAAATTCCTGAAGTTGCTTTGCGTGAAGCTCTTTTGAATGCTCTTATTCATCGAAATTACCATATTCCAGGACCAGTAAAAATTGCTATTTATGACAACCGTGTAGAGATTTTTAGTCCAGGTACGTTTCCAGGGTCAATTAATGCGGGTAATTTATTACAGGGAATGACCTATTTGCGTAATCCAGCAATTTGTAAAGTGTTTCGTGAGGCCGGTTATGTTGAAAAGTTGGGAACAGGATTTGTTACGATTTTTCAAAGCTATAAGGAGCGTGGTTTATCTGAGCCTGAGGTTGTGCAGGGCGATAACTTTATTAAATGTATCCTTCCGAGAAACCATCAGACTCCTAACATACAAAATGAGTCCGATGATCAGAATGTGTTAAAGTTATTTGAAACAACCGATGAAATTTCTATTCAAGATGTTGTGGATCATCTACATATTTCAAGAGCAACAGCAAGTAGGCGTATAAGTGCGCTTTTAGAAAAAGGTGTTCTCATTCGAATTGGAAAAACGCGCTCAATTCGATATAGAAAAGCTTGAAACTTGGTCTTCCCAAGAATTTCTTCCTGTATTAAGATAACCAGCTATGTTGGTTTTGGTGCAGTCTCCCTACATCGTGTGGGATTTAAAATACGCAAGTGAAGACAATTTTACTGGAAAGGTTTTGTATAACAAGGCAAGTTGCTATCTGGAAGAAGAGGTTGCTGAGTGCTTGTACAAGGTTGCAGAGCGCGCGCGAGAGCTAGGATTTAAGCTGAAAGTCTGGGATGCGTACCGCCCGTTGAGCGTACAGTGGGCGCTTTGGAATCACACGCCAGATGAGCGCTTTGTAGCACATCCCAAAAAGGGTGGTAAGCATACGCGGGGCACTGCTGTAGATTTAACGCTGATCGATAGCGATGGAAAAGAGCTGCTCATGCCAACGCCATTTGATGATTTTACTGAAAAAGCCTTCAGATCCTGTCAGGATCTTCCAGGGGAAGCGATCAAAAATAGAGAGCTTTTAGCAGATGTGATGGAGGGCTTTATCGGATTGCCAAACGAATGGTGGCATTTTGATTATCACAAATGGGAAGCATTTAAGCCGCAAGACATAGCCATTGAGGATTTGGAATGAAAGTTTGGATTTTAGCTGTTTTAACTTCGGTGTCATTGTGGAGCTTTGATTTTCAAGGACATCATTTTATCGCGAGTTATTACGATTGTGACCAAGAGGCATTGAATGATAGAGAAGCCTTGAAGCAAGTTATGATAAAGGCTGCGCAAAAAGCTGGAGCAGAGGTGCTTGATCACTGCAGTTATGATTTTGATGGTGATGGGCTGACGATGGTGATTTTGCTCTCAGAGAGTCATGCAAGCATCCACACATACCCTGAACATAAGGCTTGTTTTGTCGATTTGTTTACCTGTGGTAATAGTTGCGATAACGAGCAGTTTCATCACGTATTGGCAAAGTATCTTAAGCCTAATCATTTTTCGGGCGATATTTTAGAAAGAAAATGAGACACAGTGAGATTAGTGTGAAGTTGGCAAGGCTTAGCATGGGAAAGGTAATCCAGCCAAAGAATTTATAGGCTGGGACACCGCACTCATGGCCACCGCCGCAAAGGGGGAGAGATTCAAGTGAAGGAACCTCTTGCATAAGTGTTTGGCAGAGCGCTAGAAGCATGCCGAAAATAGGAAGCCACACGACATATCTGGCAATGCCTTTAAATTTGTCCCAGCTAGCTACTGCTAGAATAATTGTTAGGGGGAATAAGCAAATTCGCTGGTACCAGCATAGAGTGCAGGGCGCGTAGCCCATGATTTCGCTTAAGTAGAGGCTGCCAAGAGTTCCAATTAGTGATAATAGCCAAGCAAAATATAACATTATTTTAAGGCCTCATCGATAGCGCTAGATACAGATGCGTAATTAGGGTTTGGAATGCGTCTGCCATTAACGAAGACGCTAGGTGTGTAGACTTTACGGCCCATGGCGTGATCGGCGATGGTGCGGTTACGCTCTAGGTAGACAGACGCTCCCTCCCTACTCAGGCAGGCGCTGAGCTGCTCGGCGTTAATACCGGGAAGAACAGGGGCTGTATTTGATTTGTACACTTGTTCGATGTAGGCCTGGCCAAGGGATGGGTTTTGCTGGCGCGTGCAAAAGTAGCCTTCTCCCAGCCTTTGAGAACCACTTAAAAAGGCTAGGGGAATCATGGTGTAGTCGATTTTACCGGTATCGATATACCTGCGTTTGATCAGGGGGAACACCTGCTCTTCAAATTGCCGGCAGCCAGTGCATCTGAAATCGATAAATAGCACAACTTTGACCGGGGAGTCTGTATTGCCCAAATGCATCTGGTTTGTGGTGTCGATTTGCTGGATTTTTGTTGGGGCGTTTGAGCCCATAATCAAAAAAGCAAAAATAATTGCAGTAATTGCTGTTCCGATAACTAAATATTGATTTTTCTTCATATTTTTATTATATATACAATTATGAGAGATAATAAAACAAAATTTGTTATTCGAGTTGCGAATATCGGCTATATAATGACAGCTATCATCTTGTTTTTAATAGCGATATGGATTGTGATTGCGTCTGTATTTAATGTCGTTAACGATGTCAGGTCCGGGACTTTAACCGTCTATAATATTTTGGATGAGGTGGCGCTCATTGTCTTTGCCTTTGCTGTTATCGATGTATCTAAGTACTTGATTCTTGAAGAGGTGCTGCGCGGGGAGCAAGACAGAAAACCCGCTCAAGCCCGCAAAGCTTTGCGCAAGCTCGTGATCATTATTTTCACTGCTCTTTCTCTCGAGGGCTTAATCACGGCTATCCAGTACGCCAAAATCGATGTCACCAAGATGATTTATCCAGGCATCTTGATCTTTGTGACAACGCTCTACCTTGTCGGTCTAGGCGTTTATCAGTACCTCAACTCCAAATCCGAACGTTAATAAAAAACATATTTTCTACTCGTTACCCGGTAAAATGTGCTTATAAGCGGCACTATCTCGCAAAAAAGTAGACATAGTGCCCGATATAGCTTATATTGGGCACTATCTCGTAAAAAAGTGGACATAGTGCCCGTTAAAAAATTAAGTGTGCGAATATGGATCAGCTAATAGGTAGGAACAAGGAAAAGAAGAAATTACAAAAATTGCTGGATTCCGAAGAGGCTCAACTACTGGCTATTTATGGTAGGCGTCGCATCGGGAAAACTTACCTGATAAGGAATTTTTTTAAGGATAAAGGCGTTTTTTTTGAGCTCACTGGCATTCTAGGTGGGTCAACAAAAGAACAACTTCGTAATTTTTCAAGGGTGTTACACAAAGTCTTCAATTTAAGTGGACGACCAGAAACGGTTCAGAGTTGGCAGCAAGCTTTAGAGAGGCTATTAGATGAAGTCATTAAAATTTCTGAAGATAAAAAAGTTGTTTTATTTTTTGATGAATTGCCTTGGCTTGCTACAAGAAGAAGTGCCTTAATACGATCATTGGAATATATTTGGAATCGCTATTTGTCTCAGCGCTCAAATGTTGTGATGATTTTATGTGGTTCAGCAGCCTCTTGGATGATAAACAAGGTCATACATAATCGAGGAGGCTTTCACGGCAGGCTAACTGAAAAAATTCACCTTAAACCATTTAATCTGTATGAAGCTGAGCAATATTTACAGAAGCGAAATATTCATTTAAGTCGAAAACAACTCGTAGAAGTTTACATGGTAACAGGAGGCGTTGCAAAATATTTAAAGCACGTGGAGCGTGGGCAGTCGTCTGCAGAAATTATTCAAAACCTTTGTTTTGATGAAGATGGGTTTTTACATACAGAATTTGAATCTCTTTTTCGGTCGCTATTTGATCAGTCTGAAAGACATATGCAGATCATCAAAATTCTTGCTAAATCGCATAAAGGATTAACTTTTAGCAAAATTGTAGAGCTCACGCCAAAAGTTAAGAGCGGGCGCGTTACCGAAGCTTTGAATGATTTGAAAGCATCTGGCTTTGTGCAGTTTGTTCCTTTCTACGGACGAAAAAAACGGGATGGGCTTTATCGTTTAGTTGATGAATATTCGCTATTTTACATAAATTGGATTGGTTCCCATGATAGAGCGATCAATTTTCATCGAAGCCCTAAATATTTTAGTTGGGCCGGTTATGCCTTTGAAAATATTTGCATTAAGCATGCCGAGCAAATTATAGAAGCTTTAAAGCTTACCGTTGTAGCTAAGAACATTGCATATTGGGATAAAAAGCAGGATGATTTACCTGGGGCTCAAATAGATCTTATTATTGATAGGACAGATCGTTGCCTAAATCTTCTTGAAATTAAGTTCACAGATGATGCTTACGAGATAAAAAGTGATTACGGGAGGACTTTAAATCAAAGAAGGGCTTTATTTCAAAAAGTTACAAAATCAAAGAAGTCAATATTTAACACATTAGTTACGCCTTTTGGGGCGACGAAAAATCCACACTATTTATCAAGTATCGACAAGGAGCTAACGCTTGATGCTCTTTTTTCTATACCGATCTGATATTTTCATACAGGTTAATTGGGGATGAAGGCGCTGCGGAAGAGGTCGACCTGGGTGGCGATTTCGGTTGATGGATCGCTGGTCACTTCGATTTTGTACATGCGGTCGTTGACAAGCAGCATGCGGCCTGTGATGGTTTTGCCTTTGCTGTTTAGGACGTAGTCAACAGCTTTGTGCGAGCCATGTTCAGAGTAATCGCGATGGACAATTGTAGTGTCTTCCATCTGATTTGCCATGCCTTTCATGGTGTGCTTGAGAATCATCGAGTTGCTGTATTTGAGGAAGGTAGGGGGAACAGTGGCGTAGGCAATGGAGTATTCGGTATCATCAAGAGTGGCTTTGTATTCGGTGACTTGCAGATCCTCGTAGTCATCAGGTGTGGGGATGACGTTGTCTGCGCTTTCAGGCTTGGCAGGAAAGTAAGCTGAGAATAGATCGCCTGGATGAGCTGTCCAGTTTTCGTAGCCTTCTGTTTGTATTGTGAGGATGGATTTTTTATGGAGGTGATCGCAGATGATGGGGCTAGCTGTGAAGATCGTGATGAGAAGAAGGCTTAGGATAATGCGGAGTGCGCCGCCTGTTTTGTAGGTGAATTGGTCTTTTTGGCCAAAAGGGAGAAGGCTTAAAATAAAAGATTTCTTTAACGTTGGCTTTTGCTGAAGGCGGATGCCAAGGAGGGCTTTTCCAGGTGTTGAGCCGCAGATTTTCAATAAAAATGTTTCTACTAGAATCCAGAGAAGAGGTGTGGTGATTGCTAAGGCCGAGGCTAGCAATTGAGGCTTTACTATATCTAACTTGTTTCCAATGAGATATAGGATTGAAAAAAATAGTGTATAGTCAAAGATTTTTGATAATAGACGTTTAAAGAATGACATATGGCCTCCATGCAAATTTCATACTATTTTACTTTATTTGATATATTATTTCTACTATAGAAAAGATTATGAATAAAAGTGTTAATACTGGTGTTATTCTTATTTTGCTAGCAACTGTATGCGGGGCTTTCATCGGTTTGTTTGGTAAGATAGGAAGCATGGAGACATCGGTGCCCGTGGCTCTAGTTTTGCGCTTTGGTTTGCCAGCGCTGATTGTCTTGCCAGGCGCTTTGCAGTTTAAGTGGCATTTTTTCAAGTGGGATACGCTAAAGTGGTTGCTTTTGCGAGCAGGAATCGTGTTTGTCACGCAGATCTGTTATTTTTATTATCTGTCCAAAGGACCGATGATCAATGCAGTTTTGCTAATTAGTACGTGTCCGTTGTTTATGCCGATTTTAGGCAGGATTTTTTTAAAACATCCCATTAAACGCCGCACCTATTTTTGCTTGCTCGTTGGGTTTTCAGGGGTGGCTTTGATTTTAAAGCCAGCTGAAGGGTTGCTTGATTTTCCAGCATTTATCGGGTTATGTGCGGGATTTTTCTTAGCCTGCACACAACTGACATTGCATAAGGTTACGCGTATGATGAGTATTGCTCCGCAGCTATCTTTGGTGTTTGGGATTTGCGCTGTTTTGTCTGGATTTTTAGTGTTCGCATCGCCAGAGCATTTGCCAACTGGTGTGTGGCATGATACTGCGCTGATTTTGATGTTTTTGGCTTTGGGTTTTTCAAGTGTATTCAATCAGATTTTGAGAAGCTTAGCCTACCGCCACGTCAATAATCCATCGACGCTTGCTCCATATATGTATATGACGCTTATTTTTACCGGTATTTTGCAATACATCGTTTTTGGCGTGCTGCCTGATTTTATGAGTGTAATGGGAGCTATTTTGATCGTCGGAGCAGCGCTTTTTATGAGCAAGTGGAAAAGGCGGCCACCGGCTCTTGGATAATTGCTCCACCTAGGCAGGTGTCACCGTCGTAAAAAACAATCGATTGTCTGGGAGTGACAGCGCGCTGGGGGGTATCGAAATGCACGATGAGGTTGTTTCCCTCTTTTTCGATTGTACAAGGGGCATCAGGCATGCGGTAGCGTACTTTGGCGGTGCACCGTTTGGGAGCTTCATGATCAATCCAGGAGATGTCGGTTGCAATAAGCCCTTCGGAGAACAGCGTTGGGTGATTTTCACCTTGAGCTACGATCACAGCGTTATCACGTTTACCGACTACGTACCAAGGCTCTCCAGGACCACCAAGTCCCAAGCCTTTGCGCTGGCCGATAGTGTAAAAACAGATGCCGTCGTGGGTGCCCACTTGCTCACCGCCCGGCGTGATAAAAGGGCCTGGCTCATCTGTGATGTATTGTTGCAAAAACTCTTTAAACGGGCGCTTTCCGATAAAGCAGATGCCGGTGCTGTCTTTTTTGCCAGCTACAGGTAGGTTGTGCTCCTCTGCAATCTTTCTAACTTCGCTCTTTTGCAGGTGTCCGATCGGGAAGAGGATTTTAGGCAGCTTTTCACGCTTAAGAGTGTAGAGGAAATAGCTTTGGTCTTTACCTGGATCGGCACCTCTTTGCAGTTTTTCACCATCGGTTTGGCAGTAGTGGCCCGTTGCTAGATAGTCAGCCCCAAGTGACAGGGCTTTTTTTAAGAAGCAGTCGAATTTGATCTCGCGGTTGCACAAGATGTCGGGATTTGGCGTATAGCCCAGCTTGATTTCTTTTATAAAATCGTTAAATACCCTCTCTTTGTACTCCTTGGCAAAATTGATGCCATAGTAGGGAATATCGAGAACCTCGCACACACGGGTGACATCCTCAAAGTCTTCTTCGGCATGGCAGTGCCCTGAGGCGTTGTCTTCTTCCCAATTTTTCATGAAAAGACCAATCACATCATAGCCCTGCTGCTTTAAGAGTAATGCTGTCACAGACGAGTCCACTCCGCCGGACATTCCTACAACCACTTTTTTCATACTGACCAGTATAGCAGATGGGGCTAAATAAGTTTGTTAAATAAAATTTTTAATTAAAGAGATGAGATAAAGGGGGAAATTGTAGAGATCGCCATCGTGTTTCAAGTTAAGGCTAGACGCCCTGAGCAGTTTGGTTGGGTTATATTTTTGATTATATACAAGTAAACTTTTCTTTTTTTGGCTCATGCCAGCTTTGACTTCCAATGGGTTGATTTCGTGGTCTGTTTCGAGTAAAAAATCGATTTCAGCGGTCCCTTCGCTAGTCCAGTAGTATAAGTCATTATTTTTTGCGGCCAGTTCACTAGCAATAAAATTTTCAGTAAGCGCGCCTTTAAACTCAGTGAAAAGTAAATCGCCATCAATGACAACCTTTGGAGATAAATTGCTTTGAGCACCAAGCAAGCCAACATCGCTTAGGAAGATTTTAAAAATATTCGTATTTGCGTAGGCGCTTAAAGGGAATTTCGGTGTTTCTATGTTTGTGCTTTTATGAATAAGACCCGCATCTAAAAGCCATTGAATGGCATTTTCGTAGTCGCGTCCTCGTGCGCTTTTGCGAATGGCAGCAAAGACGAATTTCTTGTTTTCTTTTGCAAGCTGTCTGTGGACTTGTTTCCAAATCGTTGTAATGTTCATGACCTCGTTTGGGGGAGCATGTTTGGCAAAATCGCGCTCATAAGCATCTAAAATCTCGGATTGAATCTCTCGTACCGTTTGGATGTTTTCATTTTTGACGTAATCAGCGACTGCTTCGGGCATGCCCCCGATGAAGAAGTACAGTTTAAGTAGTCCTAAGAGTGTCTCGTGCAAAGTGACTGGAAGTGGTTGTATAGATTGAATTGCTTCTAATTCCTGTCGCATTTTTTCGTGTCCTAATGCAGCTAGAAACTCTAAAAATGTCATCGGAAACATATGGAGAAAATTGACTTTACCAACAGGAAACCCTTTTTCTTTGGCAATTTTAACGCCCAAGAGAGAACCTGCTGAAGCTACGTGATAGTGATTGGCCTCTTCACAGAAATATTTGAGGCTATTAAGCGCACGGGGACACTCTTGGATTTCATCAAAAATAAGCAGCGTGTTCTCAGGTTCGATATCTGCTTCAATGTGGATGCTTAAAAAGCGGATAAGCGTTTTCGGATCCAGAGTATCCTCAAAATACTGTGCAAGCTTTTCTTCTTTCTCGAAGTTAAAATAAACGGTGTTTTTGTAGGCTGATTTGCCAAAGGTTTTGAGAGCATAAGTTTTGCCAACTTGGCGAGCTCCATTAATAATTAAAGGCTTACGCCTTGGGGATTTTTTCCAATTTTCAAGCTCTTTGTAAATGTCTCTTTTCATATTTTCATTATAAAGTATTTAGGTTTACATAATCAAGTATTCCTTAGGAAAACGTGGTTGATCTCCACGTTTTTCGTTGGAAAAACGTGATTGTTAGACACGTTTTATGAGGGAAAAACGTGATTCATAGTGTAAGTTATTGATAATCAATCTGTCTGTTTGCTGAGTGTGAGGCTGGTTAAATTAGACATTAATATAAAAATAAATTATTTGTTGTAATTATGGTAAAACAATAAAAACTTTAAGACGATCTGCTTTAGTATTAGAGTTGTTCGCTAATTGGAAAAGTATTCGTGTAAAGGCATTATACCGAAGTGAATTCAAAATGGGGGGAATTGGGAAAGAGGTTCCTCAAACTTCTTGGCTGGAATGAGGGGCATTGTCCATAGACCAAGACCCGAAGTGAAGACAAGAAATTTGTACGAGAACCGATGCACGCCAAAACCCGCATTTTGAATTCACTTCGGTATAGCAGAAGTTGGTGTGTTTTGTGGAGAAAATGCCTTAAGTTTGCGTCATTTATTCCCAGAGGCCATGCTTTATCTAGTTGATCCTTGGGAAATCACTGAAAATTATATCACTAATGGTGCACCTATTACAAACACTCAAGCTGAAATGAATGCTGCTTATATGGAAGTATTGCATCATTTTTCAGATGATGAGCGATGCTGCATTTTGCGGCAGCCATCGGATGGGGGAGCTAAGCTTATTCAAGAGCCTTTGGACCTTGTGTTTATCGATGGCGATCATAGTTATGAATGCGTAAGACAAGATATCGATTCATGGATGCCAAAGGTGAGACCTGGCGGTATTTTGGCGGGTCATGATTATAATAACCTGAACTCTTTCGTTTATATCATTCATCTTCCGCGCATCTTAGCCGCCATCTTGCACCCTTTTTGTGCTCATCTATAGCGCCTTGGCTATAGAATCGCAAAAAATGGCACAATCTGTCACCTAATCTGCTCTGAAT
>JAJFLZ010000031.1 GCA_021772435.1 Chlamydiota bacterium | reverse complement strand
AGTTGCTAGCACAGGACAAGGCTAAGCGTCCAACTGCTAGAGATGTTCTTGAATTTGTTAAGGACGAAAGCATAGCTTAAGCGGGATTTTGAAAAATTTGTTTACAGTTTAATCTGTTGCGTATTTTGCAAAATATTTGTTCCACATCTCATCGCTAACGCAAGCGCAGAACTGATCGTCGATGTCTTTTAACACCGATTTATCTGCATGTTTTGTGTGATACAAAATATCGTCACCGTTTGACATCGATCCGCCCCACACATCCTGCAACTTGCTATAGATAGTAATCATCTGGTGTTTATAGATTCCCAAAAGATCCATTAAGTGATTTAAGAGACTTTTTTTCTCACCTAAAAAGTCGAGGATACCCTCTAGTGTCTCACGTGGGTTTTCAATCAAGTCTTCATAAGCAAACATGTAGCGGCTATTTTCTGGCCAGCGCTCGTATGTCTGATACAGGCGCAAAAAACGGTTAATGTATGGTTCTAGTGCTCCGTTATCGATTGCATCGCGGTAGCGCTGATCGATTGTGCGGTCTTTGTTAGCAGTTAGGCGACGCAAGAAGACCTCGCGATAGTTGCGTGTGATGACAAGTAGCTTGTTGCCTTCTTTCCGCAAGGATGGAGGAGGGTTGTAATGCGTTCTGTAGATAGGTGACAAAGACTGATCAAGTTTAAGTTCCAAAAAGTTAAAGCCATCATGTGTAATAGGTCCTTTTACAGCTTCATGCAGATAGTAGCACTTGCGTTTAGTAAGCACCTGCATACAGCAGATGGCCCAGTTTGTGCCCGTGCATTGATTAGACAAAAAGATGATAACATCATCTTTTTTCTCGAGCGGATGCCATCCTGTACAAGAGAAAAAAGCTATGAAACAAATAGCTAGATGTCGATAGCGTACTTTGCAAAATATTTTTGCCATAAATCTTCACCGACTTTTTTGCGAATAAATTCATCAATTATTTGCAGGTCATTTTTTGATGCCTGCTTTGAATGGAATAGGGGGTCATCGCCTTTTGAGAGTGATCCGCCCCATTTTTTGGGCGGAGTTAGGCTGCTGTATGTCTTAACCATTTTTTGGCGATAATGATCTAGGTTTTTTTCGTAATGATCTAAATTAGTTTCAGGTTCATTTATAAACGTCAGGATGGATTTCATGGCTTTGACAGGATTAAGAACTAAATCTTCGTATTCAATTAGTAAACGGTCATCTTCAGGCCATGCATCAAAAAACTTGTATACAGCTGAGAGATTTTTACATGTTGGTGAATTTTCATAAAATGTGTCAAAAATAGCTCTATCAAACCGGCCTTGGGAGTTAAGTTTTCCCATGCGTAAAACTGTTTCTCTGTGACTTCGAGATAATACAATTAATTTATTTCCGGGTTTTCTTAATGATGTGATAGCGAAAGGGAAATGTGTGCGTATAAAAGGAGGCTTGTTTTGATCTATTTTCGTATTGAGAAAGTTTAATCCGTTGCCACTATATGATTTTGCTAAAACATCAGAGACATAGTAGCAGCATCTTTGAGTGAGTATTTGTATTGATGAAGACGCCCAGCAGGTCCCAGTACGAGGAAATGACAAAAGAATCACAAGGTTGTTTGTTTCCTTGGGCCGAAAATCAGCAAACATAGCAATTGGCAAAAAAAGCAAAATTAAAAACTTGTTGGGCATGAGATCTCCATTTTTGGGCAATGCTCACATATAGTTAAGATTTTATCAAGATGAAAAAATTATACGAGGGGAGAATCTAGATAGGACTGGAGCAGGATGGCAGCGCTCTCAGAGTCTTTGAGTGCGGCTCTTTTTTTGCGGTTTTTGCCCTGGGATTTGAGCGATTTTTCGGCTTGCGCTGTGGTTAGGCGCTCATCCCAGAGGATGACGGGCATTTCTGCTGCTGTTTCGAGTTTTTCAGCAAAGGTGCGAACGAGTTTTGACATGGGGCTTTCATGACCAGAGAGGTGGATGGGCAGGCCGACGATGATTTTGACGATGGGGCCTTTTTCTTTGATGAGGGTTAGAAGTGCCTGGACGGTCAGGTCGAGCGACTTTTGCGCGGGCAGGAAGGGATGCGCTGTGGCTAGCATTTGCGTTGGATCGGATAGGGCAATGCCTAGCCTGGCTTTGCCAAAATCAATGGCTAGAATGCGCATGAGCAATTGTAGCTTTGATAAAGTGGTGGAAAAGCGGATGGGGACTTGTCGGTTTGGATTTAAATTCAGGGTGAAATTGAACGCCTACCATCCACGGGTGGGTGGTGTTTTCAGCTATTTCGCAAAGATTGTGGTTTTCCAATGTTCCAGCGATGGATAAGCCAGCTTTTTCAGCATCGGCTTTGTAGGCGTTGTTGAATTCAAAACGGTGGCGGTGTCGCTCGTTGATGAGTTTTTCAGTGTATGCTGTGTGAGCTTTTGAACTAGTTTTTAAAACGCATGGATAGGAGCCAAGGCGCATGGTGCCGCCTAGGTCCTCAACGTTTTTTTGTTCAGAGAGTAGTGAGATGATGGGATGAGGTGTTTTGGGATCCATTTCAGTCGAATTGGCATCTTTTAGTTTTAACACTTCTCTTGCAAAGTCGACAACGAGGACTTGCATCCCAAGGCAAATGCCAAAATAGGGCAGATGTGTCTCGCGGCAATGTTTGGCAGCAGCTAGTTGTCCTTCCCAGCCCCTGTCTCCGAATCCACCAGGGACTAAGATGCCATCGCATTTTGCAAAGGCTTTCTCGGGGTCTTTATCCGATTCGATGGTGATGATTTCGAGTTTGTGGTTTTCAGCTGTGGCAGCGTGATAGAGGGCTTCAAAAACTGATTTGTAGGCGTCTTTGTGTTTGAGGTATTTGCCCACAATGCCGACACGAATGGTAGCTTTGGGGTTTTTAAGGGCCTCGACCATGGAGAGCCATTTGGAGAGGTCTTTTTGTGCTGTAGGAAGGCCGAGCAGACGACAGATCGCATCGTCGACTTTGGCCTCGTGGAGCTCGATCGGAACTTCATAAATGCTGTGTTTCACATCGGGTTCGTCAAAGACCATATCGAGAGGCACATTGGAAAAAAGGCTGAGTTTTTTCTTGATGCTATCTGAGAGCGGACGCTCGCAGCGGCAAATGAGCACATCGGGGATAATGCCAATTTGGCGCAAGAGTTGCACAGAGTGCTGCGCGGGTTTGGTTTTGAGTTCGCCGGCGGCTTTGAGATAGGGGACATAAGCTAGATGCACATTGGCGCATTTTCCGGGATGTTCGTAGCGGAATTGGCGAATGGCTTCCATGAAGGGATTAGATTCAATATCGCCGACGGTGCCGCCAATTTCGACTATAGTGACATCCGTATCGGGGCAAGTGGCGGCTAGAATGCGGTTTTTGATCTCATCGGTGATGTGCGGAATGACTTGTACTGTTTTTCCCAGGTAGTCGCCGCGCCGCTCTTTTTTGATGACGGTATCGTAAATTTGACCCGAGGTGGCATTTGTAGCTTTGCTGATGGGAGAGCTTGTAAAACGATAGTAGTGGCCCAGATCGAGGTCAGTTTCAGCTCCATCGTCTGTGACGTAGACTTCGCCATGCTGAAAGGGGTTCATCGTGCCTGGATCGACGTTGAGGTAGGGGTCTAGTTTAAGCATGGAGATTTTAAGGCCACGGTGCTCAAGTAACATCGCAATCGATGCTGCTGTTAACCCTTTTCCCAAAGAGGAGCAGACTCCACCTGTCACAAAAATATATTGACTCATAGCCTGATGATATAGAAGATGTGGAAAAAAACCAACCCAATTGGCATCTAAATTATCATGAAAAATTCTCTCTGCGAGGCAAGGCAAAGTTTTTTGCCAAAGCTACCCGATTGCTTGAAAAATTTAAGTAAGTTAATTTTTGAAAAAGGACCTTCTACGACGAGTCATGCCGATAGCTCGGAAATTGAAAAATTGTTTCCCCGCCTATACGGTCAGCCGATTGTGGAAGCTAAAAATGGCGACCATCTAGCTTTTCGCCCCCTGCGCGTGGGTGTGGTGTTATCAGGTGGACAAGCAGCTGGCGGTCATAACGTGATCACAGGGCTTTTTGATGCGCTTAAAAGCATGGATCATGACTCTGAGCTTCACGGTTTTTTAAATGGACCAAGCGGCATCATCGATCATAAAGCGGTTTTACTCAAAGCTGAAAAATTAGAATCTTACCGTAATCAAGGTGGATTTGATTTGATAGGCGCTGGACGCACTAAAATAGAAACCGATGAGCAACTGCAAAAAAGTTTAAAAACAATTAAGGCAATGGAACTCGATGGCCTTGTAATTATTGGTGGAGATGATTCCAACACAAATGCTGCTGTGTTAGCGGAGTATTTTAAAACGGAAGGGTGCGATACTCAAGTGATTGGCGTTCCAAAAACGATTGATGGCGATTTAAAAAATGAGCATATCGAAGTATCATTTGGATTTGACACAGCAACGAAAACTTATTCCGAAGCGCTTGGCAATATCGCAAGAGATTGCCTGTCTGCTAAAAAATACACGCATTTTGTCAAGCTCATGGGAAGATCTGCCTCGCATATCGCGCTTGAATGCGCTTTAAAAGTGCACCCTAATGTGACGCTGATTAGTGAAGAAGTATTAGAAAAACAGATGACGCTTGCAGATATCACAACGTATGTTGCTGATACTGTGCAAAAACGCTCAGAGCTCGGAAAAGATTACGGTATTATTTTGATCCCTGAAGGTCTCATCGAATTTATTCCGGAAGTTAAACAACTCATCTCTGAGCTCAATGAGCAGCTTGCAAAAAGTGATACGCCTGCTTTAAGTCCTGCATCACAGCAGGCGTTTAATAATCTGCCGGAAAATATTCAAAAACAATTGCTTTTAGATCGCGATCCGCATGGAAACGTGCAGGTCTCGCATATCAACACCGAAAGTTTAGTTGCTGAGATGGTCAAAAAAGAGCTCAAAGAACGGAAGTTTGAAGGTAGGTTCAGTCCTGTCTTGCACTTTTTTGGTTATGAGGGAAGAGCTGGTTTGCCATCAAATTTTGATGCAACCTACACCTACGCATTGGGCCATGTCGCAGCGTTGCTTATCAACCATGGCTATTCGGGCTACATGGCAGCAGTGCAAAACCTCAAAGCGCCATCAGAGGAATGGGTGGTTAAGGGGATACCGATCACTAGCATGCTTAATATGGAAGTTAGAAAGGGCAAAAAAAAGCCTGTGATCAAAAAAGCACTCGTGGAACTAGATAGCGCAGGTTTTAAAACCTTTAAAAGTAATCGAGAGGCGTGGGCTGAGGGCGACCACTACGAATATCCTGGTCCCATCCAATTTTTTGGCGATAGCAGCTTAACGGATACCCACCCGCTCACGATGTAATCAGTCGATACGTATCCTTTTTTCGGGTGATAGAGGCACATCGAATGATTCAAAACTTAAGCTTGTTTGTGACGATGTCGTTAATGTATTCACGTGATGTCGATTATTTGAGAATGTTTCTATTGGTGCCATAGATTCACGTTTTCTTTTTGTGGGTTTTCGCATTTCAGTTGATGAGCTTGGGGGAAGCAACGTTGCTCGGCGGCGGCGCCTTGGTTTTTGGGTGGAAACTCTTGCTGGGTTGATCCCTTCAACAATGGCTAACAAAGCTTTTTGCCGCTTTGTTCCTGATTTAAAATTTGTTGTGAGAAAAGAATTGATTTTTTTAGCTGTCAATATTGATATATTATCGTTACCTTGAAGATCTAATTTTTTTAATTTTGAGGTTCTTTGCAAATGTGAACAAAACACAGTCACAAATGTATTGTTTAAGCCGCAGTTTTGTAGAATGAGGGTTTTAAGAGGTGGTAGGTTTTTTTCAACAGCCAGTCCTAATGCATGGCAGCTTGCCAATGCAATCGAATTTCCTGAAAGGTTGAGCTTTGTTAGGTTTTTGCAATCTTTTATCGCTTCAGCCATAAAACAAACACCCGAATCATCGATGTCATTTTGGCTTAAATCTAGCTCTTCGACATGCCTCAGGGGAAGGAGCTTTTCTAAACCGCGTTTACCGAGATTTTGCAAGGGTAGCGATACACTTGTGATATTGGGATGCTTATTTAACGCCATTTTGAGCTGGCCGATCTGGTTTTGCTTAAGATCAAAAGATACAGAGATATGCGATTTTTTTGGGTCGTTTTGGATAGATGCGATAAGTGCTGGAAAAGACATGATTGCTCCTTGTTTGCGGTGGAGGATACAATAAGAGATAATTAGAGGCAAATATTGCCTCTATCATCAAGAATTGAATTCGCAGTAAAATGAAGCTATGCGATACCACAATCCTCATACCCGTAATATTAAGCGCCGGCTCTTCGATATTTTGCTATGGAAGATTGGCTTTTGGGGGCATGCTGAGCATCTAAAGCCTCCGCCTGCTGGGTTTACATACCCCAGGCCGAAGAAAAAAAATGCCGCAGCTCTGCCGAGAGCAACATGGATAGGCCATTGCACATTTTTAGTGCAAATCGACGGGATAAATCTACTCACCGATCCGGTCTTTGGTAAGCGCGTCTCGCCGGTGCCCTTTGTTGGACCTGTTAGGCGTCATGCCCCAGGCGTGAGTTTGGAGAAGCTGCCAAAAATTGACTGTGTACTCATTAGCCATAACCATTACGACCACCTAGAAAAAGAGACTGTTCTAGCTCTAAACCGTAAATATCCAAAAATTTTATGGATGGTGCCAACAGGAGTCGGTAAATGGTTTAAAAAGCTGGGGGTCAAAAACATACAAGAGCTTAGCTGGTGGGAAAGCCATAAGTGGAAAAACATTGAATTTACAGCGGTGCCAACCCAGCATTTTTCGGGCAGATCACCGCTGGATAATAACCGCTCTCTTTGGGTGGGTTGGGTTATTAAATTTCCCAAAAGTTGCAAACAGCTGTATTTTTGCGGCGATACAGGCTATAATCGGGTAGATTTTAAAAAAATCGGCAAGAAATTTGGGAAAATGGATTTGAGTCTAATTCCAATTGGGACCTATGAGCCAATGCCGTTTATGAAGCCTGTGCATGTGGACCCAAAATGCTCTGTCAAAATCCACCAAGATGTTCATTCCGCTTTAAGTCTTGGAATGCACTGGAAAACATACAGGCTCTCCGATGAGCCGCTTGACAGGCCGCCCTATGACCTATACAGGGCCATGACGAAGGCGCATCTCGATCCCACCACATTTCTTGCTGTTGAGCCCGGCGAGAGAGTCAATTGGTAAATTATTTAATTGTTAAACTGCAAGATTATCTTAGACAAAGACGCGCTAAGGCGCTCTACTATCACGATGAGTACTTTGCTTCTATCGATCAAAAGATCCTCTCAGGTCCTAACCCATTTAAAATCAGCAAACGTTATCTTCAGGAAAGAGGCGAGAACAATATCTACCAGTATGGTGAAACTCCGTTTGAGACACTGGAGAAGATTGGGGAAATGCTGAATCTGCAGCCTACCGATCACCTGATGGAAATGGGCTGTGGCCCCGGTCGAGGATCCTTTTTTATGCACCATTTTTTTTGCTGTCGCATCACAGGCGTTGAGCAGATACCAGCATTTGTTAAGCGTGCCAAAAAAATCGTCAAATCCAAATATGTGCACTTTCGATGCGAGGACATGCTCAAAACAGCGTTAGATGGCATCACATGTATTTACCTCTGCGGCACCTGTTTAGATGATCAGATCATTGAGCAACTGACAAAACGATTAGCCAAGTACCCCTTGCGTATTGCGACAACTAGTTACCCCATGCCAGGTTTTGAGATTTTAGATCAAAAAGAGCTAAAATTTCCTTGGGGCAAAACGACCGTTTACATCACAAGAAGTCCCGGCTTAGCCACTTGTGCAAGATAGCAGCTCTATCAACGTGTGTAACATTGTCAAATGTTTCGGGAAGTAAAGCCGGAAAACAAGGATTTACTGCCATCGGATCAAAATAAGGCTGGGTTTCAAAACATTCGGTATCAAAAATAAAGCTTTCATTTTGATCTTCCTGCGGTTTGGAAAATTCAGCTTCGATTTCAGGGCACCAGTCTTTGTCATGCCGATGGCCCCAGCTTTGCGCTTTTTTGAGCGCTTCTTCCTTGGTGTGGACCCAGCTGTAGTGGTGGTAGAGCGGCATGCCGTTTAAACCTCTAGCGCCGATGAGTTTCTCCCCTTGGATTTTAAGTGTCATGCCGTAGCGCTCTTTTACATCGAAAATCAGCTCAGGTGATAGCTTGTCCACTTTTGTGAGCAGCGGCGTGGTGTGAATGACCTTTGCAGCGTGTCTGGGGGATCTAAAATAATACAAACCAAATGGGCGCAAGGCAGCATATTTACGGTACTCATGGGTATCTAGCCATTTTTTGAGATTATGCCCTTCAAAAATCTCGTCGCAATCGACAAAAAGGACATGCTCGATGTCGGGATCTAGATGAAAATAACCCACAAGCCGGGCAGTTGAATGCCAGTAAAAGGCCCAATCTGGGTGACCAGCCTCGCAAGGCGCGTGGGGGATGTAAAGCCGGTTTACATCGTAGGCAAATTCCACAAATTGCGCAGAGGGATTCTCGTGATAGGTGAGGTCCAATAGTTTTCGATTTTCGGGCGTGCCATCAAAAAAATGGTCACATACAGGCACGATGATCTGGTCCAAAAATGATAGCTCTTCCAAACATTTTTTGATAAAGCGATAATCGTTTGTGCAGTAGCAAACAATAGCTGCAATTTTACCCATGAATTAGTTATACTGGAGGTGAAGTGGAAAATCCATCTCAAAAAAAGTCTATATTGTGCAGAGGCGATGAGGTTAAAGAAGGTTTGGATGAGGCGTAAAACAAGAGAAGTCAAGGTAGGTACTGTCGGTGTTGGGGGAGATAATCCCGTCCGCATCCAGTCGATGACAACGTCTAGCACGCGTGATGTTGATGCAACAGTGCTGCAAATTATGCGCCTTAGCGACGCTGGATGCGAGATCGCAAGGGTGACTGTCCAAGGCAAAAAAGAAGCCTTTTCTTGTGAGATGATCAAAAATAAACTCATTCAAAATGGATATACGATTCCGCTTGTTGCTGATATTCATTTTTATCCGCCAGCTGCCATGGTGGTGGCAGATTTTGTCGATAAAGTGCGCGTCAATCCAGGTAACTATGTCGATCCAAGAGCAAGTTTTAAAACATTCAATTACACTGATGAAGCCTACGCGAGCGAGCTTAAGCGAATAGATGAAGGCTTTTCACCACTTGTCTTAAAATGCAAAGAGCTTGGAAGAGCAATGCGCATTGGAACAAACCACGGATCACTCTCTGATCGCATCATGAACCGGTTTGGCGATAGCCCACAAGGCATGGTTGAATCAGCTCTAGAATTTGCCAGGATTTGCAGAAAATACGATTATCACGATTTTATGTTTTCGATGAAGTCGAGCAATCCAATTGTCATGGTAGATGCTTATCGCAAGCTTGTGGATGCGATGGATCAGCTAGACTGGGACTACCCCTTGCATTTAGGCGTGACCGAAGCTGGCAATGGCGAAGAAGGCAGGGTTAAATCAGCAGTCGGCATTGGAACGCTACTTTTAGATGGCCTGGGAGATACCATTCGCGTATCGCTTACAGAAGATCCGTGGGAAGAGATTGACCCTTGCAAACGTTTAGTACAGCTGGCCAAAAAACATTCTCACCATGTGCCATCTCCGCTTTTTAGCCGCCCAAGACAACACAGCCCCCTGCACCCTGATGGAGCCGTTATTTTAGCCGTTTTAGAAAAACAGATTCTCGATGATGATTTTTACTCCCACATCGGTTGCCAGGTGCAATTTGGTAAACCTGTGCGTGATATCGCCTCTGCAGATGCCTTAGTGCTCAAGGAGACTATCACAAACCCTGTAGCCCAAGAAAAACTTGCGGCGCTAGAGGCTATCGGCATCCAAATCAATCCGCAGGTGCTCTACTTCGAGGCGGAAAAATCTTTTTTGCATGAAGGTCGGCAGTTTTTCAAAGAGCATCCAGATAAAAGTGTGGTGTTACTCTACAAAAATACTGTTGATTCACTCATTTGCGCATCAGCAGAGCTCGGCGCACTCCTTATGGATGGTTGCGGCGAGGGCATCTGCCTATACTCTATCGACGATCTCGATTTTGCCAGACGTTTGTCCTTCAATATTTTGCAAGCTTGTCGCATGCGTACGACAAAAACCGATTTTATCGCTTGTCCAGGCTGTGGGCGCACGCTTTTTGATCTGCAAGAGGTCACGACGCGAATCAAGTCCAAAACAGCACATCTGCCCGGAGTCAAAATTGCAATCATGGGCTGCATTGTGAATGGTCCTGGTGAGATGGCTGATGCTGACTTTGGCTACGTCGGTTCAAGAACAAACAAGATTGATCTTTATGTGGGTAAAACGTGTGTAGAAAAAAATATCGATCATGATGAGGCCGATGAGCGATTAATTGATTTGATCAAAGCCCACGGACGTTGGGTTGAACCTAATCAACCTCAGTCCCAGACACAACCTCAACTAGTCCCTTAGCTACTTCAACTGCCCAAAAACAACACCAGCCGACGACAGGAACATCGAAAAAAGTGAATTCTGTCTCTTTTGGCTTGAAAGATTGCATCGACCGTTGAGTATCGACGGGCGATCTGCCTTTTTTGGGAGCTGATGCCGTAACAGGTGACTGATTTTGTTTTGGCATTTGATCTGGAGGTACTCTAGGAATCTTCATATGCCAAACACTTTATGAAAACTTAATCTTTCTTGTCTAGTAAAAAGTTTAGTGGTCAAAAATCATTCCATGACTAGAATGAAATTTTTAAGGGGAGATGACATGAAGTGGGGATGTGTATTACTTGCAGTGGGCCTATTTACAGGTGCTTTGCTACTTGGATTTAAAAGTGGCAGTCACGAAAAAGTCATCGAAGCTGAAAAATTTATTCTAAAGACACCTCACGGGCGTGCTGTTCTTGAAATGCGCGTTGAAGACCACAAACCCATCATCGCGCTTTGTGATGAGCGGGGAAGTGAACGTTTGCTACTAGAAGGCGGAGGTAAACCAGGCATTGTGATTAAAAACGGTTCTAATCACGCCGTTGTCCAAATCCGAGATTTTGAAAAAGATGGTGCGGGCTTTGTACTCTATGATGCAAGCGGTAACAAACGCTTTCAAGTGCAAGGTGGCACTCAACCTGGATTTTTTGTGCTAAACGAAGAAAACACCGTGATTGCCAATCTAAGCACAACACAGAGTGGATCGGCCAATCTTTCGTTGCGAGATCAAAATCAACAACCGCTAATTAGTTTATCGGGATCAGACAATCCTTCGATGCTCATGAAAAGTGGAGGCAAATCTCAGCTCGAGATGGTAGCTACAAATAACGGAGCGATGGTCAAATTTAACGACACAGAGGGGCAGCCTAGAGTGCAACTGCAAGGCGGCTCATCGCCGGGTGTTTACTTGCGTGAAGAAAAAGGTGAAGTGATCGGTTCATTTATCGGACTCAAAAGTGGCGGTGCAGCTATTGGTCTGGGGAACTCAAATGGAGATATTGCAGCTTTTCTGCGCGGCGGACAAAATCCCTCGCTTAGTTTCTTTCAGGACGATAAAGAGCCTGATGTTATCTTGGGCATAGCTGAAAAAGCTCCGCATTTGATCATGTCAAAAAATAAAAAGCGTGAAGGCGTACTCATCTACGGCGGAAGCCCTAGCAGCATGCTATTTGTCAATGAAAGAGGTGAAATTCCGGTTATTTTATCCAAACATGGGCTTTTGCAAAATCGAGCAGCTTCTAGCAAGGAAAAGAAAGAAAAGAAAAATGACAAATTCTATTCATGGGAAGAATTTGAAGATCCGCTTAAAGATGCTGAAGGTTTACGCAAGCGCTAGCCAAAACGCAACACCTTTCCAAAGCACGGACTCATCCGGATTAAATAAAGCAGTATGATGATCATATCCAGGCCCTTGTTTTACACCTAGCATCCAAAAACTTGTCGGACAATGGTCTGCGTAAAATGCAAAATCTTCACCTGAATACAAAAGCTCACACTGTTTTGTTGTAAATGCGCATTGTTGCAATGCCTTTTCTGTTGATTGTGTTGTTTTATCATCGTTGATCACCATGGGAAATCCATGGTGAAATTCAAAGGCAGTGAGCTTTGCATCCGGGAAACTTAAGACGATACTCTCGATTTTTTTGCGCAGTTTGATAATAAATTCGTGCAGCGCTCTAGCTTCCAAGCAATTGCGAACGGAAAACCAGAGCTTAGCGTGATCGGGCATCACATTAAAAATTGTGCCAGAATTTGAAACGGAGGGGACAAAAATAATGGGACTGCCAGGCTCTAATGTTTGCAGGCAAAAATTGCGCATTGCGACTTGAATTTCTGTGGCAATATCGACAGCATTTGAGCCATAATTAGGGCGCATCACGTGCCCACCCGTGCAGGTAAACTCGATACATAAATGCGCAGCGTTTGCCATCATCGTGCCGTAGCGACTAAAAAAAACGCCATTTTCATGTGGAGAGGAAACGTGCAAACCATACGCTCGGTGGCAACCCTCACAGACGCCTTCTTCAACCATCTTGGAACCACCGGATTGGACAGTCAACGTTTCTTCAGCGCGCTGCCAAACAAGTCTTAAGTTATTTTTTGGCTCAAAGCCTGAGGCTAAAGCGCGCATAAATCCAAGCAACATAGCGCTGTGACAATCGTGGCCGCAGGCGTGCATAATTCCTTGATGTTGAGAGCTGTAGGGAAGATTTGTTTTTTCTTTAATGGGTAATCCATCAACATCAGCGCGATATAACACTCTTTTTGCGCTTGGGTCGACATTGACATCGACATAAAGACCGCCTTTTAATTCGACAAATTCGCAATCGTGTGTGATTGAGGGGATTAAACGGTGAATTTCGGTTTTGATATAACTTAGAGTCTTAACCTCTTCCCACCCGAGCTCTGGGATTTGGTGCAAATCTCGCCGGACTTGGACAACGTAGTCTTGTTGTTTTTGAGCAAGGCTAATTAGCGACTTTGCTTTGCTTGGTGCAGCTCTTGTGACCATTTTTCACTCCTTGTAAACAATTTCAAAAGCATTTTGTCAAACGTTGCCAATTATTATCAATCAATTTTTCTACTTCTTTTAAAAACCGTTGGTTCTTAGGATAATATGAAAACTATGTTTATTAAGTTATTGTTAATATTAAAGTAAAATTGTAGATATAATTATTTACAATTTAATTCCAAACGTGTTAAATTAAAAAAGTGAGGAAGCTGCATATTTAGAGCATGATTCGTTTTGAAATGACTCTTAGATATAGCACCTGCGAAGAACATCTATTGCATTTTCAGTCCAGACCTAGTCTGTCATGTTCTCGCCCAAATTGCTGCTCTAAATCGCTCAGGTAAACATGTCTCTTATAGAGGCGAGAGGTAGAAGTGTCTACCTCCCATCCCTTGAGTTGTTAACAGGCGGCTTCCTCTCCTTTTACATTGCTGAAATAAAAAAATAAAGTTACACTGGCAGCAGAGGTAAAAGATGAGTCGCTATTTAGATCCAACAAATGATGTGTCTTTCCGGAAACTGTTTGGTACAAAAGAACATGCTCCGTTACTTATCAGCTTTTTAAACTCTATTCTTGCTTTGGAAGATGATCGCAAAATTAAAACTGTCGAGCTGCTTCCAAAAGACCAGGCGCCCCTAATTAAAGAAACCAAAGCCAGTGTGTTAGATATCAAATGCACTGACGAGCGCAACATTCAATATATCGTTGAAATGCAAAACAAAAAGTTGCCTGCATTTGTCAAGAGAACACAATTTTATGTTGCCCATAGCTACGTAACTCAGCTGCCCTCCGGGTCCGACTATTTTGAACTTAAGCCAGTTGTCCTCTTAGCTATTGCAAATCATGAACTATTCCCAAGTAAAGATACGGTGATTTCCTACCATCAAACACTTGATATTGATACCCATGAACAAGATTTAGTAGATATGTCATATGTTTTTGTCGAGCTTCCCAAATTTCACAAAACTGAAGATGAGCTTAAAACTGTTCAAGATAAGTGGTTGTATTTTTTCCAAAACTGGAATCATACCAATGAGGTGCCTTCAAATGTTAGTGAGGGGGAGATTATTGAAGCTTATCGTTCTATGGAAGAGTATAACTGGGATATACAGGAGAGGGAAGCTTATATCAAAGCCAACATTGCTCTAACGGATATTTACCATGCAAGGCAAGTAGAAAGGGAGCAAGGTCGGGAGGAAGGTTTAGAGGAAGGGCACAAAATTGGTCGAGAGCAAGGTAAAAAAGAAGAAAAACTCCAAATTGCTCTAAAATTGCTCAAACGAGGCTACCCAATTGAAGAAATCATCGAAGATGCAGGGTTGACAACGGCAGAGATTCAAACACTCAAAGTTTGAGCTTTTTGCGCAGCTTCTCAAAATACTCTAGACGTTTTTTTAGGTCACGTTCAAAGCCGCGCTCGATGGGAGAATAATAGCTGGGCCTATCCAGTTCCTCTGGAAAATAATTTTGGCCCGAAAAGCCATCAGGACAGTTGTGATCATAGGCGTAATTCTTGCCATAACCATGGTCTTTCATCAACTTTGTCGGAGCGTTGAGAATATGTTTGGGAGGGTCGAGATGCGCTGTCTGCTTAACTTGAGCAGCAGCTTTAGCATAGGCTGTGTATGCTGCGTTTGATTTAGGGGAAAGAGCAAGGTAGATAGCAGCCTGCGCAAGCAGCAAGTCGCCCTCAGGGCTGCCAAGCCTCTCAAAACCTTGCCATGCAGCTAAAACGTGCTGCACAGCGCTTGGGTCAGCAAGGCCAATATCCTCTGTTGCCATGCGCATTAGGCGTCTTGCGATGTAGCCTGGATCTTCACCTGCAGAAAGCATGCGCGCTAACCAATAGAGCGCAGCGTCTGGATCGCTTCCACGAATGGATTTATGCAACGCTGAGATAAGGTTGTAGTGTTGATCGCTATGTTTGTCATACTTTGGGGCTCTAGACTGGATAAGAGGCTCTAAATCGCCTGCATCAAGGGTTTTCTCTGGCGCTACCGCCAGTAGGTTTTCTAGCAGGTTGAGAAAGTGCCTAGCATCACCGCCAGATAGCTCGATAAGGCGTTTATCTGCCTCTGATGTTAGAGCGAGATTGTGGCTTTGTTTGGCGCGATTTAAAATCGTTTGCAGGTGGGAGGGATCGAGATGCTGCAGCTGAAAAACGCGTAATCGGGATAGAAGAGCGTCATTTAGGGAAAATGATGGGTTTTCTGTTGTAGCTCCGATCAAGGTCACAGAACCATTTTCAAGGTAAGGCAAGAAAATATCCTGCTGGGCTTTGTTAAACCTGTGGATCTCGTCGATAAAAAGCACGCGTCGTTGATTGATGAGCGGCATAGCCTGAATCTCTTTGAGCAGAGATTTAATCTCAGCACTCCCAGAATAAGCACCAGAAAATGTCATAAATTGAGCGTCAAAATGCTTGGCGTAAAGTTTAGCAATGGTTGTTTTGCCGCAGCCGGGTGGTCCCCACAGCAAAATAGAAAAAGGGTTTTTGAGCTGTTTGAGTAAATTTAATACGCTATTTTGCCCAACAACATCGTCGTATGTTTTAGGTCTTAACGTCTCAGCGAGAGGGATCACGGACGATTTTCTTCCATTCGGGTTTTCTAAATGCGTGCATGACAAGAGGAAGAGCCACCATAAAGGCAAATCCTAAGACCAAAAACATCTCGTAAAAAATAAGGTTGCCGACAGCGAGTTGTGCGGGCGGTAAAAAGCTTAAAGTGATTGCTGTTAGAGATGAAAGCATGCCAACGCACGCGACTATCCAGACGCCCTTATGAGGGTGGGGGATTTTGTAGGCTCTTGGTACATGTGGCTTGCTGTAGCGCAGCTTGATAGCTGCTGCAAACATCATCAGATACATCACAAGGTATAGCTGAGCGCTCAAAGCTGTTAAAATCCAATAAGCAGCGCTTACAGAGGGCATAAACAGAATTACGCATGCTGCTAATGTTACGATAATCGCTTGAAAAAGGAGTAAGTTAACAGGCATGTTGCGCTTATTTTGCTTTTGAAAAATAGGTGGCAAATTGCCGTGAAGTGATGTCGTGTAGAGAGCTTTAACTGGGCCGATAATCCAAGAATTTGTTTCTGCTACTGCTCCAAAGACCAGTAAAAAAGCTAAAATTGGGACAAACCAGCCCATACCATAATTAACCAAGAATAACTGAAAGGCCTCCATCAAACCTGATACTAAGCTAACTTCACTCTTTGGAATGACCACAGCAATTGACAGAGATCCTAGCATAAAAAGGAAAAAGGTAATGAGCGCTGCAATGATAATTGCTCTAGGGTAATTCTTTTGCGGGTCTTTGACCTCTCCAGCGTATGCTGCCGAAACCTCTAGTCCAGCAAAAGCTAAAAACAAGCCACCCATGAAAACGAGGTTTTGCGGATCTCCCAAATCAGGAATGAGGGCGTCCCAAGAAAAGGTCAAATAGGAAGTCTGGTCAGAGCCAAGCCATGTCGCGCCGAGAAAAATAATCAAAATACCGGGAATAATCGTGCCGGCAATCACACCAACAGTACTAAACAAACTGGAAGTCTTAATACCCAAATAGTTAAATAAAGTCATGCCCCAGAATACCACTAATACTAAGCAAAGAATAAAAATCTTATTTGAGGCGAGATCTGGGTTAAATATATAAGCAAGTGTTGCAGCCACAAAAGCTAAAATCGCAGGAAACCACGTGACATTGTGCACCCATTGCATCCAAATGGCAAAAAAGCCCCACGTGTCTCCAAAAGCTTCGCGTACCCAAATATAGATACCACCCGATTTAGGCCATCCTGTAGCGAGCTCTGCCGAAACTAAAGCAGCAGGAACTAAAAAGCCAATGCCGACGACAGCAAAGAAAAAGAGAGCTGAAAGTCCGAGTTCTGAAACTAAAGGTAGATTGCGTAATGACGCCATAAGGGAGACGTTGAACATGGCAAGAACAAAGACCGAAACGACTCTCTTGGCTTTTGGCATAGATTTTCCTAAGGGGTAGGATGCGTTTTGAGCCAGTCGATGATATCACTGGACTCATAAAGGGGCTTGCCGTCGATAAATAGGCAAGGGACTTGAGGCTTACCGCCCGTTTTGATCAACTCTTTGCGATCGTTGTTATTGTCAGCTATATCCTTATATTCCACCTTGTGCCCGCTAGTCTCTAGAAATTGCATGACCTTCTGGCTATATGGGCAAGAAGGCTTAATATAAAGAGAAAGGGAAGCTAGAAAACAAATAAACGCTGTCATGAAGGATTTTCCTGGTAGTTTGATTTTAACCAATCGATGATTTCATCTGACTCATATAAAGCCTTACCATCGATAAACAAACAAGGCACTTGAACTTTACCACCTAAATGCTGCAGTTCATCTCTTGCGTCTGGTTCACGACTGATATCCTTCAACGGAACTGTTCTGCCTATCTCATCTAAAAACTTCAAAACCTTTTGGCAAAATGAGCAAGTAGGCTTGTAATAAAGGAGCAAAACTGGTGTATCTTCTGTCATAAAATTCTACAAATCAATTTATTATACAACGACTCTACCATATATACCGATGTGAAATCAAATAGCGGTTTTCAGCAGCGCAGGCTCTCATACAAATTTATTTGCCTTCGCTTCGGGTCTTATCTATGGATAATGCCCCTCGCTCCAAACAAAAAATTTGAGGAGTCTCCTCGCTAAATTCCCTCTATTTTCATTAACGATCGGTATAGAGCCTTTTGCCAGTGATAACTCTTTTTGTAGTAAAATACCAGGAATAATGATAAAGCGCTAAAAGTCAATTAGATAAGTTTTTCGCCTTCGATTTATTCAAAAACTTGAAATTCTAAGTGAACTTCAAGATTTAGGTAATAAGCACAAGATAAGCACTTTAATTGGCGGACTAGATGAAAAAAATTTAAAGGTTTCAAAAACGTCTCAGAATGGTATTTAAGCAACAAATCACAATTATACTTCCGGTTTTAATTATAAGGAAATAAAATAAATTTTATTTTTAATTACAAATTAGTTATATTAATAATTAGAAGAGTAAAAGCTGTAGGATATTGCTATGGCAAAAAAATTGAAGTCTCAACTTAAGGAGCAAGAAAATGGCAACAAAAAGAAAAGCAGCAACGAAGAAGCCAGCTGCAAAAAGAACAACTCGTAAGAGAAAAACTGCTGTGAAAAAGCCAGCAGCTAAAAAAAGAGTAGCTAAAAAAACTACTGCTAAAAAAACTACTGCTAAGAAAAAGCCAGCTAAAAGAAAAGCAGCTAAAAAAACAGTAGCTAAGAAAAAGCCAGCTAAAAGAAAAGCAGCTAAGAAGACGACTGCTAAAAGAAAGCCAGCAGCTAAAAAAACAGCAGCTAAGAAAAAGCCAGCTAAAAGAAAAGCAGCTAAAAAGACTACTGCTAAGAAAACAACTGCTAAAAGAAAAACTGCTAAGCGTACAACTCGCAGAAAAACAACTGCGAAAAAAACGACTGCTAAAAGAAAACCAGCAGCTCGTCGTACAACAAAAAGAAAAGCAGCTAAAAAATAAGTCTCTGACTTTTAATAGACTATTGTTTCAATCGGGTAAGTTTTGCTTGCCCGATTTTTTGTGTGATGGCAAATCCAAGCAAAGCTCCAGCAACAACATCCGTTAAAAAATGGCGGTGTAAAATCACGCGACTTAATGCCAAAAATCCAGCCAAAATAAAAATACCCACCCGATACTTGGGCCAGATAAGCGAACAGCTCGTTGCTAATGTAAAGATTGCTAAAGCATGGCTAGATGGAAAAGACTGAAAATCAGGGGATAGACTAAATGGGTTGCACTCAAATACCCCTTCAGAGAAAAAAATACTAGGTCTAGGTCTGCCAATCACCCACTTTAAGATCCGCGCGCTAAAAAATCCTGCTCCTAGTGCAAGTGCATTTTTTACAAAAATTTCTCGGCGCAATAAAAGCAATCCGACAGAGATACAAGTGATAAAAAATGGATCAATGAGCTGCGTTGCAAGCTTTGCAAGCCATTTCAGGGTACTTGGATTATGCTGGAACTGGATTGCGACTGGGCGATCTGCTAGATAGAGCAAGGATATCAGGAGCACTAACGCTGCGGACCAAGCGAGGCTCAACTGGAGGTTCTTCTTCATTCTTAGAAGTTATATCTTTCGTTGGCTCTGGGGTCAATGCATTTATGAATTTATTGACCTGTTCACGTATAAACAGAGGCACTAAATTAGCTGGTCTATACACCCAGCCCCGGCTATTAAAATAGCCTTCGTGGATCACGTATCTGGCTGTTGACAAGCCAATAGACAATAAAATGAGTAGGACAAAAACAAGTGGAGCTCCTGGGAATGCAGTGAAAGTGATCACAGTTGCTAAAACGCTCAATGAAATAGCTGCTAAACCGACACTATGAACAATAAGTGCTTTTTTCGATTGGATATTGATCAAATCATATTCATCTTGAAGCCATACAAGCGCTTTATTTTGTAGATCTTCATCAGGGCTTGTCAGATTTGTATATTGAGTATGAATCTCATCTTTGAGCTCTCTTGCAAGTGCAGGACCCATCAATTCGCTCATCTTAATGAGCGTTGTCTCTTCAGCATCGTCCTTTAGGATATCAAAAGAAGATTTATTGCCCGTGGCTGCTGTATCAGCCAACTCTTTGCTTTGCTGATGGTTAAAAGTTAGATATTGAATTAAGTTAGCAAATTTTTCTTTGGTATTTTTCGGGGCAATTTTTTCAGAAAATTTAAGGTGTCTTCTCAGGTCAATATGGCGCGAAATACCGATCGATTCGTAAGTTATGTTAATTAAACTAATAATAGCGCCCAATCCAAACGCTGTATACTTGGCTACTGGATGTCCAAAAATCGTTTGAGCGATGGATGCAGCTTTTAATAAGCCTTTATTTAAATTGTGGAAAAGAAATGAGCCAATAGATAAACTAGTTGCGATGTAATCACCAACTGTTACCCATCCGTAAACAAAAGCACATATTTGGGAAAATGCCGTAGCAAAACCATCCAGAATTAGTCTTGTATCGGTTCCAAACACTCCTTTACGGATGCGATCAAAAGCATTCCCTATTTCTGCAGGAGAAGTGATAGCAGAGGTCCAGCCTGGTCCACTTGTAGATGTAACAACCAAAGCTTGAGATGCCCTAAGATCGTGAATTGTCGGTTGTTCACGTTTCTTAGGTCGAATATATGTATTATTAAATTCAGTCATAATTAATGATTTATTTAAAACTTTACACGTTATTATACCAAACAATTTAGTTTACTTCAACTTAATTTTAAGTGATTAAAACGCAATAATTTGAAAAATTTCTGTACTTTTTGCTAGCAAATAATATTTAGAATCAGTTAAGATGCCTTACAGAAACAATCAAGGCTCTTAAAAGGAGAGGTTTATGAAAAAATATTTAGCCGGATTAATGATGGCATGCACACTGTTTGCAACTACAACCCTTTCAGCTGCAGGCTATTGGGAAACAATCAAAGAATATTTGCCTGACTGGCATGATTTCGTGCCCGGGATG
Organism: Chlamydiota bacterium; assembly: GCA_021772435.1. Taxonomy (GTDB): domain Bacteria; phylum Chlamydiota; class Chlamydiia; order Chlamydiales; family JACKPQ01; genus JACKPP01. Next base: position 7,575 of record JAJFLZ010000031.1, on the reverse strand, counting down.
GCAAGGTCTCAGGTAGAACAAATTCAAGCAGCAAAGCCCAAACCGGTTGCTAAAGTAAATCCTAAGCCTGTCCACGCAAAAAAACCTGCGCCAGCGCAAATTGCAGCCAAAAAGCCTGAGCCTAAGCCAGCACCAGCGCCAGTTGTAGCCAAAAAGCCTGAGCCAGTTGCACCTGAAGCGCCAGTGAAGTTGACAGCAAAACAACGCAGACGGCAAAAACTGAAAGAGCAGCAATTAGCTAAACAAGTGGCCGTTGTAAAACCAACATCTGAGCCAATTGCGCACCCAAGCAAAGTGTCTCCTCCTCAAATGGATCAAAAAATAGATTTTGAAAAAGGAATGCATGCATTATCAGCACTTGTTGCAACTCCTCCTTTTGCAATCAAAAATACCTATGATAATGATGCTTTCTCTGGTCTTATGAACTGTGTGAATGCTCTTGTAAAAGAGATGAAGTCTAATCCAATGGTTAAAGTATGTGGTCAACTCAACCAAAGCGTCAATGAGCTTTTCCCAAAAGCTGTAAAAAGAAGGGGAAATGTAGCCGCTAAAAAACCAGCAATTATTCTACAGCAGTTTCAAAAAAACCTCGTGACATTAGGAGCGCTTGGAAAAAACTGTTCAGAAGACACATTCAAAAAAGCCATTAAAGCTACGCTCATAAACGCGCAAAAACAACTCAATAGCAGAAATGTCAATGTGCAATCCATCCATGCTCAATTGCTTGCAGTGAAAACCCTAGCAGAAGGCGCTAAGCATCCTAGTGCAAGTCAACTGCAACAACTCGCTGCTGCTTCCCAAGGTTTTAACAAAAAACGCAATGGTAGCCGGGTACTTGTAGGCAATATGGGTTCCGTGTTAAAGAGTTTGTAAAAACTGCGGAGTGAACAATGCTTAAATTTTTGATTGTGGCAACCATTGCCCTCTCAAGTATGCTACAAGGGGCGCCATCAGGCGCTCCTTTCGATTATCAGGTCATCGACTTTTCACAAAAATTGGCTAACCTGCCGGGATTCAGTCCTGAACTCATCAACATGCATCTAAAGCTCTATCAGGGCTATGTCGCTAACACAAACAAACTTCTCTCATCGATACGTGAAATGGCTCAAAAAGGTGATGATACCACTATTGCTTACGGCGCTCTAAAAAGACGTGTTGGGTGGGAAATGGATGGCATGCTTTTACATGAAGCCTATTTTGGCAACATGGGTGGTAAAGGCTCTTTAAACCAAAACTCCGAGCTTTACAGACAAATCTTAAAAGATTTTGGTAGCTATAGCGCCTGGGAGCAAGATTTCAAAGCTACAGGCCTTATTCGCGGTATCGGCTGGGTTATTCTCTACAAAGACCCAAAAGATGGCAGGCTGCAAAACATCTGGATTAACGAGCATCCCACAAACCATCCAGCCGGTGGCACGCCCATTCTTGTTATGGACGTTTGGGAACACGCCTACATCACAGAATATGGCCTCAACCGTAAAGGTTACATCGATGCTTTTTTTAAAGTCATCGATTGGAACGTTGTAGAAAATCGCTTTGCAACACCTCACACTTCTCGCTAAACCAGAGTGCCACTTTGGCACCTTGCATTGCCAGGATCTTGGTGTTTTCGAGGCCACTATTGGAAAAAATGGTCTTACAAAAAACAAACAAGAAGGGGACTTGAGTACCCCGATCGGATCTTTTGCATTGCCATCTGCCTTTGGACTGCTTCCCAATCCAGGTACAAAACTCCCTTACCGCGATATAACCAGCGCAACGCTTTGCATCGATGATCCAAGCTCCTGCCACTACAACGCCATACTCGAAGAAAACCAAACACCATCTGACTGGGCCTCATGTGAGCGCATGTCCGTATACGACCCAGAATATCGCCATGGCATCATTATCGACAGCCCAGTTGGTTCTTGCCTATTCATCCACATCTGGAAAACGCCGCAAACCCCAACTGCTGGGTGCATAGCTCTATCAGAAAAAAATCTTCTAAAAATTCTAAATTGGCTAGATCCTAGCCAGACTCCGACACTTACCGTCGGTTTTGAAAATTAATCAAAATTGTCATCACTGCAACTAAGCTCAGTACAAGCATCACGCCTGTTGGCATCATCTTATGTGTTCCAAGAAACCGCAATCCAAAAAACCCAGCTAGCACAAGTGACAACACTAAAGCGCTATACTGGCCCCACATCTTACCTGCTAACATCACACAGCCAGACGCAAATAAAGCAACGCCAAAACCAAATCCCATCACAAGAGAAATCATACTGTGTGCTTGAATATAGCCCAACAAACCACCCAAGCCTGTTAACACACCAAATAAAATAATAATTGTACCGACTGTTCGCATCAAAAACCCTCTTTTTGTCTACACTAATCTAGTGTATAATATCTATCAATGCAAACCATCGAATCTGCAGCTGAGCTGCTTCTAAAAGGAAAAATTTTAATTTTTCCCACCGATACCGTCTACGGAATAGGAGCCCTGCACTCCCATCCTGAGGCCATAGAGCGCCTCTACGCTCTCAAAAACCGTCCCCGCCACAAACCTCTCATCGCCCTCATTCACACTCCACCTCTCAACATGCCAAAAACCTTCTACCACCTAGCCGAGCACTTTTGGCCAGGGCCGCTCACCCTCATCGCCTCCTCCACAGGCTACCGCATGCCAGCACATCCCACCACCCAAAAACTCCTCCAGCTCACAGGCCAGCCCATCCTCACCACTTCTGCTAACCTCTCAAACCATCCTGCCCCCACCAAACCCGCCGACATCACCATCTCTGCCGATGCCCAGCTTCTTCTAGGTCCACACCCTTTCGGCACAGCTTCTACCATCTACGACCTAGATTCGCAAACCCTCCTACGCTCTGGCCCGATCACTCTCACTCAAATAAAAAACTGTTTATCTAGTATTTAATCCGATCTTCTCTCTATAATATCACTCATTCAAGCAACATAGGATCAAAAAATCATGGCCATTACACCAACTAAAAATATTGTTAACACCCAAGCCCTGACGGCAATGACATCGCATGTCGCCGACTTTGGCAAACGTTACTTTTGGATTATTCTTCCCACTGCAATCGTGGCGACCATTCTCCTCACTAGATATTGCGTCAAGCCCAGCCTACCTACCACACCACCAAATGTCCAAGCTCTCCAAAAAAACATCGATGGGCTTAAAGCGCAAATCACCACTCTCAAAAAAGATCTCGAAGATGCCAAAAAAGAACCCAGCCAGCTCAAGCAAGACATTGCCACCAAGGAAAAAGCCCTCAACGCCCTAGAGACCGCCAAAAAACAAGCAGAAGAAAAGCTAGCAACAGCGGAAACAGCTAAGACTGATACTGAGACAAAGCTAGTAGGCTCCGAGACTGCTAAAACCAAAGCAGAGCAAGATCTGGCCGAAGCGCAAGCAAACCTTGCGACGATGACAACTGACCGAGATGCCAAAGAGACAGCAAGGGTAGCAGCCGAGACTGCTAAAACCAAAGCAGAGCAAGATCTGGCCGAAGCGCAAGCAAACCTTGCAACCATGACAACTGACCGAGATGCCAAAGAGACAGCAAGGGTAGCAGCCGAGACTGCTAAAACCAAAGCAGAGCAAGATCTGGCCGAAGCGCAAGCAAACCTTGAGGCTATGACAACTGATCGAAATACGAAAGAAGAGGCAAGAGTAGAAGCAGAGGCTGCTAAAACCAAAGCTGAGGAAGATCTAGCCGCAGCTCAAGCAGACCTTGAGACCATGACAACTGATCGAAATACGAAAGAAGAGGCAAGAGTAGAAGCTGAGGCTGCTAAAACCAAAGCAGAGCAAGATCTGGCCGAAGCGCAAGCAAACCTTGAGACGATGGCAACTGACCGAGATGCCAAAGAGACAGCAAGGGTAGCAGCCGAGACTGCTAAAACCAAAGCTGAGGAAGATCTAGCCGCAGCGCAAGCAGACCTTGAGACCATGACAACTGATCGAAATACGAAAGAAGAGGCAAGGGTAGCAGCCGAGACTGCTAAAACCAAAGCTGAGGAAGATCTAGCCGCAGCGCAAGCAGACCTTGAGACCATGACAACTGATCGAGACACAAAAGAGACATCAAGAGAAAAAGCAGTAAGTGATATGCAGGCAATGCAGCGAAATTTAGAGGAAGCTGAAGAAAAGAAAGAAGACTTAGAGAAACAAATTGCCAAGCTAGAAAATGAGAAGACTGAAATCGAACAAAAGGTAACTCAAGAAATAGAGCAGCTCAAACAGAACGAGCCACTTGAGAAAACAACAAAAAAAATCGAAGAGCTAAACATAAAAAATCAAGAGTTGCAGGAAGCCAAACAGCTTGCAGATGATGCAAAAAATAAAGCACAGAGCAAGCTTGAAGAGCTTCAAAAGTCATCCAAGGAGATCCAAGAAAATCTTAAGCGGTCTTTAGAGGCGGCAAAAAAAGAGCTAGATGAAAAAGCTGGTGCGTTAACTCGTGCATTGGCGCATGTTGACACTCTAGTTGCTCAATTAGAATTTAAAGAGGGGAAAACAGTTTGGGAAACAGCTGAACGTTTTGCTGAGCTTTTAGCAGCGCAATATAAACAACAACTTGAAACGATTCGCACAATCTCGATTCCTAAATTAGAAGCCTCAAAAACGGGGATTGATTCAGAATCTGTGCAGAAAGAAGCGATTGATATTTGGAATAAACAAAACCCTAGTCTACAAATTCAAGACACCAGCATGAATATGATGGAATCCATTAGCGTGAATGACGGATCAGAGGTAAATCCACAAGATACATCTGGCACAACTTATGCTGTGACAGATCTGCTCAGAAAAGTTGTGATTCAAACATTGATTATTGAACTCATTGATGAAAAGACTGCAAAACGATTTACAGATAAAAAGCGTTTCACAAATCGATTAGTAGAACATCCATCTAAAAGACAAAAATACCAAGAAGCTGTTGAAGGTTATGCTGCGGTATTAAAAGATGAATACAAACATGATTTGAATGACTTATTAAAGGGCTTACCTGATACTGCTGGTTTTAATCGAAATATTAGGCGGGTAATTATGCTCTTGCTCGGCACTGATACACAAGTTGTCGACAACAGACAACGTTATCAACAGCTCAATAGTGCAATTGAAACAGTGATTCAAGATATTCAGTGGACAAATGGAAAAAGCTTAAGCCAAAACTATCGTGATTTGATCGAAGATTTAATTTATGTGCGTTGGAACGGGTTGCCTTATTGGCATTATGTGCAGAGCCTTCCTCAAACGTTTAGGGAGCTTTCTGGAGATTATCAACCGGCTGATTCAGACTTCCAGGATAAGGGTTATCAACGATGGGTCTACAATGCGAATTTAACTGTTAATAGCGCTCCTCAAAACCAATTTATCAGAAAACCCAAACTACAAAAAATGGGTCAAATGTGGGAAGGTAACGTGGGCACTCGCTTTATCGACATGAATGTTCCTCATAAACTTTCTACTTTAACATTCGAAAAAGATGGTTCAGAACACTTTGTATGTGATAACCGTTATGCAAGTGTTACAACTGCAGGTTCTAATGTTGTGGCTATCGGACGGATGTTAGCGGCTGGGATTGATATTGCTACTTGGGGAAATACAAATACTCAAGATTACTTTGCCGGTGGTAACGGTGAATGCGTCTTACCTGAATACGAAGAGTTTTTGCGTATTTGTGAAAAAAGAGAGATGGGAGTTTTATTAACTTCTCATCAAACCTTAGTTGCACGTGAGCATATGAAAGGGCAGGTCAAAACTGAAGATGAAAGTGGTCGTGTAAACTCGATTATGAATCTTGAAAATAAGCATCCTAACTATTTTTGCTTAGTTCAACCTTTTTACGGACCATTATTCGATAAATATGGTGATTACGAAGGCATCAAAAAATTTAAAGCGTTTAAAAAAGCGGTTGTGAACGCTTTTACGTCCGAGTCAAAGGAAAAAACCGGCTGTGCTTTGCCTAAAATTATTCGAAGTAGCGATGAAAATGAAAATTCGACCACGGAATATCGTAAAACGCTTGAAATACTTTTTGATGATGTGCATAGCATCTTTTTTGAGAACAAAGAAACTATTGAATTACCAAACTGGATGGCGGGCAAGGAAACACCATTTAATGGTGCTAATGGTTTAACTAAAGAAGATAAACAAAAAATTGCTTGGCAAACGTTCCTAGTCTATTTTTATATTTTTCAGCAAATGGATATGCAATTTAGACTAAAAGATTTGCAGCAAAATCTAGGTGGAAAAGTCTATCCGATTAAACACCGAGTTGCTCAATGTAAGGATGCTCAAGATAGAGCGGGGCTATTTAATTTTCTAAAAGGGCGTCTATTTGACACGATATTAAATCGTGAATTGGACCATGAAAAAATGAAGCAAAAAGCCGATGCATTTATCGGAGTCTGTATTGCTAACAAAAAACAAGGGATTAATCACTGGATAAACTTAGCTCTTCGCGGTGATGCATTGCGCCAACATATGCCTGCAGTAAACAAAGAGAGGCTAAAAAATTATGCATTTAACGGTTACAAGTTAAAAAGCGATGATTGGGCAACAGGAGCTCGAGATGGCGTTGTGCATTCCATCCAAAATGCTCAGTATCCTGCAGAATATTTAAGCCATGTGCATCTTGAGCATGACGAAAACTTTAACCGAATTGTTGATGAGAGCAATCGAGAGTTGAATTGGCATGAAGTTGAAGGAGTTCAGCTGTCTCAAAACGTTCCGCTTTTATCAGAACAATGTCAATTTAATTGTGGAAATGAGATTCTAATTGAATCCTTAGGTAAATTTAAGGAAAAAGCAAATAAACGAGACCAAAATGCTGGTCAAATTATAGATCAAGTACAAAAAGCTAAACAGCATTATCAAGGGTTTGTATCAGAGCATTTTAAAAACGATCAATTAGGCCTTAAGGTGGAATTTCCAGCAGATTTTGAAAAGATGGACTTTGATACTGAAGATTTTAAAGGGCGTTGTGTCATGTCTTGTCCATTTGTCGTTAAAACAAAAGACGAAACGGAACTTGTCAAAGGATCTTTCCTGGTTAGCCTCACGTTAAACAGTAGTTGCTGGGAATGGAGCTATAAGATCGATCCTCCTGCAAAAAGCTGGTTAGGTTTATTTTAAAATAGTTAATATAATTAATAATTTTATTTACAACAATTATTTATTATAATACAATTCGTTTATTAAATAGATAGGATTGTGTCTAAATGAATAATTGTGTTTCACAGATCCCGCGGATTAATCAACAAATTGTTGATAGCCAAAAAGTTAGGGATATATCTTTAACTGTAGCGATACCAGCTCTTAGCTTATCAGGATTAGCTTTAAGTGGCTCAACTACAGCAAGTTTAGTGAGTTGCGGAGTTGTTGGCTGCAGTCTGTTGGCTCTTACAGGTTCGCAGATGATTGTTACCCAAGTTGTGACCTAGCACAAGCAGCCTAATTCTAGGCTAAAACTCTTAAGCAAAATTTCTTAGATAAATAAAAGCCCCTCAGCTATAAATTTTACTTAACAAAAAAAAACAACTCACAGAGAGGGGCAAATGGATTCT
>JAJFLZ010000004.1 GCA_021772435.1 Chlamydiota bacterium | reverse complement strand
TTAGATTCAGAGCAGATTAGGTGACAGATTGTGCCATTTTTTGCGATTCTATAGCCAAAAGCTATAGATGAGCACAAAAAGGGTGCAAGATGGCGGCTAAGATGCCTGAAGATAAATGATATAAACCCAGAGTTCAGGTTAACAACCTGAACTCTTTTTGCATACACATCACGATTTTTCAGCTAAATATCTGACGTTACTGACGTTACGCACATATCTAAATTCATCTGCGGAGCTAGCAACCTACGGCATCTTCGCCAGCGCATCTGAACCCACCTCTTTCGCGTAACGTCAGTAAATATGTAGAAACAATTTTAATGGTTTGGAAAATCTCCATTTGCTATACTGGCTAGATGTTGGATAAAATTTATATTGACCGTCTTAAAAGCGGCAATTGTGATGAGTTTGACCAAGTACTGCCAAGTAGCTTTTTGGACGTCGATGAAGATGAGCTCAGCTTTTGTGGCGATATAAAGGTCCATGGCAAAGCATATTTGTCTGGAGACCATTTAACGTTACAATTGAATGCATCTGCAACAGCTCAAATGCCTTGCAGGATTTGTAACCAAGTGACGAGGGTTACTATCGAGCTCAAAAACAGCTGCATGCCAGTTGCTTTAGAAGAGATTAAGGGCGCAGTTTTTAATCCAAATGAGCTCGTACGCGAGATTATTTTGGCAGAAGTGCCAGCACAGACAGAATGCAAAGGCAATTGTCCTTTGCGAGAAGAATTAAAACCATTTCTGAAAGAGGAAGAGGAAATCTACTTCCCCTTCAAAGATTTAGAGGAGAAATAGAGTATGGCCGTCCCACGTAATCGCCATTCAAATGCCCGCAAAAACAAACGCAGATCGCATTTGGCTAAAACTAGTAAAAACACACAAGTTTGCTCAAACTGCAACAAAGAGACGCTGCCCCACAGAGTATGCGGCGCATGTGGCCACTATGCTGGCAAATCTGTTGTTTGGGCTAAAGGCGCTGAGTAAGACTCTCTTTTGTCTATCATTGGCCTAGATCTCATGGGAGGAGACACTCCTGCACTTGAGTTATTTGCTGCCATCGTAGAACTTCTGGATGGCAAAAAGCTGCCATTCCAGATTGCTCTGCTAGGCACACCAGACGTGATCAAAAAATTCGCTAACATGAACACTCTAGATATCGAGCTCATACCTGTAGGCAGTGTGATCGCCTTGGATGAAGACCCCTTAAAATCTGTGCGCTCAAAAAAAAACGCTTCAACCAATATCGGCATGCAACTGCTCAAGAAAAAACGCATTGATGCTTTTGTCACCATTGGCAATACTGGCGCGCTGCTTGCTGCTAGTAAAATTCACCTTGATTCACTAAAATCTTTTTCACGTTCAGCTCTTTTATCTCTTTTGCCCTCGCATAAAAAACCAATGGCTGTCCTTGATATCGGAGCCAACGTCACATCAAGACCTGACCATCTACTACAATTTGCCAAAATGGGTATCGCTTATCAAAAAACAGTTGGCATCAAAAATCCTAAGGTGGGTCTACTCAACATCGGATCTGAAAAAAACAAAGGGCGCAAAGAACTGGTTGAAGCCTACAAAAAACTAAAGCGCAACTTAAAAGCGCAGTTTGTCGGCAACATTGAGGGTTGTGATGCTTTTGATGGCCATGTAGATGTTTTGGTCACCGATGGGTTTACGGGAAATATTTTTTTAAAAACGTGTGAAGGTCTATCCAAGTTTATTTTAACTAAAATCCAATCTTCCGATGCAAAAGAACTTAACCCCGACTGCTATCCAGGAGCGATTTTGTGCGGTGTCAAAGAGATTGTCGTCAAATGCCATAGTTACTCAAGCGCGGAAGCTATTGTTCAAGGCCTGTACGGAACATACGAGCTCATCAATAAAAATTTTATCCGTCAGCTGAAGCAGCAGTTAACTTGATTTTTGACTTGTTGGTATGCTATATTAGTAAAAAACAATAAGTCTACTATGAGTCAATTTTTCCATGAAAGATATTCTTTTAAACATCGAGTCCAAAGAGACGCGCCTTGCCCTTTTGAAGTTTGGCACCCTCTGGGACTTAGTCATCGAACGTACCTCCAACAAACCCTTAACCGGGAATATTTACCGCGGTCGCGTTACTAACATTTTGCACAACATCCAATCGGCCTTCATCGACATCGATGAGGGAGATAACGGATTCATCCACATTTCTGATATTGTGGAAAACGCCCAAAAATTACAAGAAATGTACGGGATGGATCTAGAATGGGATGAAGAGGTTAAACCACAAAACAAGCGGCTTAAAACTGCCGATATCGAGCAGTTTTTAAAAATCGATCAGCCTGTGCTCGTTCAGGTCGTTAAAGAGCCAATTGGCTCAAAAGGAGCAAGACTCACAGCGAATGTGAGCGTTGCTGGTCGTTATTTGGTCATGTTACCTGGCAATCCCCATCGAGGCGTTTCTCGTAAAATTGAAGATCGCAAAGCCCGTGAACAACTCAAAAAAATTATCCGCTCTTTTGAAATGCCCAAAGACACAGGGTTAATTTGCCGCACCTCAAGTGTAGGCGCATCTCCTGATAAAATCGCCGACGAAGCTAAAGACCTTTTTGAAACGTGGGAAACCATCGTCGAAGAGTATAACAAAGCAACTGGACCTCAATGCTTATTCGAAGAATCGGATCTGATTAAAAGAGCTGTAATCACAGCTGTCGATAAAAAGTTTGATCGCATTTTAGTCGATGATCATACCACCTTTTTGCGTTTGAAAAAACTCTATGCGCCATACGCCAAAGAGCACCCCGTTAAAATCGAAATGTACCGAGATAAGATCCCCATGTTTGAGCGTTTTGGTGTCGAGCGTGAGCTCGATAAAGCAATGAAACGCAAAATCTGGTTACCGAGTGGTGGTTACTTATTTTTCGATTTAACAGAAGCTATGTGTACAATCGATGTAAACTCTGGCAGAAGTAGCGGCGATAAGGCAAAAGATTTGGAAGAGGGCCTAGCTCGCATCAATATGGAGGCTGCTGAAGAGATCGCCAGGCAGCTGCGCCTGCGCAATATCGGAGGCCTTGTTATTTGTGACTTTATCGATATGCGCTCGAGAAAAAACCAACGCCGCGTTTTAGATCGGATCAAAGAAGCCATGAAAGAAGATTCTGCAAAATGCACGATTTTAGGTATGAGTGAGTTTGGTTTAGTTGAAATGACACGCCAGCGTTCACGTGAATCGCTCTACCAAACTGTGCTCTCTCACTGCCCCTACTGCAGCGGCTTAGGGTCGATAAAAACACACGAAAGCGTGGAAATCGATATCGAGCGGGCATTAAAAAAACTGATCAATCTCAAAGAAGAATACGCGTTAGAACTACATATTCACCCTCATGTAAACCAGCACCTTGGCAAGAAAGGGCGCGATCATTTGGTCAAATTAGCTAAAACGTTCAACGGAGATCTAAAATTTAAATCAAAAGATGTCTTGCATCTCAACGATTTCGAATTTTACTGCAGCATCAATGGGAAAAAACTTGAAGTATGACGTTTGAAGAGCAGTTAAAAAAATACAATAAAAGCGGCATTATTGAAGACAAATACGCCGAATTATTGCAAGGCTTTCACGATGAATACTGTAAAACGCTCGCTCAAAAAGGCGATTCAATTGACAATCACAAACAGATTTTTGAGATTTTAGTTGAGCTCGTTAAAGATCAATGCCAAAACCCATTTCATTTTAACCATTATCATCAGCAAATACGCGCGCCGTTTGACTATTACCTCTATGGTATTGAATTTTTAAGGCCTCTGATTAATTACAGCGAAAGCAAAACATACGGCTTAGAGATATTTGATCAGATCGAAGATCAGTTAGACAAAGGTGACAACGTCATTTTTCTTGCTAATCACCAAATTGAAGCAGATCCCCAAGCGATGAGCCTGCTGTTAGAGCGAACGCATCCAACAATTGCTGAAAAGAAAATCTTTGTTGCAGGTGAACGCGTTATCACCGACCCGCTTGCGGTTCCGTTCAGCTTAGGTTGCAATTTACTTTGCATCTATTCCAAACGCTACATCGACAATCCCCCCGAACTACAAGAACAAAAGCAATTGCACAATAAAAAAACCATGCAGGTTATGGCAGATCTTTTGACAGAGGGCGGCAAAGCGATTTACGTGGCTCCCAGCGGTGGACGCGACAGACGCAACGATAAAGGGATCGTTGAACTTGCCCCGTTTGATGGCAAAAGCATTGAAATGATGTGTTTAATGGCTCGAAAATCTAAACGCCCAACGCATTTTTACCCCTTAGCTTTAAAAACATACTCTCTACTCCCCCCCCCAAGTGAGATTCAAACAGAGCTAGGTGAGAGACGCATCATTGAAGGTGGTGGAATTAAAATGGCTGTATCAAAAGAAGTGGATATGGATGTTTTTCCTGGATCTGATATAAAGGATAAACATACCCGGCGCGATGTGCGCGCTAAATATATTCAAAATCTGGTGGTAAAAGCTTATGATACTCTTTAATTTATGTGCCCTTCTCTCTTTTGTTTGTCCTCCTAAGGGCTACATCGATATCAAAGATCAAAATCCAGTTCACATTCAAACGCCCGACCTGAAAAAGCGTCAAACCGCAAAAATCCGCCTTTGTAACGGGCTATCTGCCTACATTATTTCTGATCCAGGCGCTGACCAATCTGCAGCGGCTGTAGCTGTAACAGCTGGAAGTTGGCTTGACCCAAAAGAATATCCCGGTACAGCACACTTTTTAGAGCATTTGCTGTTTTTGGGTAATAAAGCCTATCCCGAAGAAGATGAGTTCATGGGCTATATCCAGAGCAATGGTGGCTTAGTTAACGCCTATACCGCTTCTGATCGCACGGTCTACATGTTTTCGGTGAATAATAACGCGTTCGATGGCGGCCTAAATCGCTTTGCCCACTTTTTTATCGACCCGCTTTTTGACCCATCAGGTGTCGGCAGAGAACTGCACGCTGTCGATCAAGAAAATGCCAAAAATATCGAAAATGATAGCTGGCGCTGGTGGATGATTTTGAAAGAAACCGGTAATCAAAACTCTCCTAACGCAACTTTTTCCACGGGCAATGCCAAAACGCTCGGTCAGATTCCCCCAAATGAAGTACGCAAATGGTGGGAAGACCACTACAGCGCAGACAAAATGCATTTAGTTATCTACTCCAACCAACCACTTGATCAACTAAAAGAGCGCGTTCTCAAAGACTTTGGGCAAGTAGCCAAGCGTCCTGTCGACGATCACCTAGCGGATGTCAACTTGCTTTCTCCATCACAAGAAGGGCATATTTTTTACATCGAGCCCGTGCGCGATGTGCGCGATTTGACTCTCACTTGGGAACTCCCTGACTGGGCAGCCAAAGACATCGGTGCTAAATACCCGCAGCTACTCGCTTATGTTCTTGGAAATGGTGCTAACAACGGTTTAGAATCTCTTCTAAAAAAACAAGGACTCGCAGAAGGCGTCTCTGGTGATGTGATGCGTCTTTCCCAAGATAAAGCCCTATTTATGCTCTCTGTCGATCTGACTCGTGACGGCGTAAAAAATCGCGATGCTGTTATTCAGGAATGCTTTGACTACCTCCACATGCTGCAAGAGACAGGTATTCCAGAATACATCTACCGCGATCTGCAAAAAATGGCACTCATCAATTACGAGTGGCAAACGCGTCAAAGCGCCTTCAACTATGTCCAAACAATTGCAAGCCAGCTCCCTTACGAAAATTTGGCTACCTACCCTTCCAAAACAATTTTCTACGACCACTACAATCCAAAACGCACCAAAGCGCTGCTAAATACCCTAACCCCGAAAAACTGCTTTTTCTCTCTGGTGGCGCCCACGTCCCTTACCGGAATTTCGCCTGACCATCAGGAAAAATGGCTAGGCGGCAAATACGCTGTGCAAAATATCTCGGTGAATCCAGCGAAAAACCTAGCGCAACTAGGCTTACCTAAACAAAACCCCTTTATTCCCACTCAATTGCAAATTTTACCCAAACAGCGCACTAGCAAGACGCCAACGCTGATTGCAAATGACGCTTTTGGCATGAGCTACTACACCGATGCCAGTGAATTTCCAGTTCCAGAAGTCGCTTGGGCCATCAGTTTAAAAAGTCCGGTCATCGATGGCACTCCCAAACACTCCGTTTTGCTTGATCTTTTCACTCGCACTGCAAACGAAAAGCTCACCTCAGAGCTCTTTTTTGCCGCATTTGCGGGCTTAAATGGTTCAATCGGCTCTGCCAACCTCAAACTCACACTTCAAGTCAGTGGCTACAGCAACAAAGCACAAAACCTGCTAGACGAAATGATCAACGTGCTTAAAAATGCTAAACCAACAGCTGCAGAATTTGCCATCTACAAAGAATCACTCCTTACAACATACGCCAATAATCAAAAAGCTATGCCCTTCATGCAGGCAAACGATCTCATGGCAAGTGTGATCTACAACGACTCTCCGACATCTAAAAATCTCTACGATGCCCTTAGCAAAACGACCTACCAAGACTACCTTGAATTCGCCGACGCTCTCACTAAACAGCTCTATGCTGAAACACTCTTTGCTGGAAACTTAACTGAATCGGATGCCGAGCACATTTGGAAACACATTTCAAACACCTTAAGCGGCTTGTCCTATCCAAAAGATGAGCAGCATACAAAAAATGTCTTTGTCTTAAATGACAAGGGGGGACCCTACGCCATTTCGCAGTCCACGCCTATGCAAGGTAATGCGACACTCCTTCTCATCGAACAAGGTAGCTTCTCCTACAAAAACCGCGCTGCTCAAGAGATTTTAGGCACAGCGCTAAGCGATGGCTTTTTCAAAGAGCTGCGCACCAAACAACAAACAGGCTACATAGCAAAAGGCTGGAAACGGGATGTTTCTGATGAGCTTTTGCAATTTTTTGCTGTGCAATCGGCCACCCACGGCCCTGATGACTTGCTCTCTAGATTTGAGCTCTTTTTAGAAAACTTCGTCAAAGACTTTGGCAATGAATTTTCAGAAGAGCGCTTTGAAGAAGTTAGAAAAGGCGTATTAACAACGCTCACCAATCCACCCACAAATCTTGATGATCTCACATCTCGCCTCTACACTTTTGCATACGTTAAAGACGGTGATTTTGACTATCTCAAAAACACAGCCAAAGCTGCCAAAGAGATGACATACGATGAGATCCACGACTACGCGTTAGAATTCTTCTCAAGGCAAAACAAGCGTCGCCTAGCAATTCTGCTCCAAGGCGCGCCCACAGGCGCAGCCTTCACCTTCCAAGAGCTATCTCCCATGGCGCTGAAAGAACAAGGCTCTTTCCGCTAATCGAACTAGCCAAAACAAGAATTGACAACTAGCTGCTTTTTATCTATTTTTATTGCGATTAATCTGTGAATAATGATAGGATTTCTTCTAAACCAAGGAGCTATATGCCACAAATAACTGTGTTTAATCATAACATCCCATCTGAAATCACTATAAATCGTAACTGGTCCTGCCGCCCTAGCGAGCCGGAAAACGCATGGAAAAAACCTTATTTGGAAGAGCCCGCTACAGTTGGAAGTCTACTCCGTGCTTTAAACATCGGGGGTCCCATTGCCGCAATTGCTACACTAGGTCCGATGAATTATGAAGTTGAACCCATTCAGCTGGATAATCAAATTCCAGATCATCCCGAAACACCCGTGTATGGCTGGAATGCTAGTGCACAGCGAGTGAATAAAGTATTTCAACAAGCGATTGTTATCTGTGGAGTTCAGAAAACAGACACTCAAGAACAGATCTATTACGTTCTTGCTGACGATGTTTCTGAAGATCCTAAAATGGCGATTGGAAAATACCGCGCTTCAGATGACAAAAGAGTATTTGTCGCTTCTCTTAATAGATATAATGAATGTGAGCATGATATGTTCCCTCCTGTGTCGGAAGAGGAAATTACAAAATATCAGTCGCAGAAGGTAGTACCTACCCCTCTTGCAGGAAGACCTGATCTGATTAAAGCATGGGAAAAAGGAGATCTTCGTTGCGAGTGGAAGGATGGAAACTGGTACAGCTCGAAATCAAAGCCGCAACATAGAAATACCGCAACTGTTGCCTATTTTAAATGAAATTGAGCAAGACGTACTGAAAAATTTATCGTCTATCGGAAAACGGGGCTGTTCTAAACTTTTTAGTCATCTAATCATTAATAACCTGAACCCTGGGTTTATATGGATTAGCCTATCGAGCTCTAAAAGGATTTTCGAAATCTTTGATGAAGCTTTTGAACAAAGAGCTGGTCAATGAACTGCCTAAGCTACCGAGTAGAAGGCCCCTCGCTTTTGCCAAAAAATTTGAGATGCATCCTCACTAAACTCTCCCTATTTTCTTTAACAATCGGTATATCTAAAGTAATATGAAAAGATATATCCCTTTGGTGGCAATTGTGATTTTGATGGTAGTTGCGTACTTTGTAGGGCTGCACAAATACTTAACCTTTGATTATTTAAAAGCAACTCGCTTGCAGCTTGTCAGCTGGAAAGATGCTCATCCGCTTTTAGCTCCAATAGCTTTTATTGTTCTGTACATCACAGTCGTTACTTTATCGATTCCTGGAGCTTCGATCTTAAGCATTTTTGGAGGCTATATTTTTGGCCTTCCAGCAGCGTTGATTTACGTCCTCATCGGAGCTACAGCTGGTGCTAGTTTGATTTTTTTGGTTGCAAAGTCTGCGTTTGGAAAAACCCTGGAGAAAAAAGCGCGCCCTTTTTTGAGCAAACTAAGAGCTGGGTTTAAAAAAAATGCATGGAGCTATTTGCTGTTTTTACGCTTGATTCCATTGTTTCCTTTTTGGCTTATCAATATCGCGCCCGCTTTTTTAGGCGCTAGATTTTTCACATACGCTTGGACGACCTTTGTTGGGATTATTCCCGGCGCCTATGTGTATACGCAAACGGGCGCTGGCCTTGGGGAAATTTTCGACTCCGGCGGAGCCTTTTCATTACATGCAATTTTTAATGTTAAGTTGCGCATAGCCTTAGCATTTCTTGCTCTTTTAGCATTAATGCCAATTGTGGTAAAAAAGATGCGTGATCGATAGTAAATGGCGCGCGCCATATCAAAGTTTTGTGATTCAGCCCGTTTTGAATGGCCCAGCAGCTCAATTCACTCCTGCTTCGCTAACATTTTTGGCATGCCTGCTGGGATTATTTATTCCCGTATGCTTGAGCTTTCATCTTTCTTTTCTAGCTATTTGTTTGCTTGTTTTGTCCGGGTTTTGCGATACGCTAGACGGCTCGCTTGCCAGGTTTCAAAATACTGTCACGGCTAGGGGCGCAGCGCTCGATATCACATCAGATCGTTTGGTTGAGTTTGCCATTATTTTAGGCCTCTACCTTTATGCGCCCGAGACAAGAGCGCTTAGCAGCTTGGTGATGCTAGGAGCATCTTTTGTCTGTGTGACGAGTTTTTTAGTGGTCGCTATTTTTGAAACGAACCAGGGAGTAAAAAGCTTTCACTACAGCCCAGGCATTATCGAGCGGGTTGAAGCGTTTATCTTTTTTGGATTGATGATGCTAGCGCCCCAGAGCTTTGGATGGCTATCTGCGCTCTATTCCATTCTCGTTTTTATCACAGCTTTTATTCGCATCTATCAATTTTGCTGCATATTGTGATAAATCATATCGACATCATCGAGATCTTCTAGCCAATCGATTAAGGCTTGGTTCGCCTCGAGTGTCGCATCATCACACTCAACATACACTTTAGGAATCATCTCTAGGTTTGCGTCCGACTCTAAGCCTAGCTTGTCTAAGTTTTCTTTGACCTCGTAGAGCATCTCAGGCGCTGTTGTGATCACATACGCATCCTCTGTGGCTTCAAAATCCTCAGCACCAGCTTCTGTTGCTGCTAAAAAAAGCGCTTCTTCCTCCATCGCTGATTTATCAATGGTGATAATGCCTTTTTTATCAAAGTTGTAGGCCACTGAACCCGGAGACGCAATGTTACCTCCCCGCTTCATCGTCGCAATGTGAACATCAGAAGATGTGCGATTTTTGTTATCAGTCATGATCTCCACGATGATACCGACTCCCCCATGGCCATAAAGCTCATAGGTGATCTCTTCGTAATTATTTTGATCAGCACTCGAGGCCTTTTTAATATTGCGCTCGATATTATCCTTAGGCAAATTGACAGCTTTGGCTTTTTGCAAAGCTAGGCGCAAACGCGGATTGGCTTCAGGATCCGGACCACCAACTTTAACTGCAGTGATAATTTCTTTTGTCACTCGCGTAAACTCTTTGCCTTTTTTGGCATCCGCTCTTGCTTTGCGGTGTTTGATGTTTGCCCATTTACTGTGTCCAGCCATATTTTAAAGCCCTTTTTGCATTACAATTTTATCCCGGTATTTATCCGGACCTTCTTTCAAAAAATGTTCCTGCTCTCCATACACATGGTATCCGAGTCGTTTGTAAAGATTTAGCGCAGGATTTCCCTTATATACTTCTAAGTGCAAAAGCTCAATCCCGTGCTTTTTTTTAGCGAGCTTTTCAGCCTCTTTAATCAGCGCTGTTCCAACGCCTTTTCCGCGCATCTCTTTATCCACCACAATACCAAAGAGGCATTGGTGTTTTAGCTTCTCGTACGGCTGCAAATACAAAACTAGCATGCCTGCAGGCTCTCCATCTACATCAGCTGTCAACGTTGCGCCTTTGGCCCCATAGCTCATCCAGATACGAAGTGTATCGTCGAGTTCTCGCTCATTATCAATAGGGAAAAAGTCCAAAATCCCTGGCTCCTGCAGCCAATGCTTGAGACACTTTGCGTCCGAGTGCTCAGTTGCTCGTACAGTCACATTCATAGCCTAGCCTCCATCACAACCCGCGCCCGATAATCTTGACCATCTTTAACATACTTTTCTTGCCTGAGAGTCTCTTCAAATCCTTGCTTTTTTAAAATCGATTCTAGCTTGCATCCAGAATAGATTTCTGCGTACATAATTTCTAAATGGAAATAGCTTTTAGCCAAATGTTTTAAATTGCGCACTAAAGCTGTTCCCACGCCTTTTCCCTGCCAATTGGGATCAACTGCAATATACATCAGGCAATGGTGTAAAAGCTTGCGATACGGCATAAGAAGCAACGTTCCGACCCCGACCACCTTATCCTCATACGTGGCACTCAAACAACTCTTAAATCTGTAAAACCCAATCCAATTAGGCAAAAATGAATTGAGCTCTTGGTCTGTCTTAATCGGAAATTCTTTTCTGACTGTCAAATCTTCAAGCCACGACTTGAGAGGCATCCCATCTAGCTCTCTTGAATAGCGCACATCAAATGCTTTGTCGTCTGTAATCATCCAGCTACCTTCAAATACGCTTTTACAAACGGATCCAAATCACCATCCATCACTTTTTGTACATTCGTCTCTTCATACTTGGTGCGCGTATCTTTCACCATCGTATACGGCTGAAACACATAATTGCGAATTTGCGACCCCCAAGCAATCTCCATTTTAACGCCGCCGATTTTTTTCAGCTCTTCTTCCCTCTCCAGAACCTCCTTTTCGTATAACTTTCCCTTGAGCATCTTCATCGCTGTTTCTCGGTTTTGAATCTGGCTACGCTCCTTTTGGCAAGAGACAACAATCTTTGTTGGCAAGTGCGTTATTCTCACTGCAGAGTCGGTCGTATTCACATGCTGACCACCAGCACCAGAAGCTCTAAAAGTATCGACCTTGACATCTTCTGGCCGCACCTCAATCTGAATATCACCCTCAATCTGCGGGCTCACATCGACAGAAGCAAAACTCGTATGACGCCTATTACTTGAATCAAACGGAGAAATTCTAACTAAACGATGAACACCTTTTTCCGCTTTACAGTAGCCATAGGCAAAGGTGCCTTCAATCGAAAGCGTAATGCTTTTAATCCCGGCAACCTCACCCTCAACGGTGTCGATAACGCTCATCTTCCACTTGCGTTTGGCCGCCCAGCGCTGATACATGCGCGCCAACATCTCGACCCAATCGCACGCTTCTGTGCCACCGGCACCAGCATTAATACTTATGTAGCAGCTTTTGCCATCGAGGTTGCCAGAGAGCATGCGGCGCACCTCCAAATCATCGATTTCCTCTTCAACGGAACTTAGCTCATGCATGCATTCTTCGAAAAATGCAGGATCCTCTTCCTCTTCCAAATCAATCAATATCGATTGCAGATCGCTTGCTCTTTGTTTCAGATCGTGATAGGGCACCGTCCAGCTCTTTAAGTCATTAGCTTTTGCTATCACTTCCTTAGCAGCATCACCATCGTCCCAAAATCCCCCTTCTCCCATCTGCTTCTCAAGCCCTTCGACCTCTTTAACTTTAGTCTCTAAGTCAAAGATACCCCCACATGTGATGCAGTCGCTCTTCGGTCTCTTTTAATCTCAGCTTCGTTTCCTCATTCATCTAAATCTCCTATGTCATATTACAACTGACGTTACGCACATATCTGAATTCATCTGCGGAGCTAGCAGGCACCAATCTACGGCATCTTCCTCCTCACCAAACTCTTTGGAGTTTGCCTCGTCGTCATCTTTGTATCTTAGCACCTTCGCCAGCGCATCTGAACCCACCTCTTTTGCGTAACGTCAGTTACAATAAGCCATTATCGCTTAGGACGTCAAATTTTTCAATTTACAAAAAACCTTAAATTACATACGATTTCCAACTTAAAAATCATACTTTACAAAAGGAGAGACAAACTATGGCTATTATTACAGACGGAGTAATTACTATTGGTAGGGCTGCATCAAATTACGCAAGCAAAATGGCAGCTGAGAAAGACGCTTGGACCATGATCACAAACATAGCTCACAATTTTTTCGCTTCCCTCAACGAAGCCCTGCGCGAAAAAGGCTACACACCAGCGGGAGCTGCTCTTTGGGGCGCTTGCGTAATCACTGTTTCCCTCGCTGCGACATACGGTGCCTATAAAATCTACCGCTGGAAATTTCCACTAGCAAACAACAACCCCAATCCTACCCCATCTGAGCAAACCAACGCTCAGAAAGTCTTCAATGATTTACAAACTTACTACAATTCTAACAAGGACAATCTTGATTTACATCAACTCAACACGCAATACCTAAAACTTACTGGACTCCCTAGTTACGATAAAGACTTAACCACAGCTGACAAACAACTTCTCTTAGAAATCAAAAGCAACATCGACAGATTACAATTAGCCGCAGATAAGCAAGAGAAAGACAACAAACGTGCAACTGCCTTGAAAAAACTCAATGAAGCAGTAAAAGGCTCTGACAGCAATGCGATCAATATAGCTAAAAATGAACTCAATGACGCTTGGAGCGGAGACACCTTATCTACTAAGGTAGATATTGCACTAAAAGATGCGACTAATCGTATCAACGAGATCCAACTCGGCGTAAAGCGTAAGGCGCTCGAAGATGTGAAAAACGATGATTTTGACGCTCTTGTTACTGCTCTAAATGAATATTTAAGTGCCTCAGGGGAAAAATCTACCTCTGATGACAAACAGCTTGTTGATGACAAAAAAGCCGCTTTGAAAACGCTTACCGAGGCCGAAGCTGAAAAAATCACTAACAACATTGACAGTTTATCCAAAGATGAATTGAACACTCTAATTACAAAACTTGAATCTGCAAAAGATTTTGTCACTAGCCTTTTTGATGTTCAAATAGCAATTGATATGGCGAGCACCAAAATCGCCGAGCTAAATCTTGAAACAAAAAAACAAGAGCTCGATGAGGCTCTTGCAAAAGATGCTGCAGATCGCGATCCTGAATCGCTACAATCGTTGTACGATGATGAACTGGATCTCACAGCACAACTTGAACAAGTAGAAGACCCGGCTCGCAAAGATGCAGTCCAAAATGCAATCAAAGAAACTTATGAGAAAAAATGCGAAGCTGCAAGACAAGCGGTAACAGTTGCTATATCAGTAGTCAGATCAAAACGAAACATCAGCGATTGCAATCAATTAAAAACAACATACGACGATTTGCGTAAAAAAGCTGAAGTCTCTAAAGATTCAACTTTTGAAAGCGATTTTGCTGATGCAATTGCCCCAAGCACACCTGTAAAAAAATAATCACTGATTAAGGAGCGGCTTTAGCCGCTCCTTATTTCTTCAATTGGATTTTGGAGTCTGGAGTGGCTAGGTAGCGCCAGAGTGGCTCATCACTTGTCATGGGCTCTGTCTTAAAACCATCTTGAGTAGCAATCATGCGTATGCCTTCTGGCACATCAATCACTTGATTTCCAGATAACGTCACGTTTTCAGCAACGAAGGCGCTGTTTGATGATAGTCGTATATGGAGGGCTTCTTCTCGCTCTAATGCGTGTTTCCAAAACGCTTGATTCGATGCGCGTTTGTAGCCTTTATTTTCTACTTTAACGCCCTTTAGGGTGATTTGGCCCGTTTGATTAGAGAAAATGCGTCTGCCGTCTTCTAAATGGCCTGTAGGCGCATCTGTTTCGATGAGTAAGCTACCATTCAAATCTAAATTTTCGATGTCGGCATCAGCCACTTCTAAAATGAGCTCTGAGCCCTCATGTAACTTGCCGCCGCGCAGTTTTTGTTCAATAATGGAATAAAGCGGCCCAAGAGCTGGATGGTAAAGAAAAATAAAAGGCGGTCCTTGATCAAAAAAAGCTTTTTCATCTAATCCAGGCAAGTGAAAACCACACTGAGACAGCAGCTCACGGGCATTTTGCAGTAGATCGAAAAAACAGCCCTCAGGTGTTTCGACCCACGAATCATTTTGATCAAATTTGCGCTTTGTTGTCGAAATCGTCTTGCGCCGCTCATTAAACGTGATGTAGGTATCCTGAGCATCAAATCCGTCGGCCAAATTTTGCATCATCGATTCAATGCGAGCAAGCTCCTTTCCCTGATCAGAACGAAAATTCAAAAGCATGCCGGGAAAGGGTAATTTTTGAGCAGCTTCCTTTGCTGCAGAAATATTGGCGAATAAAATATTGGTATTAGAAGGAAATTTGGAGAAAGGATGCATATGCTTGCAAGGCACATCATCGATGCCATGTCGATTGAAATCACAATACTCGATATTGGTTAAGCATTTTGTTCCATCTGGCTTAGTCTTCACGACATTAACGCCTTCACGGGTTCCAATAAGCCTGTTGCAAGATGCAAAGCCAAATTTACGCCTATCTTTATGCCCAAGACCCAAAAAGGCGAGCGCCCCTTGGTCTATCGATGCGATGGGGTTATTGATCTGTCGTAAAAAAGCTACCTGCCGATTTTGTTTTTTTAGCCATTCAAATGTTTGGCTGCGCAGCATCAAATTCCAAATAGCGCCATGTCCACCTGGTTTAAGCAAAAGTTTAAGCGGCTCGCTAACGCACCAATTCCCTTCTTTATCAAAAGTTGGAACAAGCGGCTGTGTAATCAATCGGATACTATCCTGAGGCCTTCCAAACCACTCATTTTCAACACAGATAGAACGAATATGCTCTGTGTTATCTTTTTCAGGCGAGGTCATCATCACAACTGGTGTGACAATCTGCGTACCGAATAGCTTGAAATGTAAATACTCTCTAGCTTCTAAATCGCGCATCATCCCCGTAAGCAACGGCTTGCCTGCAAATGACAACCTCGCTGCTGGCAAATGGGCGTGGCTGACATCGTCTTGCAACTTCAAGCGATCTGCTGCCCCTCCAACGGGATACACTTCGGCAAAATCATCCCAATGTTGAATGGCATGTAAAACCGCCTGATCGATTTCTTTTGAGTGCCTAGTCAGATCGATGCCTTCAGGGGGCTCAAAGCCAGCTTCATCCCTTTCATCCCCTCTGGCAAGCAGCTCATGCATATAGCGATGGTAGCCTACTAAGCCACCGATGGACGCATAAAAATCATCCACAACGCCTAATTGATCTAGCAACACGCCAAATCTTTCACGGGCATCACACGCGCCATCGTGATCTAGCACATGTGCTTGACCAATTGCGATCAAAGCAAGCAGCATTTCCTGCTGTCGCCTTGTCAAATCAGCAAAGAAGGGGCACTGGGTTTTGAGGTGGTTTTCGGTCTCCGTGGACATACTCCTTACCTTGCCATTTTCCCTCCAAAAAACACAAGTCTTTTGCTCAAGTGGAGGAGCAAAGGGCACTAGATTTTGGTGAAGATTAGTCCCGAAGGCGCAAGCCTTCGGCGAGCTGCCGCCCATGGCAGCGAAGCCCGTCGCGAAGGGCAACATACCCCCTGGGGTAGGGCCCTGAGCAAGGGGGCTGAGATCCGCCAAAAGATTTGCCCTCGAACTCGTCTTTAGAAGTTTTTTTGAAATTGTTTTGCTATTTATTACTGGTAGCAGTACAAATTGTCCTCAGAGACCAAAAACAAAGAAAACCTCGTCTTCAAAGGAGAAAACATCATGGCCAAAGCCAAAGCAAACACTAAGTTTATGGAACCTAAAAAGTTAAGTAAAGAACTTGAAGCAATTGTCGGCAAAGGTCCCATGCCACGTACTCAAGTTACAAAAAAAGTTTGGGTTTACATCAAGAAGCATAAATGCCAAAACCCAAATAATCTACGTGAAATCATTCCTGATGACAAACTATCAGCTGTGATTGGCAAGCGCCCTATCAATATGTTCAAAATGACTGCGAAAATCAGTCAGCATATCGGCTAAAATAATTTTTATATTATTTTATGCATAACACCGCCAATCGGCGGTGTTTTTTTTTGTCTGATTTGCTATGCTTGTTTCACCATGCAAAGATATAAATGTAAAATTGCTTACGATGGAAGTGAATACGGCGGCTGGCAGGTTCAGCCAAATAGCATGACCATCCAATCGCTTTGTCAAGATGCGCTTTATCGCCTAACAGGTGTCAAAACACATTTTACTGGCTCGGGACGTACAGATAGCGGCGTGCATGCCTTAGCTCAAGTTGCCCATTTCGACTCTGAAAATCCCGTCAATATCCGCGCTTTTAACGGCATTTTGCCAAAAGACATCCGCATCATTACCATTGATCCAGTCTCCCGTGATTTTCACGCTAGATACTCAGCTACCAGCAAAACCTACCGTTACCATATCTCTCTTGGCGAGGTGCACGATCCGTTTACTCGTCACTACAGCCATCACATGTTTTACAGCTTAGATGAGCAGCTCTTGCATAAAGCCTGCGCAAAATTTATTGGAACGCACGATTTTACAAGTTTTGCAAACAGCTCAAGTGAGGGCGCTGCAGCAAAAGGCGCTGTCCGCACTGTCACAACATGCAAAGCCAGCCCTACCGATTTTGGCTACACCATCGAAGTGACCGGCACAGGGTTTCTCTACAAGATGGTGCGCAACATTGTGGGATGCTTAATCAAAATTGCCACAGGCAAGCTGCCAATCGATCGCATCGATGAGCTTTTTGATGCTAAAGATCGCACGCTGGCACCTTCCGCTGCCCCTGCTAAAGGCTTATTCCTTTGCAACGTTCAATACCCCGAGAGGTTTTCATGACAAGTAAAATAGGTGGTCCCGCCTTCCAACCTCAGCAAATCCCTTTGCCTCCCTACTCAAAGCTACGCAAGCTCAAAAAGCCTGACAAAGACTCGATGAGTGACATGCTAAAACGCAGCAAACGGGAAAAAAACGCTTGGAAATCCATTTTTTCTTACTTTGTCCAAAACAACCGAACACTCAGACGCTTTTGCATGTACCTGTGGCGCCAAAGCATCAAAGGCGCTAAAATCAGCGTGCAGAACATGCACCAACTAAAAATTCCTAAATATTTCATCGACGAGCATCAAAAAGCGTGCGCAAACGAGCTAGCCGAAAAATTCGAGGCCGCCCTCCAACAAGAATACGTCTCCTCCATCTCATCACTTAGCATCATCCCCTTTCCCAAACTTCACTACAGCCCCGATGCTGAAGATCGAGTCAAGAAGGCTCTATCTGCCAAAATTGCACAAGCTGGCGAAATAGAAAAAATCACCTTTGGTTGGGGCAGAGATTTTAAAAATCCCCACAACGACGACCCCAAAATCTCCAAACTTTTTATCGATGCCTGCATTAAAGATGAGCCTACCCATTATGATCTAACTCTTGAATCCTTGTCTGAAGACAAAAACGACCTAGCGCGCCTTGTTAAAAGCCTCAAATCTACCAAAACGCTTCGTCTTTCCACCACTATCGAATCGGAGATGACCAAAGACTTCATCTATGCTCTGCCCAATCTCCAGACTATCGTCTTTAAGGCGCCTGCTGGCTATCCTGTCTCTAAGCTCAAAGAATCCACCTGGAACCGTTTTGATGAATTCCTCAAAAAGCCAGGCCTTGGGGTGGAACTAGACAAAGTCCTCAAGCCGACCAAAGAACGCCCTTGGATGGAAAAGCTAAAAAAGGTAAAATTGAAGCTTCACGAATCGAACGATCCCAAAGTACGAGTCGAGTTAAAGAAAAAGCGGGGAATTTAGCGAAAAGGCTCCTTAAATTTCCTGTTTGGAACGAGGGACATTATAATTGAGCCGATGTGGCGGAATGGTAGACGCGGCAGATTCAAAATCTGCTCTGGGCAACTAGGTGCTGGTTCGAGTCCAGTCATCGGTATTCTTAAGTAGGATGCGGGAAAAGATAGCCCCGCAAAAAAAAGTCCTTTTTTCCGAAGAAAAAAGGACCAATGTGCGCAAGGTTAGGAAATTTTAAATTAGAACTGATGTTACGCGCCTATCCGCGTAATATCAGTTAGAAGTCGACTTCTCTGCCTGGTAGGCGTGCTTGATAAAACTCTTTAACAACTTCGATATTAGTTGGACGCGAAGTCACAATCGAAAAGAGCTCTTCCATATCTTCAGTATGCAGACGGATATTTCCTTCTGTAGCATACTGACCGACAAAGTTACGAACTTCAGTTAATTCGCCAGAATCAGCATCAACAACCCATGGGTTACCTTGAAGGGCGCAGTAACGACCTTTTTCACCGAATGGAATGTGGCGTGTGCCGTAGAGTTGAACAAGCTCAATCACGCGACCACCAACATTTGAGATCACGCCTGGCTTATAAATACCAACTTTATTGCTTAGACGGTAAGTACCAAGTGGTGTTTCAGTTCCTGACTCCGAAAGAGGGTCAAGCGCTCCAACGCCCACTTTGTAGATTTTTATCAAATAACGCTCTTGCATATCAGAATCATAAGCGTATAAGTGCATGTAACGAGTAGAAAGATCCACAACTAGATGAAACTCAATGTTTTTACTAGCGTCAATCACATTAAAACTGTCACCTTGAGAGATCTTACCATAAATTTCTTCTGATTTACCGTTATTTAGGCTACGTGAAATGAATTGCGACGAGGTACGGTAATACTTTGAATAGTCATTTAAAAGAGCGCTACGTCCTTTTAACCAAGGCACGTGGTGTGTAAATGTCACAGTTTCCATAAATGGAAGCTTACGAGCACCTTTTGCATAGAGTCTATTAACGCGATCGATTTTCATCTCCTGCGCGGCATCCATCATCACTGTAGCTGCTTTTTTTGTGTTTGTGTTGTTTGTTGCCACATGGACATCATTCGACTGGCTGACGAAATAGCCAGCACTAACACCTATTACTACTGCAGATGCTGCAATAGTTAATACTTGCCAGTTTCTCATATTAATTACCCCCAATTAATTTTATCTATAACTTTAATATAACTAATTTGGAATTTATTTATAATAAAATATTTTTAACTTTCCATTTTACAATCAATTTAGTATTGTTTAACAACATGGAACTAGGCAAATATGACCTGATTTTGCTCGATTTTGATGGTTTACTCGTCGATACCGAACAGCTGCACTTCGAAGCTTATCGCTTAATGCTCAACTCTTTTGATCTCATATTACCCTGGTCGATCTCAGAATATTGCCAAATTGCCCATACCAGTTCAGATCATCTAAAAAAAACCATCCAATCGACCTTTCCTAGTCTTCAATCTTCTGATTGGAATGAGCTCTACGCATTAAAAAAGCAATTCTACCTCAAATTAATCCAAGAAAAACCACTCAACCTGATGCCTGGCGCCGACCAATTCCTGAAGACAATCACTCACATTCCCCACGCCGTTGTCACTCATTCACCTCTCGAACAAATCACAGCTATCCGTTCAAAAATCCCCAACTTACAATCGATTCCGCATTGGTTTACTCGGGAAGACTATCAGAATCCAAAGCCGGCACCTGATGGCTACCTCCACGCCTTAAAAACCCTTGGTGGTCAAAATCCCATCGGATTTGAGGATAGCATCCGCGGCTACCAATCTCTACTTGCAGCCAACATTCCCGCCGTCCTCATCCGCCCGGACTACTATCCACCCACCGATCTTCGCTCTCACCTCTCCTTTTGGAACATCTGTACTTAAATAGCGCAACCTTTAACACAAGATCTTCTTTTCAACACTTCAATTTACTGAATTCAAACTACTTACATCAATACAAACCTTAGTTGGCACAAATACAATTTAATTAATCCACAACTAAAAGATTTCTTGGGTATAATGGTTGTCATGTACTTTTTCATGACGTATCAAAATTTTCTAGCCGTCTCTGTATTTGTCGTGCGCCCCGCGCACGTATAAACTTTTTTCTTACTTATTGATTTTCTGATTCTAACAACAAAAATAGAGAGTATAGTTATGCGAGCATTTTCACGATTTCAGCTTATCCCATTGAGTTTTTCAATATTTGCCATGTTTTTTGGTGCTGGTAATGTTCTTTTTCCATTAATTTTAGGCCGGAATGAAGGCGATCAAGCATTGATTGCCATTTTAGGATTGTCTTTAACAGCGGTTGTGATGCCGATCGTTGGGTTTATTGCCATGCTTCTTTACAAGGGCGATTACAGCGCCTTTTTTGGAAGGATCGGCCGCATACCGGGATTTTTAATTGCGCTTCTAATCATCAGTCTTTTAGGACCGCTCGGATCAGCTCCTAGATGTATCGTTGTTGCACATTCCACATTTAAAGAAATTTTCCCTCATTGCAACCTACCCATTTTTAGCGCCTTTACATGCCTTCTGATCTATTTCTGCATGATCAAAAAACGTTTTGTATTTACCCTTCTGGGATGGATTCTTACTCCTCTGTTGCTCATCTCTTTGTTTTCCTTTATTTTAATGGGGCTTTTTACAGGATCTGATGCCCCAGTTTCAACAACTCCCAAAATTCAGGTTTTCTTTCATGGATTGCAGGAAGGATATTACACAATGGACCTGCTCGCTGCTCTCTTCTTTTCTTCTACTATTTTAAAGACACTCAAAAATAAGCAACGTTCAACTGCTATGATAATTTGCGCAAGTCTAATTGGAGCTTGCTTACTTTGTATTACCTATGTCGGTTTTGGCAAAATCGCTGCGCGTCACAATATAACCCAAGACAATGTGGATCTTCTAGGGGCTTTGACGATGAAAATTGCCGGTACACATGGAGGTATTCTCGTTTGCATAACGGTTGCACTTGCCTGTTTTTCAACAGCAATTGCTTTAATTATGGCTTTTACACAGTTCATACAAAAAGAAGCATCAAAAGGACGGTTTTCTGATAAGACTATATTAGTGATTACCCTACTTATTACGTTTTTTGTTTCAACATTTGAATTTACTGGAATTTCAATATTTCTCGGCCCTATTTTGAAATTGTGTTACCCTGGATTAATTCTATTAACCTTTGTTAACCTAGGTGCTAAGCTCATCACACAAAAAAGGAAAGCACGTGATTGATTATGAAGACTTTGCAAAAGTTGACATTCGTGTTGGCACTATCGTCCAAGCAGAGAATTTTCCCGAGGCCCGCCGGCCCGCTTATAAGCTCTCGATTGATTTCGGTAAAGAACTTGGGACAAGGAAAACATCAGCTCAAATTACCAGGTTGTATGAGTTAGAAGAGCTCGTTGGCAAGCAGGTGTTAGCTGTTCTGAATTTTCCAAAAAAACAGATTGGGCCAATCATGTCAGAAGTATTAGTACTTGGCCTGGGTACCCAAGAAGAAGGTATCGTCCTTATAACTCCTGAAAAAGAAGTGCCAAATGGACAAAAGCTGCATTAAAAACTACCCAGCGAAGATAATTTGATCTCGTATAAGCAAAACATCCCAATCAGTAATCTGCCTTCGCAGGGATTCACGACGTAATTATTTCATTCACGCAGATAGTTTTTGAAGGCTTTTTCCCAGGTATAGGTAATCCACTCGTTTGTTTTTGGATCATAGCGCATTTGGATAGAAATGTATGGATATGGATGCTGATTGTCTAAATCGCGCCCTTCATCTGCAGTATAGAGCTTGATAAAAACCTCTCGATTAAACCAAGGCTCGGTTGAAACGTTGAGCCCGCCTTTTTCATACCGTTTAAAATCACTACCTGGAAACTCATCCATGATGAGCTGAATGACTTTTTCAGGCTCTTGCTCTAGCCCCTCGACGTAAAAATCGACTTCTGCACCAATTTGATGCTTTGAAACTTGATTGTAACGAGAGGGATCTGCATAGGTGTTGTGAGCTGGACATCTGTGACCGCAGGTAATGACCACGCGTTTGCCTGTTTTAGTTTGAATGGCATTTAAAATAGAGATCAATCTGGGCCAAATAAACTCCTTATTATCTTTAAGGGGGAGAGAATGGCTTCCGCTACAATCAAAAAGCGTCTTGCCATCGACAGCTTTGGGCGGATGGCGTGCGGACCCTCCGCAGCGAAAATAATCTTTTGTGATACGCATATGATCACCACACCGAGTCTGCTCCCAAGAATAAGGAGGTCTTGGCAAATAATCGGGATTTTTGGATCTAAAGTGATGATCTGATAGACGTACGACAGGTTCTGCTATCACGTTTTTACGTCTTTGGCGCTTTTTTTCCGCCTTTTCCAAATGACTGCAGCCAATAAGAGCCATTAATAAACAAGATATTACAATATAATTTCTGTTAATTCGCATTATCATTTTGAGATAATTTCCTAATTGTTTATATCTAAAATTAGACGAAATAAAAATTCGGCTATTTAGCTTTTTAAGCTATTGAGCCTCAATATTGGTAGTATAATGGATAGCGAAATTCTACTCATTAGTAGAGATGCTTTGACCTCTGATTTCATTTGTGATGGTCTTGCTTTTTCATTCTGCCTGATTAAAGATGAGCAAAAAGCACTAGAAAAGATTAAAAATAATCATCTGCGCGCTTGCATCCTTGATCTATCTCACCCTGCAGGCCTAGTCCTCTTTCAAGAAATCAGGCGGATCTCATCTGAGCTGCCATTGATTCTTTTAGCAGACGAAAAAGCCAAAAACACTACCGCAATCAATCAGCTTCCCGTCGATTATCTGCAAAAACCCGTGAATCTAAAAGCGCTAGACGAACTAATAAGTGCTGCTAAAGCGCCCTCCATCGAAGACAACCTCAACATCATTTTTGAAAGCCCTTTGATGAAAAAAATACTCAATGATGTCAAAAAATTAGCTAAGAGCTCAGCTAGTGTGTTTATTTGTGGCGAATCTGGAACGGGTAAGGAGATGATTGCTAAAGCTATTCACTACTACTCCAATCGCAAGTCAGCACCTTTTATCCGTGTTAATTGCGCCGCTCTTCCCGAGACTTTAATCGAGTCTGAGCTTTTTGGTCACGAAAAGGGATCATTTACCGGCGCGCATGCAAGGCGTCTTGGTCGGTTTGAGCTAGCAGATAAAGGCACACTGCTCTTAGACGAGGTCACAGAAATTCCTCTCACCCTTCAATCAAAACTACTCCGCGCAATTCAAGAACAAGAATTTGAAAGGATTGGTGGCATGAAGTCCATCAATGTAGACGTCCGGATGATTGCCACTTCTAATCGCGATATGAAAGAGGCGATTAAGCAAAAATCTTTCCGTGATGATCTGTACTATAGGCTAAATGTTCTGCCAATCTACGTCCCGCCTTTGCGCGAGCGCAAAGAAGACATCCTTCCACTAGCTGAGCATTTTTTAAAACGTACGTGTGAGAAAGATCATGGCCCGCTCAAATCTCTATCTGAAAAAGCCAAAGAAAAACTCTTGAGCTACGTCTGGCCAGGCAATATCCGTGAGCTTGGCAATGTAATCGAGCACGCTGTTATCATGAGTCATGCCAATGAGATTACCTCATCGGAAATCATCTTAGAACACGCCGCCCAAACCACACCTGTTGAACTCCTAGGTGAGATGCAGCGTCAAATGACGATGAAAGAGATGGAAAAACTACTCATTAAAGAGACCCTCAAAGCCCATAGCGGCAACCGCACGCGCACGGCTAAAGCGTTAGGGATTAGCATTCGGACGTTGCGCAACAAATTAAAGATTTATCCAGAGCTGGCTTAAACCTCTCCTCGATATACTCAGGTTACCAAAAAACAAGGCTAGGCCCTGCTCTTCAATTTATCGCAAATTAAACGTAGCGACGGACAGTTTTTTGAAAACTGGATGTTTTGACTATTAACCTCTTTGCACGTGTCAAAGAGGCTATTTTTATTGAGTTTATGTTTGATGATTTCGTTGTATGAATGCATCATTTCCTTCAGATACGCCTGATCTTCAGAAACAGTAACGAGATTTAAAATATCAATCGAAGATTCCACGATCATTTTGGTTGCTGGAATTTCAAAAAACAACCCGTAAAAAATTGCACGCTCTTGAGCAGACATTGTATTTACAAAGGACTGAACCAAGGGCGGTGTAGGCTTGTTCATCAACGCTTCATCGAACAAATGGTTGCTTTGTGCAGGCTTTTTTTTAGCCATGGGACTGATACCAGGAATACCAATAAGCATACTACGAGACGAGAGTACGCTTGCAGGAGTAGAACAGTTACTTGCTATTGGATTAAGGCAAAAATTGCTTTCGTCAAATGAGACATCGCCCAGTAAGTCAGCAAGCTCTGAAAATGAGGATTGTTGCACAGGTGGCAGCGGCGATGGCTCAGCTTTAGACCACCGCCTTTGAGGTGTTTGATTAGTTGTTGGCGTGTGCACAATGTATGATGAATCGCCTTCAGAAAAATCTGAACTAGAATCTTCATAGTATGAATGATCGTTTTTAGCTGCTTCTTTTAGAATATTTTTAAGCGTTCTACATTCATCAGGCACAACCATTTGCAAATTAAGCGTGGCGTATTGAATACCTTCGATAAAAGTATCAAAAGTTAATTGATGTCTTTTTAGCTCAGTAATCGTTTGAGTGATTTCTTTGCGATAGGCTGCTATCTTTTCTTCATTACGATCAATGGTAAGACTCGGCAAGTCTTCTGTTAACTCACAATGAATCAAAAACAGAGGCATTTTCACACATAAAACGCAGATCTGATCGTAAGTTTCTATATCGACAGCTTGAAGATCTTCCAATGCTTTTTGCATATCGATTGTGCTTGTAGCAGATTCAAAGTTAGTCAGGCATTGCTCAATTGAAGGGGGTGGGGATTTTGGCGGCTCTTTTTGTTTGATTAGGACCCGTTTTGGGGGTCTCTTGGGATGTATGGGTACTTGCAAGGGCTTTTTTTTGCGAGCGGGCGAACAGATTCTGATGAAAAATTTCATGACAGACATATAAATGCGGTAAAAGCAAGATGGTGGAGTGGGTGCTGCCGAGGTCTGAGTGTCTTTTGGTTTTGGTTTAGAAAACACAGGTTTTTGTGAAGAAGCACCAGAAGGCACTGGGTGGCTCGAAGAGCCCTGAACTTTATTGACCATTTTTAATTTCCGACTTAATTTTAGCAGGCAGGATAAGCTTCTTTTTGAATGATCTCAAGTGAAAAATCTAAAACACTAAAAATAAATGAAAATTCGTATTTTCCGTGCAGTTGACGGGAGTGGGGGTTTTCGCTATGTCTTTGCCTCTCCTTACCGTGATTTTAGAGAATTCATAATAATTGAAATATATAAAAGTTATTTATTTAATTAAATTATGCAATCATGTTAATATTAACTCATGACAAAAATAGAGCTAATTAGTACACCCATTATATGGGAAGATCGCACTCCTAAAAAACCAGAAGTCAATGATTCTTGGCTTGTTACGCGTATTTTCAAAATATTATTTAACGTTATTACCTTCCTTCCTAAATGGTGCATCAATACAACAATCTCTCTTATGATTGTCCCCTCTCAAATGATGAAAACGCGTATTTTTTGCCTGATTGACAGTATCGGAATTTTTCGCAATGTCTTTGCCCCTCCTTACCGTGATTTTAGAGAATCTTGTGACAATAGACATTACGAATCCTTTGATATTCAAAAGGTTGAGCTAAAAACACGCAATAACGATTTTATACGCGGTACTTTGCTTCGAAGCCGCCTCTCTAAAGCTAATCAAGCAAATGTCCCGACTGTCATCTGCTTTTGCCCAAACAGCAGACCCATGACAAATTGGGGGGGCAACTACAACGACCCCATCGACTACGTCGATAAAGCCTATAAGCTAGGGTATGCAGTGAATGTCCTTATGCTTGACTATCCAGGTGTTGGTGAAAGTGATGGCGTAGCACATGCATCTTATATGCAAGAGATGGCAGAAACAACCTACGAATATGTCTTAAAGGGTCTCAAAGTAAACCGAGACAACATCCATCTTCACGGCTGGTCATTAGGCAGTTTTATGGCAGCTTACCTAGCAAACCACGATCGCGATAGTAAAGGACTCATCTTCCTTGATCGCGGTGGAGTCTCCATCGTTGAATCTGCCTCAGAACTTTTAGAGCTCACTAAAACAGGGCTAAAAAAAATAGCTTATATAGGCAAAATCCTAGCCATTCCTCCAACTGCTGCTCAATATCTGCTAGGAGCAGTAGCCGAAATGGGCGGTTGGAATGTTTTTAACACATCAGAAAACTTGCGTAATACAAATCGAAAAATCATTGCTTGCTATAGCGAAAAAGATGAAGTTTTTAATGGCACGGCAAGTTACGGTCACAGGTTTAAAAACTGGACAGTTGAACTGATCGAGTTACACCCCAACGAATCTGAAGGTGTTTACCACCATGGCGCTGCACTTAAGCACTCACATGGTCTAACAAAAGACAACTCAGAAATAACTGACCTCATCGGCTACAACGTCACTCACATCATAAACAAATCGTACAATACCTCATTAGATTGGAAGACTGTTGAATCCAATACTTTTAAAAAAATAGGTCTTTCTAAAACCCCGATTATCTGGACGGATCGTTCTTTTAAAAAGTTAGAAGCCGATGACTCTTGGCTCATTACGCGTATTTTTAAAGTCTTGTTTCATATTGTTACATTCCTCCCTAAATGGTGTATCAATACAACAATCTCTCTTATGATTGTCCCCTCGCAAATGATGAAAACGCGTATTTTTCGCCTGATTGATAGCATTGGAATTTTTCGCCATGTTTTCGCTCCTCCCTACCGCGACTTTAAAGAAGCTTGCGAGAATAGGCATTATGAATCTTTTGATATTCAAAAAGTTGAGCTGAAAACACGCAATAATGATTTTATACGCGGCACTCTGCTACAGAGCCGATTAGCTAAAGCTAATCAAGCAAACGTCCCAACTGTCATCTGCTTTTGCCCAAACAGCAGACCTATGACAAATTGGGGGGTCAACTACAACGACCCCATCGACTACGTCGATAAAGCCTATAAGCTAGGGTACGCAGTGAATGTCCTCATGCTTGACTATCCAGGTGTTGGTGAAAGTGATGGCGTGGCACATGCATCTTATATGCAAGAGATGGCAGAAACAACCTACGAATATGTCTTAAAAGGTCTCAAAGTAAACCGAGACAACATCCATCTTCACGGCTGGTCATTAGGCAGTTTTATGGCAGCTTACCTAGCAAACCACGATCGCGATAGCAAAGGACTCATCTTCCTTGATCGCGGCGGCTCATCCATCGTTGAATCTGCCTCAGAACTTTTAGAGCTCACTAAAACAAGCCTAAAAAAAATAGCTTACGTAGGCCAAATCCTAGCCCTTCCTCCAACTCTTGCTCAATATCTGCTAGGAGCAGTAGCCAAAATGGGCGGTTGGGATGCTTTTAACACATCAGAAAACTTACTTCATACAAACCGGAAAATCATTGCGTGCTATAGCGAAGATGACGAGGTTTTTAATGGCGCGGCAAGTTATGCACATAAATTCAAGGATAGGAAACTCGAGCTGATTAAATTGCAACCTAACGACCCAAAAGGTGTTTATCACCATGGCGTTGCACTTAAACATTCTTACGGGATGCATAAAAAAACAAAGGCTACAATTGATGACTTAATTGGGCATAATGTGGCGCGTATTATCGATACATCTTACAGAAAGTCATTTTTCAGTTGGCGTAAAACCGCAAAGACCTCTACAGTTTTTGATTTCTCCATGTCTAACGCATTAAGTATGCTTGGGTCTGAAGTTCTCAAAAAAGGATTGCGTTTCTTTTCTTGATCAATTGACCAGGGCGCATCCCCACACCTTTTCAACTCTTTATTTTCTGGCTCTAGCGATAGAGCAAACTCGATGTTTTTTTTAGTGTAATCATGTCCGCCGTAGACAAGCGTGTCAGCTGGGAGTTTCGCAATTTTTTGCAAAGAGTTAAACATCTCCTCGGGTGTCCCTTCAAAAATCCTGCCACAGCCGCAAGTAAAGAGGCTATCGCCTGTAAACACCGCTTTGAGCTTTTCAGAATAGTAGGCAATGTGAGACTTTGTATGGCCTGGGACAAATAGAACATCAAAAATGAGCTCATCGATGATCACAGGAATGCCTTCTTTTGCAAATTGGTCTACGTCTTGTATGCGCTCATCATCAGGAGCTATAAGCGGACAATTAAAACGGTTTTTGAGCTCTTGATTACCATCTGTGTGATCGGCATGATGATGCGTATTTAAGATAGCGATTAAATCGGTTTGCAGAGCTTCTAAAACAGGTTTTGCATCTCCTGGGTCGATGCAAATAGTGCCATTTTTTAGCTCGA
This sequence comes from Chlamydiota bacterium, assembly GCA_021772435.1. Taxonomy (GTDB): domain Bacteria; phylum Chlamydiota; class Chlamydiia; order Chlamydiales; family JACKPQ01; genus JACKPP01. Next base: position 797 of record JAJFLZ010000004.1, on the reverse strand, counting down.
TGAGGTAGATGAAGTTATCGCTTAGTGCTGGAACAACTTTAATTGACATTGATTAAAACAGGTGCCAGTGTCCAAAAGAAGGCTAAGAAAAATACAATCAGACCAATAATGCGAAAAGGGCCCATCTTTTGGTGCTGAACGGTAAACTCACCAGAAAGATCCCAGGTTGTTTTTCCAGTGTTTGAAAGCTTAACACACGCCACAATCATGGTCACAAACGAGATGATGGGAATGCCCGCAGCGAGGCCGAGCCACCAGACGGATAAACTACGATAAATGGCATCTTTGAAGCTTAATTTTTTATTATCTTTTCGCACTACACGAGTACTTATCATCCACTTACCAGGCGTTGAGCCCCATGTGCCCATCAGCAGGGTTTCGACAAAAATCCACAAAAACGGAATGATCAATATACCGAATGGAGCTTGTTCAACTGTGAGTCCAAAAACGGCTAAAAACCAGCCAAGAACGAGTCCAAACCAAGCATAATCAAACATACGGCCAACAAAACGGATCCATGGTCTAGAAGATGCTACTTTTTCTGTCATGCGGTTTTCCTCCAATGCAACCCCGCCTTCAGCTGGCACATCCAAAAGCGGTTCGCCGATTTCGAGCTCATCAACGTGTGTCCAATCTTGAACACTCGGCCCCTTGACTAACCTGAACTCTGGGTTTTGATTGTTTAGATTCAGAGCAGATTAGGTGACAGATTGTGCCATTTTTTGCGATTCTATAGCCAAAAGCTATAGATGAGCACAAAAAGGGTGCAAGATGGCGGCTAAGATGCCTGAAGATGA
>JAJFLZ010000030.1 GCA_021772435.1 Chlamydiota bacterium | reverse complement strand
AGAATCCATTTGCCCCTCTCTGTGAGTTGTTTTTTTTTGTTAAGTAAAATTTATAGCTGAGGGGCTTTTATTTATCTAAGAAATTTTGCTTAAGAGTTTTAGCCTAGAATTAGGCTGCTTGTGCTAGGTCACAACTTGGGTTCAAATAATATCCTAGGTGAAAAAAATCACTCCTTTTTTTTGTGGCCTTCAAGTTGTTGGATAAGTTTTTCATACAAAATTCTATATTTAACTTTAATTCTCTTTAAATCTATTTTTGAGAGCAGACGATCTGAGTGTGATGGCAAAAAACCTTAGGTTGTTATAAAATTAGCAAATGGAAAAATCAGTAGAAAAGCCCATATTTGGTTCAACTCTTCTTGTGACAGGCTGTTGCATTGGGGCAGGGATGTTAGGGCTTCCCTTAGTTTGTCAACCGTGTGGTTTTTTAGGCTCTTTATTGCCCTTGATGATTGGCTGGGCTTATATGTATCTATCAGGTTTGATGCTTCTTGAAGTCCACTCTACCGTAGATAGTAAGTTGACATTGTTGAATTTGCTTGAAGTCGTTTTAGGCAAAAGAATGAAGCAGCTTGGAGCGTTTTTATTTTTCTTTTTGTTTTCTTCGATTTTAACAGCGTACTTGAACGCTTTTAGCATGATCACCAAGCATGCCGTCGATAACTTTTTTAATATTCATTCTCCCCAACTACTCTCATTGTCCTGCATATGCGCAGGATTAATTGCGCTTACAATCTCAGGGATAAAAAAAATAGACTTTGTGAATAGAGTTTTTGTAATGCTCATGCTGCTTTTTTATGTGATGTTGATTTTTTTTGGAGCACCACAGGTAAAGGCTGAAAATTTAGGGTATTTTTCGTTTAAATCTACACAGATTGTGCTAGCAATTCCCATTTTTATTATTTCATTTGGCTTTCAAAACTTGATTCCACTCATTTCTGAATACGTTAATCATCATGCGAGAAGCGTTAAAAAGGCGTTATTTTTTGGAACTCTATTGGCTTTTCTCGTTTATTTCATTTGGAATTACATTATTTTGGGTATGCTGTCACCAACGGTTGAGTTGTCATCAATTCATGCCTTGTTTACAGGTACCGGGAATTTTGCAGGAACATGCATTAGCGGCTTTGGATTATTAGCTATAATAACCTCCTTAATTACGGTGGCCTTTAGCTTTTCTAATTTTGTCTCTCATCCACTCGATAGCGGAGCTAGAAAAATAACCAAATCTTTAGCAGTTATTGCCATTCCTGCGTTACTCGCTCTAATCGATCCAGGCTTATTTTTACTACCTTTGCATATTGCAGGCGGAATTGCTGCGGTCAGCTTATTTGGATTGCTTCCTGTTGCCATGATCTGGAAACTTCGCTACAGGCAAGGCTTAGATTCTAACTCTGTTTTTCCGTTTGGTAAGACCGCTTTGATCGTCTATAGCTGTTTTTCGATCTCTGTTATAGCACTAGAGATAGCACATGTTTGCAAGTTGTTTTAAAGAATTACCTTTGTGACCAAAGGTGTAATAAATTATTTTAATGGTTTGCTAGGGATTGCCATGTGTGGTAAAATAGGTATAAGTTAACCAAATTTTTAGGTAGCCAGTGAGACTCTTTTCAAGGGAAAAGCCCAAAATCAAGGTCCAAACGACTAAAAAGGACGGGTTTAGCGGTTGGGTTAAATGCTCTCAATGTAGCGAAATGATCCATGCTGATGAGCTCAAAAGAGCCTTAAGTTGCTGCCCAAAGTGCGATCATCACTACCGTTTGACGGCTTTGCAACGTATCGGCATCCTCGCTGATGATGATTCATTCAACGAATTATTTACCCATTTAAAGTCTCTCGACCCCCTCGGCTTTGTCGATACGGAAAATTACCCTGACCGCATCGAGCGCGCTAAAGCTAAATCTAAGCGAGATGAAGCAGTCTGTGTAGGCACATGTAAGCTAGATGGCAAAGCTATTGCTCTTGGCGTGCTAGATTTTAGCTTCATGGGCGGTTCCATGGGTTCTGTTGTGGGAGAAAAACTCACCCTTTTAATCGAGTACGCCCTGCAGCATAAGCTGCCGCTCGTTTTAGTTTCAGCTTCTGGCGGCGCTAGAATGCAAGAGTCGATTTTATCGCTGATGCAAATGGCTAAAACGTCTGCAGCACTTGCGAAACTTGCAGGCGCTGGCATCCCGTACATTTCTGTTTGCACAAATCCGACAACAGGTGGTGTCACAGCATCTTTTGCCTCCCTTGGCGATATCATCATTGCAGAACCCGGCGCATTAATTGGCTTTGCAGGCCCGCGCGTTGTCGAACAAATTACAAAAACTAAACTGCCTCCAAATGCGCAGCGCTCTGAGTTCTTACTCGAAAAGGGCATGATCGATTGCATCGTGTCTAGGCAAGAGATGAAAGCGAAGCTGAGCTATTTTATCAGCTTTTTAACCGGCAATTTAAAAAAACAACCACGAGCTATTGTAGAGGAGATGATCGCCAATGATCGTTGATGTGATTTTAGAAGAAGGGGCCTTGGCTCCAACATACGGATCAGAAGAAGCTGCTGGTGCAGATTTACGTGCATTTATCAAGGAAACCATTGTCTTAGAGCCAGGTGAGCATAGACTTATCCCCACGGGGCTAAAAATTGCTCTTCCAAAAGGCTATGAGCTGCAGGTGCGCCCACGTAGTGGCTTAGCGTATAAATCAGGAATTACAGTACTCAATACCCCCGGAACAATCGATTCAGATTACCGCGGAAACATTGGGGTTATTCTCATTAATCATAGTAAAAAAGCGTTTGAAGTAACGCCTGGTATGCGCATAGCGCAGGGTGTTTTAGCTCCTGTTCACAGAGCCGAATTTAGACCTGTGAAAGATTTGGAGTTAACAGCGCGAGGAGAGGGTGGTTTTGGCCATACTGGAACGCATTGAGCTTCTGCTCAGTAAAATCAAAAAGCGTAAAAACTTTAACTTATCAGATTATCTAAAGCCGAACTGCGTTGTCTTTTTAGATGCCACAACACGAAACGATGCTGTTAAAACGCTCACGGATAGTTTGTATGAATCAAGTCAGATTCACGAAAGGTCTCTATTTACTCAAGCGCTGCTAGCCAGAGAAACGTTAGGTTCGACTGCTATCGGTGAAGGGATTGCCGTCCCACACACCAAAAGCAAACTCTACAACCATTTCTTTTTAGCTATCGGTATCACCAAAGGCGATGGATTAGTTTGGGACGACAAGCACCCCGATCCGATTCATTTTGTCTTCTTGATCGGCGGCCCAGACAACAAGCCTGAAGAATATCTCGAGCTGCTCTCTCATCTTACAACGGCTGTCAAAGGCAAAGATGAACGCGCTGCTCTTTTATCATGCACCTCTTGCCAAGAAGTGATTGACCGCCTTTCTACCTTCTAACCCACATTGAGCAATTATGACGGAAAATATGCTTAATCTTTTAATCCCCAGCGAATTAAAAAATGCTCGCAATATTTATGAATATGGCCACGCATTTTTTTACTCTACTGGAAATCAAAATCTTAAACATCTTTCCTCACCCTAACTGCTCTGAATTTAAACAATCAAAACGAAAGAGTTCAGGTTAATATTGTACAAAAATACTTAGTTCTCAAGGTGCTGCGGTTTAAGAAAATCTTTGATGCTAACATTAAGTCTTGATTAAGTCAAAAAAAAACGTGTCTAAATTTCCAGAGATGTTGTAAAAGAGTAAATATGGGTAGAAAACACCAGACTCGCACAAAAGAGAAAAGCAGGGGAGATCATGGATCTTAAAATTAGAGACGTCGCAGAATTATTGAGTGTATCGCAAACAACCATTCGCAGATGGCTAGCCGAAGGCAAAATCCCTGCATATAGATTGCACCGCCAATATCGATTTAGCCGCATCGAAATCGAAGACTGGGTGATGCGTCAGCGCTTAGGTGCTGGTAAAGCTACTGGCACGCCTTTTGGTCATGACGATAAAGAACAAGAGCACTCCGGTCAGCAGCAATTTAGTTTTTACCGTGCCGTCCATAAAGGTGGCGTACTTACAGACGTTCCTGGTACGTCCAAGGAAGAGATCATTCGCTACACCATGGATCAAATTGCAAACAAAGCACACTTTGATGCTGAGGTTATCTCAGAGCTTTTACTCGATCGGGAAAAACTCTCTCCGACAGCTCTCAATAACGGCATCGCTGTTCCGCACACTCGCGAATTCCTCTTTAAGGGTCCATCTGATCTTATCACCGTTGTCTATCCCAAGGTGCCAGTCGACTGGGGCGCGCTTGATGGAAAACCGGTACACACACTCTTTTTCCTCTTCTCATGCGATGATAAACGCCACCTCCATCTCTTAGCGAAGCTAGCTCACTTAAGTAGCAGTGATGACGGCCTAGCCCTCTTGCAGACCAAACCATCTAACCAAGATCTTTTAGCGTACATCAAGGCGTGGGAAAGCAATCTACGCACATGAACGCAGACATGGCACTCAAGCGGCTCAAACAGCCGCCAGATAAATACATTGCAACAGCATCACCCTTTGCAGCGGTGCTCACGTGTAGCGATCCAAGAGTATGTCCAGATCACCTATTTCGCTGTGAATTAGGCGATTTATTCGTTGTACGAACAGCTGGGCATGTCATGACGCAAGAGATCGAAGAAACCTTAGCCTTTGCCGTTTTGAACATGGATATTCATCTAATCGTCGTTTTAGGACACGAGGGCTGCCTGGCCGTAAAAGCTGCCGCTGAAAACGCCTATCCCGATTGGAATCTAACTAAGCTCATTCACGGCACAGAGGAAGAGCACTCAACAGCTTGTAAATCAAGACTTTGCGCTATTGAACCTTTCAAAAGCATGATAGCAGATGGCAAGCTCCAGATTCACGCAGCCCATCTTAGCTTCACTGATAAAGAGATTCAGTGGTTTTAAATTACTAATAATTAACAACTTATTTACCTGTTTATATTAATTATGTTATTTGTTATAATGTTTATTATTAATTAATAATTAAGGTGTAATTATGAGTAATGAAGTTAAACCTATGCCCGATATGGGTGCCAACGCTAATATAGAAAATTTTAACAAACGAGGGGCTGGAAAAAATCAGGGTAAGGTAAGTCATGCTGGAGGGTCAATTTTAAGTGCTAGTTCTATTGCTTTCCATCATTGTCCCAAACCTTTGCAAAGCTCAGATGTGCAAAAAGTAAGTCACCAAAAAAAACACGGCAGTTTTGAACACATTACAAGTGAAGGTGCAGTGTCCTATGAACAAACTTATAAAAATCATGCTTGGAAAGAGTTAACAGTAGAGCATGTCGTAGAGGCAGTAAAGACAACTTCTTCGTTTTTTGATCGTCAGGTTAAACCTCGTAATTTGATAAAAACATCTGATAACGAGGCGCTTATTGTTCCAGTTTCAACACTAGATGGTCGGAAAAAAATTAATGCTACTGTGTTGTTTGATGCTCAGCATTCGCTTGGGCAAGGTGGAATTGGGTATGTTTTCGCAGGCCGCTTGATTGAAAAACAAAAAGACGGCAATTTTACAATGCGTGATGTTGCAGTTAAAGTAGGTAAGTTGCCTAATGTGTTATCTTTTAGCGAAAAATTCCAATCAAAGAGACGAGAAGACAGCGCATTTTTAGAAAGTAAGTCGTTTGCGTACGGTTATGTAGATAAACGCGGTCATGAGTGTGTCGTCAAAGATATATGTCATAATGGTGATGCCAAAAGGTATAATTTTAAAAGCGCGCAGACGATTGCAAAAATGTTGCTTGGCGTTGCAATCGGCCTTAATGTGATGAAGCATCAAGGATTTGTACATAGAGATATAAAACCTGGCAATATCTTAGTGGACGAGGATGGATACGGTGTTGTTGTTGATTTTGCTTGTAAAGATACTGATGTGCAAGGTAAAAAGCCGGCTGGTACTAGGGGATACTTCAGTCGACTTGAAGCTCCAAAAGGTCAAGATTCAACAGGCGATATGTTTGCTTTTCGAGTCACAACAGAAGAGATTCTTGAAAAATATAATGCAAAACTAGGAAAGAATAATACCTCTATGTCCTTAAAAGAAGCTAATGCATTATATGCCCTAAGACAACTTGCCTCTGAGCTTAAAGTTTCGCGGAATAAAAGACCGACTGCTAGCAAGGTAGCTGGCTGGCTATTAGACATCGCTTGTGAAGAGACTATTCAAGAGCTTAAAGATAGGGGCGAAATGAGCCCTTTCTAAGCTTCTTTTGTCTGAGCTAGCTTCTTGCTAGCTTTTTTTTTCTCTTTTTTGTCTGCGAAAATGAGGTCGCCATCAGCTAAGGTGACGTTGATCTCTTGGGTCTCATCGCTTGCTAAAAGCAGTTTTTCAGCTAGTGGATCTTCAAGCATGGTCACAATCGAGCGGCGGAGCGACCTTGCTCCCATCTCTGGGTTGTAGCCAGCTTTTTTAAGGTGAGCTTTGGCAGCTTCATCGAGGTTGAGTGTAACTCCCTTGCGGTCGAGGCGTTTTTGCAACTTGGAGATTTCTAAGTCCACAACAAAGTTGAGCTGTTCATCGTTTAGCATGCGGAAAATCACTGTGCTGTCAATTCGGTTTAAAAGTTCGGGTTTAAAGTGCTTGCGCATAGCCTTATCGATCTTTCCTTTCATTGTCTCGTAGTCGATCATGCCGTCTTTAACGCCAAATCCAACTTCGGTATTGCGGCGAATAAGATCTGATCCAAGGTTCGATGTCATGATGATGATGGTGTTACGGAAGTCGACTTTACGGCCGAGTGAATCAGTAAGCTGACCTTCTTCAAAGAGCTGGAGGAGTAGGTTATTGATATCGGGATGGGCTTTTTCGACTTCGTCGAGCAATACAACAGAGTACGGTCTTTGGCGCACGCGCTCTGTTAACTGACCACCTTCTTCGTAGCCAACGTATCCCGGAGGCGCTCCGACCATGCGGCTGACTGCGAATTTTTCCATGTATTCGGACATATCGATTTGGATGAGGGCATCTTCGCCTCCAAATAGATTGATCGCAAGCTGTTTGGCAAGGAGTGTTTTGCCAACGCCTGTTGGGCCGAGAAAGAGAAAAGCTCCGATGGGGCGGTTGGGGTCTTTGATGTCAGCGTAGCTGCGACGAATGGCTTTACAAACGGTTGTAAGCGCCTCGTCTTGGCCGACGATGGACTCTTTAAGCGTCTCTTCCATCTTGATGACTTTTTGTACGTCGCCCTCAGAGAGGCGTTTAACCGGCACGCCAGTTTGCTTGGCGATAATGGATGCGATATCATCTTCATCGACAACAGATTTTTGATCTGCTTTGTTCTTTTCCCACAGAGTTTTTTTATCTTGCAGCTGCTCGCGCAGTGTTTTTTCGTTATCGCGCAGTTTTGCAGCTTTTTCGTACTCTTGGTGACTGATGGAATCTTCTTTTGATAGACGTAAACGCTCGATTTCGATTTCTAGATCTGAGATTTCTTCGGGCTGCTTGAGTGTTGCAACGCGTTTTTTTGCGCCAGCCTCATCAAGCACATCGATGGCCTTGTCTGGCAGAAAGCGTCCTGAAATGTAGCGATCGGAGAGATAAACAGCGCTTTTGATAGCGGTATCAGTGTAGATGCAATGGTGGTGATCTTCGTATTTGGGTTTGAGCCCGGCCATGATCTCTACAGCTTCTTCAACAGATGGGGGAGCAACTTGGATTTTTTGGAAACGGCGCTCGAGTGCAGCGTCTTTTTCGATGACTTTACGGAATTCGTCAGCAGTTGTGGCACCAATACACTGAATTTCACCGCGCGATAGGGGTGGTTTTAAAATGTTCGATGCATCGATGGCGCCTTCAGCGGCTCCTGCGCCGACAATGGTGTGCATCTCATCGATAAAGAGCAGAATATTGCCGTTTTTTTTGACTTCATCCATCACAGCTTTGATGCGCTCTTCAAACTGACCACGGTATTTGGTGCCGGCAATCATGAGAGTGAGGTCAAGAGAAATCAGTTTTTTGCCTGCAAGGTTTTCGGGAACTTCGCCTTGGACGATTGCGTGAGCTAAGCCCTCAACAATCGCTGTTTTACCAACGCCGGCTTCACCAACTAAAACGGGGTTGTTTTTGCGTCTGCGGCATAGGATAAGGATCAGACGCTCAACTTCTTGCTTTCTGCCAATCACGGGATCGAGTTTGCCTTCTTTTGCCATTTCAGTCAGATCATGTCCGTAGGCGCGCAGTGCTGGCATTTTGTCAGCGCCACCTGGTTGGCGGTCTTGGCTGCTCGATTTAGGAGCACCAGCACCTGCCATGCCCATGGGCGGCAGCTGTAAATTAAATGTTTCGAGCTCTTTGAGTACTTCCTTGCGGATGTCTTTGAGATCGATGTTCATATTTTCAAGCACTTGAGAGGCAGCACCGTCGGGCTGGCGAAGGAGCGCGAGTAGGAGATGTTCTGTGCCGACGTAGTTATGATTAAGAGCGGCAGCTTCTTCATTTGCAAATTCAAAAACTTTTTTAACTTTTCCAGTGAGGGCTGGATCGCCATAGACTTGGATTTCAGGGCCGAAACCGACGATGCGTTCAACTTCTGCTAAGATGGTGTCGTAATCGATGTTAAGATTGCGCAAGACATTCACCGCAATTCCTTGGCCAAGCTTGAGCAAGCCTAGTAACACGTGCTCAGTGCCTAAGTAGTTGTGGTTTAGCTTCTGCGCTTCTTTTTTGGCCAGTTTAATGACTTGTTTTGCGCGGTTTGTAAACTTATCAAACATCATCTTAACGCCTTATTATAAATCAGTTAAATATAATAGGATTAAATCTAAGTAAAATCAAAATACGGTTTTTGACGTGCATCAGCTCTTGTTCAAATTTTTCGCCTTCACATCGGGTCTTGTCTAAGGACAATGCTCCTCGCTTTAACCAAAAAATTTGAGGAGCTTCTTTGTCAAATTCCCGCCTTTCGAATTCACTTCGATATAGCAATCCCTCTTAAACTTTATTGTAGTGGCATCAAAAATTAATTTCCAGGTAAAGTAGCAACCCTATGGCACTAAAGATAATCGATACTGGCAAGCGCTCGGCCCAAGAGAATATGGACATCGATGCTGGCCTTTTAAAAGACCTGGGTGATGAGCCAATCCTCCACATTTATGAGTGGGATGGCCCGTCAGCCACCCACGGTCATTTCATCAAACCCGCCGATTATCTCGATCTCACCGCAGCTCAAAATAACACTTTGCAATTGGGGCGCCGCCCCACAGGGGGCGGCATCATCTTTCACGTCTCCGACTGGGCCTTTTCCATCCTTATCCCATCCTCTCATCCAAAATTCTCCTTAAACACGTTAGATAACTATCATCTCATTAATACATGTGTGCAAGATGCGGTCAAAGTCTTCTTAGGCTCCGATGCTAATCTTCTCCCAAGTGAGCCCATCCCGCTCGATGAATCCTGCCGCAACTTCTGCATGGCTAAGCCGACCAAGTACGATGTGATGCTCGGATCCCAAAAGATTGCCGGTTCTGCGCAAAGGCGCGTGCGTGGGGGCTTTTTGCACCAAGGCAGCATCTGTGTGGCCCATCCGCCAAAAGTCCTTCTTGAAGATGTACTCTTGCCTGGCACACAAGTCCTCACCGCCATGGAGCAAAACACATTCTCGCTCTTAGGCGGCGAAGCAAGCCGATCTGCTCTTGCAGAGGCTCGGAATCAGGTCAAAAATTTGCTGACCCATCAGTTCGAAACGCAGCTTGCTTGATGGGATAAAGTAGCCAAATCTCAAAATAAAAAGACATTTGGCTGAATTATGGCGATAAAACAGCCAAATCTATCAAAAAAATGGACATTTGGCTGTTTTATTGGTATAAAGTAGCCAAAAGTGCACAAGGTGTTGATGTGGGAATTTCGGCAAGAGACGAAGAGCAAAGAAAGTTTTCAAAATATTTAGCGGCCCCTAAGTCAGAATTTTTGGCTATCTATGGACGTCGCAGAGTTGGCAAAACATTTTTAATTCGGTCTTTTTTGAAGAATAAAGGTGTATTTTTTGCTTTGACTGGCAAAAAAAGAGCTTCTAAACAAGAACAATTAGTCAAGTTTGTTCAAGAGTTTAATTTAATTTTTCCAGAGTCTGCAATCCAAGAACCGATAAAAGATTGGGGGCAAGCTCTTTTTCAGTTGAGGGGAGCATGTGAAAAAGTTGGCAAGGATCAGAAAATTATTCTGTTTTTTGATGAATTACAGTGGCTAGCATCACCAAAATCTAAGTTTTTGAGTGAAATGGAATATGCGTGGAATCAACATTTTGCTTGGATGGATAATGTGCTTTTGGTGGTGTGTGGATCTGTTGCGTCTTGGATTATCCATAAAGTGATTTATGGCCGCGGTGGATTGTATGGCCGTATTAGCGAAGAGATCAGGCTCTTGCCCTTTACTTTAAGTGAGATGGAAATATTTTTATCTGATCACCACATCTCGCTGCCTAGGAGGACAATCGTTGAGCTTTTTATGCTCACTGGTGGAGTGGCTAAATATTTAACGTATGTTGATCGTGGCAAATCACCTACGCAAATCATCAATGATACATGCTTTAGGTTGCAAGGGCCGCTGTATGGTGAATTTCAAAAAATCTACTCTTCTCACTTTGATGATTCAGAAAGGCACATCAGAGTGATTCGCGCCTTGGCGCAGAAAAGACGAGGCATGCGATTAAGTGAAATGACCGATTGTCTCGGGGTTCAACGAGGCGGAACAGCGACTAAAGTTGTGCGTGATTTAGAAGAAGCTGGGTTTATTTTACCGCTTCCTGACTTTGGTAAAAAAATTAAGGAAAAACGGTATCGCTTAACCGATGAGTATTCGTACTTTTATCTTCAGTGGATTGAGCCTAAGCGTTCTCAGATTTCTCATCGTAGTGACCAAGATTACTGGAATAAAGTTGTCAATACTCCTGCCTATTATGCGTGGGCGGGCTATACGTTTGAAAATATTTGCATTAAGCATGTCTATGAGATCAAGCGTGCTTTGGGTCTTGGTGCAGTGACAACAGCAGAATCCTATTTTGCGCAGGATGGTGTTGAGATCGATTTAGTGATTGACAGGGCAGACAACTGCATTAATATCTGTGAAATAAAATTTACAAATAGCGAATTTGTCATTGATAAAGCGTACGCTGAGCAACTTGAGAAAAAGAAGCGAGTTTTTCAGCAGCACACAAAAAAGGCTGTGTTTCTTACTATGATTACGCCTTACGGCGTTAAACGTAATGATTATTTTATTCAAACGGTCGATTCTGAATTGACGCTTGATGCTTTGTTTGACCAGTCCAATCGAAGCTCTCAAGCCTTGCGATCTTTGATGATGCAAAATGCTTAGATATTGACTGCATAGATTGGTTTGATTATTCCGAAAACAAATCATCATCAGATGATGAAATACCATTTTCACGCTCAGCTGCTTTTCGAGCTTTATACTCTGCTGTGCTTTTTTGTTGTTTTTCTTTGTGCGCTTTCTCTTCAAATTCAAAAACTTTGTACTGCACATTGTCAATAACCTGCTTAACAGCAGATTCGATCTCGAATCCTTTGCCTAAAGCTACCAATTCTTCACGTTTTGTCAGTGCTCCGTCTAAATGGTCATCACAATGCCATAAACCTGATTCAGGTTCTTCGATAGGCTTTTGGCAAGCTAAGCAGTCGAGAGGATGTACGTCTAAACCCCAACAACCGGCGATGATGAAATTCCATCTGCAGAATGGTACAGCTTGGTGCAGTCTAAAGTAGTCAAAGATTTGGCTTTGCACTCGCTGTGCTTCTTCAGGAATCGGTCCAAATAACTTTTCTACGGTGCGTTCCTCTGCAAGAGCTTTGTCGGCTTGCAGTCTCTTGTCAAGATAATCACTACATGTGTTGTAAGATAGTTCGAAATTTAATTTCGATGTATTAATTTGGGTGTCAATGTGTTCAAAGATCGTGTTGACAATGGTTTGAATGCCAAGAGTTTGACCATATCCCTGAAGGAGTGCTCGTCCGGTCTGGTCTTGCATGTTCTTCACAAAATCCTTCTAGTGAAGGAGGTTCAAGGTCGGATTGGCAGGCATAACAAGTGTTGGAATAATACAGTTTTACACTTTCGTAGACAGTCTCAATCTTCCACGTCGCTTTATTTACATGCTGGTAAAGCTTCAACCAATCACCAACTTGTTGGTTTAATTGGGGATAGCTAATTAAGTATGTATGATCAAACGAGCTAGCCATATTGCCTCTTTGGATTAAATCTAAACTTTCGAGATGATGGCTTGTCTAATGTTTTTTTGCAACCGCTGGTTAGCCAAGAGGATGCTTCATTGTGAGATATGATGACAATTTTGTATTTTTCACACTTGTTTTAGGTGGGGCAGTTGAGGTAAACTGTTTGGATTATGGCAAAGCATGCAAAAACAGCAATCACTCCGACTCGGGAAGAAAATTATCCCGAATGGTATCAGCAGGTCATTAAGGCAGCTGATCTGGCAGAGAACTCGCCAGTGCGCGGGTGCATGGTCGTTAAGCCGTGGGGCTATGCGATTTGGGAGAACATGGTCGCAGGTCTGGATCGAAGGTTTAAGGCCGAAGGTGTCCAAAATGCTTATTTTCCCTTGTTTATTCCGCTTAGCTTTTTGGAGAAAGAGGCGGCGCATGTCGAGGGCTTTGCCAAAGAATGTGCCGTTGTCACTCATCACAGACTAGAGGCTGATGGCGATAAACTGAAGCCAGCTGGTGAGCTCGATGAGCCGCTGATTATACGGCCGACCTCGGAGACGATGGTGGGCGAGATGTATGCTAAGTGGATTCAGTCGTACCGCGATCTGCCGATGAAGATGAACCAGTGGGCCAATGTCGTTCGTTGGGAGATGCGTCCGCGGCTGTTTTTGCGCACAGTGGAAATCTTGTGGCAAGAAGGCCACTGCGCTTTTGCAACCAAAGAAGAAGCCGAAAAAGACGCAAGGCGTATGCTCGATGTTTATACCGATTTTTTGGAAAATGAGCTTGCTGTTCCTGTGATTCAAGGTGAAAAGACCGAAAGCGAGAAGTTTCCAGGCGCTGAGAGCACACTCACGATGGAGGTGATGACGCAAGATCGCAAGGCGCTTCAAAATGGCACATCTCATTTTTTGGGCCAAAATTTTTCAAAGGCCTCGGGCATTCAATTTCGAACAAAAGATGAGCAGTTAGAGCACGCGTGGACCACATCGTGGGGAACGACTAATCGCATGATCGGCTCGATGATCATGGCTCATAGCGATGATAATGGTTTGGTGCTGCCACCAAATATTGCGCCGCATCAGGTGGTGATCATTCCTGTCATCCACAAGGATGAAGATAAGGCTAGAGTTTTAGAATATTGTCACAAACTAAATAAAGAATTAGATGTGCGCTCTTTTGTGGATGAGAGAGATTTGCGCGCGGGTGAAAAAGCATGGCATTGGATCAAAAAAGGTGTGCCGATTCGCGTAGAGATCGGTCCGCGTGAGATGGATGCTGATGCGCTCAGCGTTGTCAAACGCACAAGAGGTCCCAAAGAGTTTGAAAAACAATCTAAAGCTGAATTTATCAAGACAGTTCAGGAGCAGTTAAATTCCATTCAAAAAGAGCTTTTGGATAGAGCGCGCGCTTTTCGCAAGGCCAACACCAAAGAGATCAATTCCAAAGAGGAATTTTACGCGTTTTTCAAAAACGAAGGCGGGTTTGCGCTAGCTCACTGGAATGGCGATCACAAGGTCGAGCAGCAAGTGCAAAAAGATTTAAGTGTGTCCATCCGTTGCATTCCGTTTGAAGGGAAAGCAGAATCTGGCAAGTGTTGCATCACGGGCGAGCCCAGCAAACAACGAGTTATCTTCTCAAAATCTTACTGAGATAGAAGCGAGATTATCTTTTAGCGCATTTCGAATAAAATCTAGATCTCGCGTCACTTGCTACGGGTGATCAGATGAAACAGTTTTTGATTATAATGATGTATTAATTAGTTTAAGTGTTTTAGTTTTATTAATTATGTTATTCTTGTTCTGCTAATTTAGTTAGCGAAACAAAAGGATTAGTAGTATGAAGAAAACGCTATTATCATTAACTGTCGGTATTTGCTCTATGTTTACAGCGCAAGCCGAAGAAAAAGAAAAAGTTCAACAATCGTTTGGATATTTTAATTATGGTTTTGGACTTCCAGAGCTTATAGATGCAAATGTCGGTTACAGATTCCAGAGAAATCATCAAGGTTTCGATATTGGAGTGGGTGTTAATCCGCTTGTGTTTGTATACGGCGCCCATGCCTACGCCAACTACTTGATTTATCCCTCACCATCTAAAGATGGTCAGGCATATATTGGGCTTGGCGTTTATGGCGGAACGTTTGATCACCATAGAAAAAAGTTTAGCGATTTTGAACCGCACAACGTAGCATCAGCTGCTTTTACTCTTGGTAAAGAGTTTCAACGCAATGAAACTGATAAGCGTTTTGTTCAAGTGAGCGTGCTTCCCGTTTCGTATGCAAAAGAGAAATTTAGATTCGCTCCGGCAATCAAGGTCTCATACGGATTCGGTTTCTAGTTAAAACGTTAGTAACCTGAACTCTTTCGTTTATATCATTCATCTTCCGCGCATCTTAGCTGCCATCTTGCGCCCTTTTTGTGCTCATCTATAGCGCCTTGGCTATAGAATCGCAAAAAATGGCACAATCTGTCACCTAATCTGCTCTGAATTTAAACAATCAAAACGAAGGAACTCAGGTTAGTATCTGGGGCGATCAGCCCCAGTTTTTTTTTGTTTCTAAAGTTGGTTTTTGATATACTGAGCTGAAAAAATAGGTGTGCTATGCTTGCTGTTCTGCGAAAGTATCAAAAATTTCTCATTGCGATTGTTTCGGTCTTTTTAGTTTTTAGTTTTCTTTTTTTTGGTTTGTTCGGTGCGCTCCAACGCATGCCTAAGCAAGCTCAAGATAAGGTGATTGGAAAGGCCATTGATGGCTCAGATGTGTCTTTGATCACGAGCGAGGGACTTGTCCGGCTGATCTCTTCCGATTATTTGGACAATCATCTGATCCAAAGACGACAGATGCCAAATTTGTTCAATGATGGTGTGATTCGGAAAGATTTTATTCAAACAGGACTTGGCGCTTTAATCGCTGAGCATTATTTCGATGAGATTTCAGCAGATCTGAAAAAACGCCACGAGCAAGCATTGAAATTTAAGCCGTATGAGCATCCGCAAGCAAAGTTTTTAAGTATGCAGACGGTTTGGTCCCAGTTTGCTCCCGAGCTGAGTGGACGTGTTAAATGCGTTCAGGAGATGGAGTTTGGCCCCGGGGTTTTTGATGCGCTAGCTAGAACGTATGTCGATCAAGGTGGACTCAATGCCGAGGCGATGCGTCGCATGTTATATTCTCAGCAGAGCCAGTTTCAGTGGATGCAGCCCGATCCGTTTTTGACACATGGAGATTTGGGCCTTTTTGGAGCTCATAGCTTGGAAGACTGGTTTGGACGCAGGTTTTTGGAAATTGCAGCGCAGGTGATTCATAATAGCTCGATTTTAGCAGAGCAAAATGGTTACAAGGTGGGCTATCAGGAAGCTAAGGTTGATTTGATGCAAAATGGATATGAGTATTTGTGCGCATCGAGACGCGGTGAGAAAATTGGCGCTACTGATGTGGCCGAGATGTTTGAAAAACAATTAATGCATTTACACATGAGCGAAAAAGAGGCTGTTGAGTCCTGGCGCGAGGTGATGCTGTTTCGTCGTTTGTTCGATGAGATTGGTGGCTCTGTTTATCCCGATCCGCTTTTGCAAAAACAATATGATCTTTTCGCAAATGCCGGCAGAAAAGTCACCACTTACAGGTTGTCTGAAACGGTGCGAAGAGAGCCTTATTTGGCCACGCTTTATGCAGAACTTGTCGGGAAGCCAAGTGAGGGCTTTCCACTTGAGGCCAAAAGCGTGACTGATGTTCCAGGAGAGCTCAAAGAGGAGCGTTTTTTTGCAGATGTCGTAGCCGTTGATAAAATGAGCTTAACAGAAAAGGTCTCTGTAAAAGAGATGCTTAAATTTGAGTTAGATGCTGAAAATTTCAATCAACTAAAAGGCAAGTTTCCCGATTTGAAAAAAGCGGAAAGTCGCGAGGGGCGCCTTGCAAGTTTAGATGCGTTGCCATCGGGAGTCAGAGATCAACTTGATAGCTACGTAAGAGAGCAGGTCATCGATCAGCATCCGGAATGGATTCAAGAGGTTTTAGATCACACTCAGGCAGAAGAGCAAGTTTTGCATGTGGCACTTGCCGGAGATAGGGAACCATTAACTGGCATTACACATCTAGAGGCGTTTTCAAAGCTGCTCAAGGAAAAATCAGAAAAGCTGAATGCTTTTACAGACGATGGTAAGCATTTTTACAAGATTGTGGTTAAAAAATTTGGTGCAGGTCCCGAAATTTTGACTTTTCAAGAGGCGTTAGAAGCAAAAGCATTGGAAAAATTGATGAACCGAAAACTTGAGAAGGGTTACGCTTCAATTCGGGCTAAATCGCCTGAAGCGTATCAAGATGATAAGGGCGAATGGAAACCTTGGTATGATGTTAAAACTGAGCTTGCCAGGACTACGTACGAAAAAGCTTTTGATAAACGCGCTAAAGCTTACATGAGTGAGATGCAAAAGCAATTGATCGCTGATAAAGCACAAACACTCGTTGGTTTTGCAGAGCAGTGGAATGTCGTTAAGTCAGATGAGCAAGTTGTCAGATCTGAACCGCATTGGTTTTTAGAGGAGGCTCTTTGTAAAAAAGAGATTGGCACGTGGATCAATGTGACAAAGTCAAAACAAGGTGATTATCTGTTTGGTTATATCGAAGGCGATGCTACCGCCAAAACCCCAACGGCTATTTCGGTGCGCGCCTCTCAGGAGCTTTTATCGCGCGAGGCAAAACGTGCGATGCTGCAAAATCTTCTAGATAAAGTCACACTTGCACCTCATGTTTGAGGATGTCCCAAGCCTTTGCCCTGTCTCTTTTTTTAAACTGCAGGGCAAGCTAAAATACGCCGATCAACACAAAAATTTAAGCCGTAGCTACCTTCTTTCCGATACGAGTGATTTGCTCAATGAAGAGCCCTTTGCGGCGGTATCGATGGCTTGGAATGAAAAGGCTCTTTTGTGCACAGTGAAGGTCCGCAAAGGATTTGATGAGAGCCATTTTCCTAACGTGGCAAAAGGAGATGCGATCGAGCTGTTTATCGATACTCGAGATTTGAAAACAGCGGGTGCGCCGACTAGATTTTGTCACCATTTTGTGTTTTTCCCCCATACCGATTTTCCCTCGCAGGAGATCACGCGCCTGCGTGCTGAAGAAGAGCGGCCCCTTGCCGACCAAAATGATTTGATTGTAACATCCAGCAAAGAGCGCAAAAGCTACTTGCTCGACATTGCGATCACGCGCGATGCCCTTTTCGGCTATGATCCAGGGAATTTTAAACGCTTAGGGTTTACCTATCGCATCAATCGCTACCGCGGCGATCCTCAACATTTTGCCGTTTCATCGTTTGAATATTCTATCGAAAAGCACCCAGCCCTCTGGGCTAGCTTCGAACTCGTTTGATATTCTTGCCCAAGTAGCAAGCTAAAATCGATAATATGGGAGAAGAATTGCTTGCTTTCAACAGTCTCAGATACTCCGTTAACATGAATAAGTACAGGTCTTAATGAGAATCCTCGAGGTGTTTGTATGTTTTGCATTTTCGTTTTAACCTCTTCTATAACATCTAGTCCAATGGGGTGTTTAGAAAATTTGATTTCACAAAGATAAAGTGTTTGATGACGTGTTTGGATTAGGAGGTCGATTTGACAACCTTTGATCTTTTTTGTGTTCCTTTGAAAGTAAGGGCCTCGTCTTGATATGTCAGAAGGGGAGATATTGAGAGCTTTGTAAACTTCTGTAAGGTTATGTAAAACTAAGTTTTCAAATTGCAGGCCAAATAATGTAGGCCAATTGGGCAGCGATGAGAGCGAATTGAGTGAAAAGTCGTTTTGGTCAATTTGGTCTTTCAGCGGCTCAATCATTTTGAGATAAAACCGAATATAATTGTCGCTCAATCGAAATTTGCTAAGTGATGATTTTTGGTTATCGCTAATTGACCATGTGTAGTCTCTTGTTACAAAGCCAGCTTGAATTAGATCGTCCATATAGTCAGAGCACGCGCCAGATGGCTTAATACCTAATGTTTTATAAATCTCGTGTAAGCTAGCGCTTCCTTGTGCTAGCCGTTGAACAATTTTACGATATAAATCACTTTTATTTGAAAACAGATCGTGAAATATATTGTCAAATTCATTGAATAGGATCCCTTCGGGTTCAAAGCACAATCGCTGTATGTTGCTTTCAGCAGATTCTCCAGGTAAAATTTCTTCGAGGTATTTTGGAATACATCCTGTAATGGATAAAACTTTAAAGATCTCATAAGCTGCAATATGCTTTTGCTGTGCATACCAAAATTGGGCGCCATCTTTTAATGGTAGTTCCCGCAGTATCATTTTAAGAGAAATGCGGCCAACAAAACCTGTGTTACTCAAGATGTTTTTTTCAATCCAGCTTGAAACAGAACCACATAAGATAAGGATGAGTTTAGGATTATGGGAAAAAAAGAGATCCCAAGCATTTTTAAGCTTTCCTAAAAATGTTTTATCTTTTGACCCAATCCATGAGATTTCATCGATGACAATGATGATGTCGTTGGTTTTGGTATGGGCGGCAACTGTCCAAAACAAATCTCCCCAATCATCACTTCGGGGTAGTGGGATAGCAAGTTCACGATGAATTTGTTTGGCAAAATCATCCCGTTGCTTTTGGGCTGACATACCTGGAGTGGGAGGGAGTCCTGAAAAGTGGATCATGCGGCTCACCTTTCCAAATTCGCGGATAAGTCTGCTTTTCCCAATCCTCCTTCTACCTCGAATGACAACTAGGCTAGCGGTATTTTTTTGTTTTAATGTTTTTAGCTTTTTGAGCTCCTGATCTCTACCGAAAAATGGTTCCATATATCCTCTTTTATATCACGAAAGTGGAAAAGTCCATTTTTATGATATCATTTTGTGTTTATATTTCATATCACGAAAGTGGAAAAGTCCATTTTTGTGATATGTTTTTAAGTCGCTTATATGGAGGTTGATAGGGTGTATTTGGGAAAGTGGAGTGGTTTTAGAGGTTAAATTAGACCGAAACAAACGGCAAAAAAGAGACTGCTGCCGGCTACAAAAGCGGATGTTGAGAGCTGTGTAAAGCTTTTTTTAGAGAAGAAGGGCGTGCTCTTGTCTCCATTAGCAAAGATTTGCGTGAAAAGGATTTGAATAGCAAGAGCTGAGATAGCAAAGGTTGCAAGATAGCGTTTTTGCGCGTATTTTCGCATGACAAAGAGACTTTGATTACGCACGCTCCGGATGTTTTGTGTACTCAGAATAAAGATAGATAGGACGGTTAATGGAGTCAAAAATGTTGTGATAGCTACGCGTATTGTTCTCCATGTGGTAGAAATTTCAACGTTTGTGTCCTCTTGGTTTTGAAAAATGCGCGATACGGTGTAGTGGACGGTGCTGCCAGCTAGAGAGAAGACAGCTGCTGCAATGAGACAAGCGATGGCAATTTGTTTTTTGCTAGGGTGGTCGTAGGCCAGACTAAGGGCAAAGAGCCCCAAAGTTGGGCCCCATAATGCAGCGTTGATTAGACTACTGCTGATAAGTTCGTTTGTGTTTACAGACATGGAACGATTCTAGCGAATATTTGTGTTTTTTGTCAGTATTAGATAAAATGCGTTTTATGAAGTTTACTGAATCACACGAATGGGTATTGACAAGCGATGGCCATGGTAGAGTGGGTATTACTGCCCACGCTCAAGAAGAGCTAGGTGAAATCGTTTATATTGAGTTTCCCAAAGTTGGCCAAAAGATTGAGTCAGGACATGAAGCAGCGGTTTTAGAATCGACAAAAGCTGCCGCTGATATTTATTGCCCAGTATCTGGCACTGTGACATCTGTTAATCCTAAGCTTAAAGACCAGGTCAATTTGATTAATTCTGATCCAGAGGGAGAGGGGTGGCTGTTTGAACTGGAGCTGTCAAAGACGGCTGAGCTAGAGCTCCTTTTGGAAAAAAGCGCGTATCAAGCGCTAATCAATCATCAGTAATTTTTTTGGTCTAACGTTGTCTCTTCGAGATGAGTGGTAGCGGATTTAACAAGTTCAGGATAGGTGTCGTCTTGATCGATTTTGTCTAGTGCAATACCAGTAAAACCCATGAAGCCAAGGGCCATCAGCCCTGTGACGATAAAGGTCATACCCATGCCTTCTAAACCAAATGGAATTTTTGAGTAGGTGAGTTTTTCGCGGATGGTGGCAATGAGAATAATAGCTAGCCACCAGCCCAACCCTGCAGAGGAGACGTAGACGAGATTGGGAACGAAGGGATACTGCCGCACGGTGGCAAAGAGTGAGGCTCCTAGGATGGCGCAGTTAACGGTAATGAGTGGTAGGTACATGCCAAGCGCCCGGTAGAGGGTCGGCGAAAATTTGTCGATGACGATTTCGAGCACTTGCACAAAGGCGGCAATCACAGAGATGTAGATCAAAAATTCTAGAAAGCCAAGATTGATGTCGCTTAAACCCGCCCAAGCAAGCGCCCCATCGCCTGTGATGAAGTGATTGACTAGCCAGTTGAGCGTGCCTGAAATGGAGATGACCACAAAAACCGCCGCACCGAGGCCATTTGCTGTCGAGAATTTGTTAGAGCAGGCAAGGTATGAGCACATGCCGAGAAAGTAGAAGAGAATGATGTTTTGAATGAAGATGGATTGGATAGCTAAGCCAAGCAAGTTCAGAGCAGAAAAAGGTCCCATCATACTTTGTTTTTCTCCTTGATGATATTGGCAACCCAGATCATGAAGCCAATGATGAAAAAAGCAGAGGGCGCTAGAGCCATGATGTTGAAGTTTTGGTATCTGTCGGGATGTTCTGGCGTGGCATACCAGCTAAGTGGGACGATGCGGTAATCTAGCAATGTGCCAAAGCCAAACAGCTCACGAATAAAACCCACGGCTAAGATCACAAGCGCGTACCCTGTTGCTGCGCCTAGACCATCGAAAAAGGCGGGAATGGGTGTGATGTTGCGAGCCATGGACTCGGCACGTCCCATGACAAGGCAGTTGGTGATGATCAGACCGACAAAGACTGAGAGCACGCGCGACATATCGTAGAGATAGGCTTTTAGGAATTGGTCGACGATGATCACGAAGGTGGAGATGATAGCTAGTTGAGTGATCATGCGCACGTTTTCAGGTGTGTATTTGCGCAAGAGCGAGACCAAGAAGCAGGAGCAGCTTGTCACAAACATGACCGATAGACCCATGGTGATAGAAACACTGATTTTGATGGTTACAGCTAGCGCTGAGCAGATGCCTAAGATGGCAACGAGAATTTGATTTTCGTTCCACAGCTGCTCGGTAAAGTACCGCTTGATCGTCCTCACGCGGCCTCCTTGCTTTGCATTTTAAGGAGGAAGGGGCGGTAAGGGTTAAGCGATTTTTGATAAGCATCTGAGACGCCTTCGCTTGTTTTGGTCGCGCCCGGTATACCGTCGACAGCACTTTTGGCAGCAGGAGAGTTTTTGAGCTCTTGTTCCACGGTTGTTTTAACGACCATGATTCCAATCGGAGCCGATTGGTAGTTGGTGGTGCCGTCTGGATTTTCGCGGAAGATGAGCTTGCCAGGAAATTGCGCTTGCCATTTTGAGGTGGCAATTTCAGCACCTAGACCTGGTGTTTCGGCTTGCTGGTACCAAGTGGTTCCAATGACGGTATCTCCATCGGGTGCGATGGCGAGGTATCCATAAATGGCATCCCATAAACCGTAGCCGTTGACTGGAATGACGTAGCCGTAAATTTGGTCGGACTTTTTCTGCTTGATGACGTAGATGAGCTTGTAGGGAAGCTTTGCATAGCCTGTTTTGGCGTTTTTTTGCATGTAGGTTGTCATATCGATACCAGCTTCTTCAAAGGTGAGCAGGTCGCCATTTTGGTTTGTCAGCATGGGTGTGACGCGTTTTTTGTAGATTTTGAGTGTTTGGTCTACTGAGATTTTTTCGCCTGGTTGAATGAGATTTGCAGCGATGAGCAATTCTTGACTTAAGTAAAGAGCCTTAGCTTTGGCTTGAGGCTTTTCTAGACTGCTCGACAAGAATGATAAAATAAGCGCGCAGGCTCCGCAAAGAATGATGATGAATAAGATGATGTAGCGGTTGCTATGCAAAACGTCTCCTGCGGTAGGCTTTCAAAGAAAGGTGGTCGAGAAAAGGTGCGATCACGTTGCCAAATAAAATCGCTAGCATAACGCCTTCTGGAAAAGCGGGATTGATGATGCGTATGACGATATTGACAGCGCCTATAATCAACCCATAAGCCCATTTTGAAGCGTTCATATCAGGCGAAGAAACAGGGTCTGTGGCCATGAAGACAAGGCCAAAGGCTAAGCCGCCGATTAAAAAGTGTTTGTAGATGGGAAAGGCGTAAGCTGCCGGATCGTTTGGGCCGGAAAAGATTTGGAAGAGAAAAGCCGTGCCGATGACCCCAAATGCGTAACCTAGCATGGTGCGCCACGAGGCGATGCCGGTGATAAGTAATAGTATAGCTCCGAGCAGACACGCAAGCGTTGATGTTTCGCCCATGGAACCTAGCATGTTTCCAAAAAATAGATTCATGTTACTCCAGATGCCGCTGCCGATTGAGAGCTCTGCAAATTGCACAGCTTGAGTGAGGATTTCTGGAGCAAGCTCGGGAGTCCCACCAGAGGTGAGCATTGTGATGTGAGCTTGAGTGACTTCACTTGGCAGGTTAAAAACACCGAGTGCTGTGGCTTGTGTGATGCCGTCGTATCCGAGTGCTTCATTCATTTGATTGATGCTGTTTTGTGCAATTGTCGGGTTTGTTCCAACCCATAAGCTTCCCGTCATTTTGATGGGAAAGGTGAAAAAGAGAAAGGCGCGACACACCAGTGCTGGATTTAAAATGTTGTAGCCCGTGCCACCAAAGAGCTCTTTGGACAAGATGACGCCGACTGAAACGCCGATTGCTACGATCCAATAGGGAAGCGTAGGCGGTAAAATGAGAGCATACAGCATGCCAGTGACTAAAAAGCCCTCAGAGATCTCGTGACGTCTAACGATGGCAAAAAGTGTTTCCCAAATGCCGCCGACAAGATAGGAGATTAACATGATGGGTAAAAACGCACCTGCACCGTAAGCCAAAATTGTCCAGATGTGGGCTTTGCAAAAATCAAAGTATGAGGCTCGGAATGCTTTGAGAAGTTCTAGATCACCACTGCAGTAAACGAGTTTTTGCACGCCCGTATTCCAAATTGCCATCAAAATGCAGGGGGTTAGGGCAAAGACGACGAGCATCATGATGCGTTTTAAGTCGACACCATCGCGGATGTGGGGCCCGGCTGCGGTTTTATTTCCTGCTTCGTATAAAAATGTGTCGATGGCTTTGATCAATGGCCTGAATTTGCTTAAAGATTTGCCTTGTTCAGATAATTGCAAACCATGATCTAGAAGTTTTCGCAGCATGTGTGGTACTCTTGCTCTAAAAGCGTGACCATAGCGCAACGTAAAATTTTAGTATACAGTTGCACCGCAGATGGAGATGAGTAGCAATGAGTAAGAGTAGAAAAAGTGTTTGGCTATTTGGCGCTTTGTGTACTGGCGCTCTTTGCGCGTTTTTTTTCGGTAAGACGCTTTGCTGGATGGGGATTGAGCACTATGCCCATAAGCTAGATCCAAAAGCAACTGTCACTGCCGAGAGTATGACGTTTGGTCGCAAGGGACTAGCTTTGCGCCATGTCGTTTTTGATGGCGCATTTGGCCACGTCGATATCGAAGAGATGCACGTGGGTTTGCGCGTTTTTTTGCGCAAATTGTCTATCAAAGCCAGCCTCTCACTGTCATCGCCAAGCTGGCAAGTGCCCGAACATATCGCTAAAAAAGAGACTCCTGCAAGTGCTGCCTTGCGACTGCATTTGGATGTGCAGGATGCAAAGCTGATTCGAGGTGATCATACGCTGACTGCGTCTTTTAAAAGCGGCTCTTCAAAAGAAGACTTAGGCTTATTGGAGCTTGCAGATGGTTCGATCGAAGTGATGTTTAAACAACTCTCTCTTGGCTTAACAGCCATTGGTCGTTTTCATCATGCCGATTTGAAAAAACTTGCCCCTTTTGGTGATTTATTTCCGACGAGTTGGCTTCCTGAGGAAGGCATGCTTGCTGGGCATTTGACAGCTCAATGGAGCCCAGATGGAAGCTTGACTGATGTGGGGGGTGATTTTACGGCCAGGGAGCTGAGCTTGTGGCACCCTAAACGCAAGTTGCAATTTGGCGCGAAAAATCTGCAGTGGGAAGGAGACTTCCCAACTGGCACGCTTAAAGTAGATGATGGGTATTTGCTCGCGCTTTCAAAACGTTTACCTGCGCAATGGGGCTTGCGTTTATCTGGGGGCGTTGAGAGAGGTAAAATTGCCCTGACCGGTTGCATGGTGAGAGAAGGAGAGTTTTTTCCTATTGCGATTGTTGGAGATGGCAAAATAGGCAAAGATACTGCGCTGCAAACCACTTTCCACATATCGGGAGAAGGATCGACCACGCTTGCTTTTAATTTAAAACCGACTCAAAGCATATTACGGGGTGTTTTCAAAGATATTAGCTCAAAGCAGCTGCTTTTGTTTCGAGACGGTCTCGGAGCATTTTTTCCAATGTTTCAAGATTTAGAATTAGAAGGGCAGAATCTTAGCGCTGAGATGACAGCTTTTTTGAAAAACGGAAAGCTTGAATCTGTTGAGGCCGATAAGATTACAGCAGAGACTATGTACCTAAAATGGCCTTCACATCAAATTGAAGCGGAAGGAAAAAATTTAAATTTAACAGGGTCACTGCCGTTTGATAATGGACCAAAATGGAAAAAAGCTGCTTGGAACTTTTCAATCGATCAGGGAAAAATTTTAGATTTTGAAAATTTAGCAGCTTGCCTATGTGTCGATGGTGAAAATATTCAAAACGGGAGGGCATCTTCTAAATGGCATGGATTTGAGATCGAAGGAGAGGCTAGTGGGACGCTTTTTTCTCCGCAAATCTCTTTGAATGCTTGGGGGACGACTGAGAAACTTGCCGGCTTTATCCAGGCGCCTCTTAAAAATAACGAACCGCTCGCATTAAGAGCACTCATCGATCGAAAAAATAGACAGTTTAGCTGCGTGGGTAATCTCAAGACTGGAGACGGGGAGGTGACTTTTGGTTCTTCGTTTGATTTAAAAAAAGAGATTCCCAAAGGGTGGGTAGAAGCAGAGAATATCTCAGCTGACTTATATCAATTAGCTCTTAAACCTTTTAATTTAGCTTTCACCCTCGATGGGCAGATGAGTGCTTCCGGAACATTTAGTTCTGCAGGTTGTGATCTTTCAATTAGCAGTCCTCTGTTGCATTTTAGTTCAAACGAGCTAGAGATTGATGTGCCTCATCTTGATAAACATGCGCATATCCTCTCTCCTGCTATCCAGCACGCTGTGGTTCAATACCAGACCAAGACCAAAAAATGGGAAATTTCAGTCCCTCTTTTTGGTGCTAAGTTAAAAGATAAAACACATGGGATTGAAGTTGAAGGGATTGAAGGCCTAGCTGTCCTCGATGGTAAAAATATTTTTGCAAAGGATTTGAAAGCGAATGTCCATGGATTAGACGTATGTATGCATGTGTCAGTTGAGATGAAAGAGCAAAATCAAGCCGATTTACACATTAGCGCGACTGAAGTTGCAGGAGATATTACTTCTGTAATGGATATTTTGCGTAAATTCGACAAGTTTGAAACGCTCAATTTACCTCTGACAGGTCACGTGCAAAACATCGACCAATCTCCATTTTCTCTTTATGCTCCCTTGCAGCAAGAGGGTAAAACATCTGCCTATAGCGCGCGTTTAAAGTTGACAGACGGCTCTTATGCCATAACAGAAGAGTTTGTTGGCAAGGCTCTATCTTGTGAAATGAAATACAGCTCAAGTGATGAAATTTTAGAGGTGCATGCTCTTGATGGAGAGATTGAGTTAACAAGTGGTGATGAGCTATTCGAGTTTGAGCTTAATGCTCCGCATTTGCGCCTGCTCGATATGGATAAGGGCGATTGGGAATTTGACTTTCGCATTGAGAGGCAAACACACGATCTCATGCGATTTTCAGGAGCGCTTGATCATGAAAAAGGCCTTTATCTGGATGAAAAACAATCGCATCTTTTTGGTGGAAGCCTGCAAATCGAAACATTGCAATTTGCGCCTTTTGCACTCAATGCACACACGCAGCTGAAATTGCAAAAAATGGGAGTTGGATTGCGGTTTTTGAACGCGCTTCATCTGGTAAATATTGATCAAAAGACATTAAAGCTTGTGGATAAGGCGGAATTGGGAGGTCGCTTAGATGTTGATGTCAATTATAGTGGTGAAAATTTCAACCTAGAATTGGGTGGCAAAGACTTCAAAATCAAACAAAGGGTCATTCCAAAGTTTTCGGCTAAAATTGATTGCGAGCAAAATTTAGTTTCTCTAGACCACTTGGTCATTGGAAACTTTGAAGCGAGAGGATTAGCTGCAAAACAAGATCAAATATGGGATGTGTCTCTATTTGAAATCGACTGGGACCAAACCCAATTGCAAACCTTCGAAGGTCATTTTTCTGATCATCTACTCACCCTGATTTTAAACCGCGCGCAAGTCGATTTAGGTCAACTAAGGCCTTTATTTTTCGAAGAAAAAAATCGCTACTTTCAAGGGCTCTTTGATGTAGCAGGCAATTTGACGCTTGATCTTGCTAGCTGGGATTTGACAGGTCAATTTCAGTTTGAATCAGAAGATTTTACCGCAGCAAAAATGGATTTAAAAACACAGGCGCCTTTTGAAGTTGAATATAGCTTAGAAAAAGGGCTGTGTGTAAGAGGAGCATTGCTTGAACTTGCGGGTAATGAGATGCAAATAGAGCAACTTGGGTATCTTAAAAAAGATGCCCATTGGTCGTGCGCTGGTCTCACACTTTCTTGGACGCCTGAGATCGTACATTTTTTGGCTGAAAACGGGCTGATCCCATACGTTGAGACACAAGCGCAAGAGCTGCTCATTCGCGGTATCCCCTTTGCTT
Source organism: Chlamydiota bacterium (assembly GCA_021772435.1). Classification (GTDB taxonomy): domain Bacteria; phylum Chlamydiota; class Chlamydiia; order Chlamydiales; family JACKPQ01; genus JACKPP01. The sequence continues at coordinate 49,665 of JAJFLZ010000030.1, read as the reverse complement.
GGGACAACCATCTAGAAACGACAATCGATCTTTGCTATAGCCCAAAATCATTCACATTGTCTGCAAAACTAAAAGATGGCTACTACTGGATTGGAGATATCAGCTGCTATTTGAAAGACGGTATTTTTATTGGACGTAATACAGGTGTCACATTTGATGCAAAATCGACCTTAAATCACGCTGATTTTACTGTGCAGGCCAAATTGCCGTTTGATAGAACGCTCGATCCTTGCCTTACGCTCAATGATCACTCTGAATTTTCTGCTAAGCCACTGGAGATAACTTTTAGCCGAGACTCAAAAGCTGTAATTCGCCATGCAGTGGGTTCATTTTGTGGTTTTGATATAAATTTTCATCACAATCCATCGCTGCAAAGTTCTAAACATCTTGGGTTAACAGGTGATGTAAACATCGATTGGAGCCTTGCTGCTAAAATCTTGCCATCAGATTTATCTGGGCCCATTCAAGATTACGATATCGGCCGAGGATATAAACTGACTGGAGATCTACTGCTCGATGTTGCCTCGCCAAAACACAGCTCATTTAAAGGGTTTTTCAAGGGTAAAAACTTTGAGCTACTGGGTTACAAATTTAAAAACATGCTAAGTAGCATCGATTACAGTGGGAACTACTTTCTATTTCAAGATTTTTCCCTTGCTGATGAGGCTTTAGCCTTGCAAATTCCTCATATTAATGTTGCTGGAAAAAATTTGAGCATTCCAACTCTAAAAATCCAAGAGCTGCGTCCATCGCTGCTTCAAAAATGTGGTAAACTGCCGGGGCGGCTTAAACCTTTTGTGATCAAAAATCTCGAGTTTCACAAAATTGCTGGAACACTGGGCGATCGGAAAAGCTTTTCTGGTAAAGGGCATCTCGATTTTATCAACACGTTCAAGCGTGATATGGGCTTGCTTGATATTCCCAAAGAGCTCTTTAGCCGCATTGGACTGGATACTGGCCTGCTCATCCCTGTGCGCGGCGAGCTTGACTGCACTCTAAACGGCTCGAGGATTCACTTCACCAAACTCTCCAATACCTACAGTGAAGGAGAAAGATCGCAATTTTTCCTCTCAAAAAAGCAGCCGGCGTACTTAGACTTAGATGGACAAATCAACATCAATATCCGCATGAAGCAATATGTCCTGCTGAAGGTGACGCAGCCTTTTGTGCTATCGATCAGAGGCACCCTAGACCATCCTAAGTTTTCGTTGCAGTGAATTTTTTGCGAGATTATCTTTTGGCGCATTTTGGATCCTTGCTCGGGGGCCGTACCAATGTACTGTCCCCCTCGCGACGGACGCTCTCTTCGGAGCGCCCTTGGGGTTATTACCCCAAGGGTCCAAACTGCATCCAAAAGCTAGATCTCGTAAGCACTCCCTACCGTTTGTTGTGAAAGAAATAGCGTTTGCCAATTCTCCGTTTTTTCATTCACGTTCAGCATAAAATTATTTTATGTTAATTTTGAGGCATGTGGGATTTTTTGTATCCAAATGTTTGCAGACACTGCGGTGAAGGCTGGGGCGTGTTATGCGCTCAGTGCTTGGAACATGTGGAGTGGTTGAAAGTGGAAAAAGAGCGGTGTCAGGCCTTTGAGGGATTTTCTTGTTTTGAAAAGTGTGGCCCTGTGCTGAGCTTGTGTAGAGAAAAAGATATGGGTGCAATGAAGGCCTCGGCAGCTTTGATGGTTTTGCAATATGAGAAGCTGGGATGGGTCGAGTGTGATGGAGTTGCGGGATTTGGGATGCTAGGTGAGTATTTTCGGAAGATAAGTGGATTGACGAGGGCAAAGAAGCCGTGGACCGATAAAACGCTCTTGGTGGTGAGCTTGAAGCCGGTAGATTTTAAGCAAAAGAGACGGATATTTGAAAATTATCCAAGAAAAATCGTTAGTTTGTCTCTGGTGTGATTTTTTGATTGTTTTAAATTTTAATTTGTCAAAGAATTAGGTTGAATGTTTAGGCAAGGAGTTAGGATGAAAGGGTTAAAGTTTTTTACGCTAGGTCTGCTAGCAAATGTAGTGTGTTTTGCAGCTCAGACAGGTTTCAAGTCAGTGGCAGGACGAGCAAGTTTACTTGAGATGAAAGACGGGGCATCGGTATCTGTGAGCGCAAATAGCATTGTAAAGTGGGACAACTTTTCGATTGCGCCACACGAAACGGTTAGTTTCCACATGAATAATCCCAAGTACGCCGTTTTAAATCGAGTGACGGGCAAGAATAAGAGCGTTATTGAGGGTCAGTTAAGATCAAATGGACGCGTCTATATTGCCAATCCACAAGGCGTTTTGATTGCAGCGAATGCGTATATTAAAACAGCAGGTTTTTTAGCAACCACGGGGCATGTCCACGATCAGCAGTTTTTGGAAGGAAAAGAGATGAGCATTACAAACCTTTCTGCTGATGGAAAAGTTGTCGATAACCGCGGTGTGATCAAAACCAAAAATGGCGATGTATTTTTAATTGCATCCAAAGTCGTAAATACTGGAAAAATCATTGCTCCAGAAGGATGTGTGGGCTTAGCTGTTGGTCAAGAAGTGATTATTAAGCCAAATGGGCCTGAGCGTATTTTTATCAAACCTGGCATGTCTGTTCAAGATGGACCGAGACGATTGTTTGGTTCTCCTGTGACTACACGTGGTTTAGCCATTGATAACGTTGGAGAAATTGAAGCTTTGGTTACAGAGATCAAAACACACCGTCACCCTTATAGCAAAGCGATTTCACATAGTGGTCAAATTCAAGGAACGAAGCTTAAGAGTGTCCAGGGACGTGTTTTACTTGTCGCAGAAGACAGTGAGATAAAAATTTCAGGCTCAGTCTGCTCAGCCGGTGGTCATGTCAAGTTAGACGCTGCTGAAAAAGTAAGCTTACTAGACAATGCCAAAATTGATGTTTCAGATTATGCAAACCCTGGAAAGATTGAGATTGGATCAAGAAGCTCCAAAGCTGTAGAAATTGGTAAGAATGTGGCAGTACATGCCGATAATCTAAAGCAAGGGGCAGGAGGTACTATTGTCATTTTATCTAGCCAGAATACAGATTTTTTAGGAACGATTACAGCAGAGGCTAAAGGCTCTAGCGGTGATGGGGGCCTTGTTGAAGTAGCGTGTGATAGCGGCCATGGACTCGCATTCAGAGGCAAAACATCGCTTAAATCAGCTAAAGGTAAAGATGGCACGCTGCTTGTAGATCCCTAATCCATTTAAGATTTTGTTCAATCTATCCCTTGAGGGAAATAAATGTCGTGGAGTATGGGTTAAAGCGAATTAACGTTTGCTAAGGGTTCGCCGCTTCTAATGGTGATGTTGCCAGATACGATGGCACCTTCTTCAAGGGAAAGAGAGCCCACCGTGATATCGCCTTGGATATGTGCGGTAGCGGATAGAATCAGATGATCTTTAACAAAAACATTGCCGATGACCTTTCCGGAGATCGATCCTTTAGTTAAGTCGAGATGAGCTTTGACGGTTCCGGTCTTACCAATTGTCACGTCCTTAGCTGTCAATTTACCTTCGAAATGGCCATCGATGCGCATGGGTGTAGGGGAGGTGAGTGATCCAATGAGTGAAGAACCTTCAGGAAGGGTTGTTTTAGCTGGATTCAACGGGTAGACGTGGGTGTCGACAGAACAAGAGAGATGCGCTTCAAAGGGATCAAAAGGAGCATCGGATTCAAGCGTGATTTCTCGATCAAGCAGGTCCTTGGCGTATTTTTTGAAGAACGTATCAACGACGAATCTCAACATGTTTACGCTCCTATTTCTCGACGTGCCAATTGCACCTGTCTTTTTAGCATCTCATCCTGGGGTAACTGATTTTTAATTTTTTTCCAAGCATGAAGTAGCGTCGAATGGGTTTTTCCACCAAAAGCGCTGGCTAGCTTAACAAGAGAATCGGGTACCAGCTCTTTTGCTAAATACATGGCGACTTGTCTTGCATAGGCAATTTCCTTCATGCGGGATGATCCGCGCAGATCGCTTAGGCGCACATCAAAAATGGCGGCAACGCTTTTCAAAATATTGTCTACAGAGACTTTAGCTGAAGGCTGAGTACAAAACATTTCACCTAGAGTTTTTTCTGCAACCTCTTCTGTGACATCGAGATGCATCATGCGGCAGTAGGCTCCTAAACGATTCACAGCACCTTCTAGCTGGCGCACATTTTGAAAAATATGCTCTGCGATAAAAAAGGCGACCTTGCTAGGGAGGCGAATGCCTTTTTGCTCAGCTTTAGATTGTAATATTGCAACTCTGGTCTCTAAGTCTGGACAGCCAAGATGAGCAACTAGGCCCCACTCCATGCGAGCAATGAGACGCTCTGATAGCTTGAGCTGAGCTGGCGGCTTATCACTTGAGATCACAACCTGCTTATTTTGATTGATCAGCGCTTCAATAGTTGAGCAGAGCTCTTCTTCAAAATTGGGGCGATTTTGCAAAAATTGGATATCGTCTATCAAGAGTACATCGAGTGACCTATAATACTGCTTCATCTTATCGAGTGATTTGCCTTTCAGATGACGCATCAAATCGTTGATAAACCCTTCGGCGGTGACATAGAGGATTTTAAGGTTTTTATGCTGGCTTTGCACGTGGTGTGCGATAGCATGTAAAAGGTGAGTTTTTCCAAGGCCTACGCCACCGTGAACAAAAAGTGGATTGTAGCTGTGGCCAGGTCTAGATGCTACGCCCATGGCAGCTGATTTGACAAATTGGTTAGCTGGGCCTTCGATAAATGTTTCAAACGTGTAAGAGCTATTGAGCTTTAGGTCGACCTTTGGCGCATCCTGCACAGCAGGCAGGTTAACGGCTTTACGTTTTTTTTGCTCTGCAATCTCAAAAATAATCGAAGGTTTACCTTTACCATCCACCGGCAAAAACGTAACCAAATCCTCGTAAAAATTATCGAGCAGATATTCTTGAACAAAAACGTTTGGAACGCACAGGGTGACGGATACAGAATCGACACATTTTAGTGAAATGGGCTTAATCCAATTAGCAAACTCAGCGTTGCTAAGAGCCCCTTCTAAATGTGAGATGAATTGGGACCACGAATCTTGTTTAGTACACGTTGCCACTTACAACCTTTGTTAAAGTCTATCTATAAAAATCGCGCTGAGAGCAGTGTGTGAAACACTTTTTCAGATTTTGCGATTGTATCCGTACATTATCAAAGAGCCTATCTCCGTGCAAGGACTTTTCTTGTACTTTTTACAGAAAAAACGATAACTTCCTGACATTCAAACCCACCGCCCCTCATTTTTTTTTCATCTCATCAAATTTTCAGAGCATTCAAACTCGGTCTAAAGAAAATCTTACTCTAAATATTACCAAATGACATTAGATGATCAGGAATAGGCCATGATCAAAGCGCTGGCCTGATTAGCGATCTCTTTTTCTGCATTGGTGACCAGCCACTGTGCCTGTTCGAAGGCTTGCCGCTTGTATCCAAGGAGAAACAGGGCCTTGACTCTGTTGAGCAACGTGGGCTGATGGAGGGGTTCTGCTTTGATAGCCTGTTCGAGATAATTAAGAGCGGAGAGATTATCTCCTTGCTGGAGGTGCAACGCGCCGAGTGTTTGGAGATCGTAGGCAGCATTTTTTGAAAGCACTACAAGCGCCTCATAAAACGTGCGAGCAATGTCGTACTTGCCTTGTTTAATATATGAGAAGCCAACGAATCTAAGATCATCTAGTTCGTTTTCATCCCACCCTAAGACCTCTAACCAGTTAACTGCGCTCATCCTTTTTGGTACTGACTCCTGCTGGCATTGATTGCCAATAAACTTTTATCTAAATTTTGAACAGCTTGGATAAAAAAAAGCAAGATTTCTGACTCCTTAAGCTCCTCTTCATCCTCGTAGCGCTCTTCCCAATCATACTCTCTTTGAGGCTTTTCTTGGAGACGTTTTTTCTTTTTGGATTGTAGCCTGGCTTTAATGCGGTCTGATTCCATCAGACCGAACTCATCGGAGCGGATGGATGGTAATAGGTGGTGGACAAAAATACGGGAGCTTGTCCTGTCAAAGGCATTGGATTTTTGGAAAATAGCCCATTCTTTGTTGCGCTGACGAAGACCGAACATACTGTCATACGCGGACTTAAAGGCTGGAGAGGTCACATCGATCTGCGCTTTTGGTGTGACGACTTTCGACTCGGAAATTAGCTGGATTTGTGTTTGCTCTAGATCTTTTGCAAACCTTGTTGAAATTTCAACGCCTAAATTATCTATCGTTTTACTCATAATTAACTAAATAAACATTTGTATATTTTTATGCTATAATTATCGGATTTTTTGATTTCTCGGAAGATGGTAGAAAATCCAGCAATTCCCACTAATTCCCACAAAATTTTTTGGGTTCTAATCTGCTTGAAAATAGGGGTTTGAAGTGCGTCTCAGAACTTTTTTGATCAAAATCGATTGCCACAATCCGGATCTGGTGTTAGGATGTGGAAATAAGTGGAAAACAAGGATGTATTTGCTTTATGAGCCGCTTCTTTTTTAGTGGATCAACATCTGTCAAACTCGATAGCAAAAACCGCTTCGTCTTGCCCCAATCTATGCGTTATGGGCTGGTCGAAGAAGGAGAGCTGAAATTCACCATAGCTTTAGGGCTGGGTGGGTGCCTTGCTATCTATCGCAAAAGCGATATCGAAAAGATTGTAGAGAGATTCCAGGAAAAGCAGCATGTGGCTAAGTTCCAAAAGTTTTTTACGCTATTTTTCTCAACATTGCACGAGGCTACGTGCGATAAACTCGGCAGGGTCGTTCTCCCCTCAGCTCTAAAAAAAGCGATTGGTTTAGAGACTGATATGGTGGTAGCGGGCGTGCTGAACAAAATTGAGATTTGGCCAAAAGAAAAATATGAGGCAGATCTTTCTGCCTATATGGAAGGCGATCAGGGAGAGCTTAGCTGCATGATCAATGATGCGTTTGCTCTTTTAGATGGCAAAGAAAATACAGATCCTGTGGAAACACTAGAAAGTTTGGTTTGACGTGCATATCCCTGTTTTGATGCAGGAATGCTTAGATGCTTTCGCTGATTTAAGACTCGATATCTTTTTCGACGGAACGCTAGGAGCTGGTGGGCATGCCAAGGCTATCTTAGAGGCTCATCCCGAAATTGTGCAGTATATCGGGTGTGACAGAGACAAAAGCGCACTTGTGCTTGCTGCACAGAATTTAGATCCGTGGAAGGATAAAATCAAGTTTGTCCACGGCAATTTTAGTGCTATTGACGACCACCTGCAAGGGGTGGAAGTAGGCGGAATTTTGCTCGATTTGGGAGTGTCATCGATGCAGTTAGATCAAAAAGATAGAGGTTTTAGTTTTTCCAAAGAGGGTCCGCTCGATATGCGAATGGACACGTCTTCGGATTTGACAGCGAGTGATATCGTAAATACTTGGTCTGAAGACAAGCTCTCTCAAATTTTCCATAATTACGGCGAGATGAAAAATGCGCGTAAATTTGCTAAAGCCTTAGCGGAGCAGCGAAAAAAGACAAAGTTTGAGACGACCAAACAGTTTGCGGAATGGACAGCTAGTGTTTTAGGACGCGGACGCAAAAAGCTTCATCCAGCAACGCTTGTCTTTCAAGCTCTGCGTATTGCTGTTAATGCCGAATTAGAATCCGTATGGCAAGGGGTGTTTAAAGCCCTAAATGCTTTAAAACCAGGTGGCAGACTCGGCGTAATTTCGTTTCACAGTTTAGAAGATCGCATCGTCAAAAACCTCTTTCGTCAAGCGGCACGTCCCGATTACGAATGGGGCGAAGAAAGAGTGGAAGGCCTACCTGGCATCAAACTTTTAACCAAAAAGCCGATCGTACCGTCATACGAAGAAGTACGTGCTAACCCGCGAGCTAGAAGCTCAAAGCTACGCATTGCAGAGAGGTTGGGTGCATGAAAAAAGTCTTTTTTGCCAAAGTATTTATTTGCATTGCTGGCTGCGGCTCCATGCTCTACTCCTACATCAATACGCAAAATGTTCTGTGCGCTAGGCGTTTAATTTTGCCATCGCTTGCTAAAGAGGTTAGCGTTTTGCATGAAGAAAATACGCGCCTTCGTTTTGAAATTGAGCGATTTGAAGATCCAAAGAATTTAATGCAACTAGCTAAGATGCAAAATTTTCGTCACCTCAAATACGTCGATTACGCTCACATGCCGCAAGCTGCAATGATTGCTAAAAGCCCGTAGTAACCTCAGTTTTGGGTTTTGATTATTTAGATTCAGAACAGATTAGGTGATAGATTGTGCCATTTTTTGCGATTCGATAGCCAAAGGGCTATAGATGAGCACAAAAAGGGTGCAAGATGGCGGCTAAGATGCCTGAAAATGAATGATATAAACGAAAAACTGAGGTTATTAGTGGGACGGATCACAGGGCTTGCTACATTTTTATTCGGTCTTTTTGCTCTTCTTATCTTACAATTTTACAAAATTCAGGTCATAGAAGGGGATAAATGGGCGCAAAAAGCAGAGCGGCAGCACAAGTTTTCACTTAGCATGCCATGCAAGCGGGGTGTTTTTTACTCAAGTCCCATTGCCAATAAGCCAAAACCACTTGTCATCGATGTTTCAAAGTACCATATTTACATCGATCCAGAAGCCATTCCCGGTGTACAAAAAGAGCCGATTGCACAAGCTCTCTCTGATATGGCAAACCGTGATTTTACATCTGTACGCGCCCAATTTGACAAACGCTCTAGGAGCCGCCGCGTAGCATCTTGGGTTAGTCGCGATCGCATGGTGGAAATTGAAGGATGGTGGAAAACCTATGCTCGCCAAAACAAGATGCCATCCAACGCTGTTTTTTTTGTTCAAGATTGGAAACGCTCCTACCCTTATGAGCAGTTGCTAGGGCAAGTTTTACATACAGTACGAGAGAGTCATGAGCCGACAGGGGGTGTTGAGGGATTTTTTAATCCCTATCTGAAAGGCCAGGAGGGTAAACGTGTTTTAATGCGGTCACCTCGGCATGCGCTAGAGGCGGATAAAGTGGTTGTCGATCCAATCGATGGCGCTGATGTGTACTTGACGATCGATCCCACCCTGCAAACAATTGCAGAGGAAGAGATTGCTAAAGCTGTCCAGCGCGTACATGCCAAATCTGGCTGGGCGATCATGATGGATCCCCAGACAGGAGAGCTGTTAGCCTTAGCGCAGTATCCATTCTTCGAGCCAAAGCGCTACAAAGAATATTACAATGATCAAAGTCTTACCGAGCACACCAAAGTCAAAGCTATTACCGACTGTTTTGAGCCGGGCTCAACCATAAAACCGCTGACAGTAGCGCTTGCGTTTCTAGCTAACGAAGAACTCAAGCAAAGAGGAGAAAAGCCGCTATTTTCTCCCGATGAAAAAATTCGCGCTGATGATGGAGTGATCCCAGGGACCAAACACCGTATTAAAGATGTTTCTTCTCACAAATTTCTAAACATGCAACTTGCCATCTTGAAATCGTCCAATGTTTACATGGGAAAGCTAGCAGAACGCATTTGCGATCGCTTAGGGTCAAAATGGTACGCTGAAAAATTAAACACAATTTTTGGCTTTGGATCAAAAACGCAGATCGAGCTGCCTGCAGAGGCAAGGGGTCTTGTGCCCAATCCGCAAAATCCCAGCCAATGGTCTAAACCCACGCCATACACGCTTTCAATTGGCTACAACATGCTGGCTACCAGTCTGCAAATGACAAGGGCTTTTGCCATCATTGCCAACGGTGGTTTTGATGTGAAGCCGACCATTTTGCGCAAAATCCAGCGTGGCGATGAAATCCTTATCGATAACAAACCTCAAATGCAGGGTAGAAAACTACCAGACGGCGTTTCATACCAAATCATCGATGCTCTTAAATACGTGACCAAGCCTGGCGGTTCTAGCGTTCGGGCAGATGTGCGCGGCTACACAGAAGCTGGTAAATCGGGGACCTCTGAAAAAATCGTCGATGGCAAATACGACAAAAAAGTGCACTTTTCATCTTTTATTGGATTTGCTCCAGCGCATGACTCTCGCTTTGTGCTCTTTATCGGCATCGATGAGCCAGAATATCGCTACATTCCGGGTTATGGGAAAACGCACTACGGTGGAAAATGTGCTGCGCCGGTCTTTCGAGAAATTGCCAAACGCTCACTTGCTTACCTAGGCGTTGCGCCAGACGACCCTTACGGCTACCCCATCGGTGATCCTAGATATCACCCCGACAAAGCAGACTCTCTATCCGAGGCCAAAGCTCTCAAAGCTCTCTACGACGAATGGAACAACTAATTGTAGACGGTGATGACTTGGTCTTGCATGGCAATTTTAGCAACCAGGCTTACGGAATTATCGATGTTAGAATACGAATGTGTTAAATCAGTTGGAAAGAGGAGCAGCTGGCCAGGTTGCATATCGATTTCGAATTTTGACAAGTCGCGCAAAGATAAGTGAAATTTTGCGCCTTCGGGGTTTTGTAAACTCAGCTGAGCAATGATTTTCAGATTGGCATCTGGGCCAGTTGTAGGCGGGGGGAGAACCACGTTTTCACCTGATTGATGAATAGATACAGCCCCAATGCAATCTTGCTGCTCGACTGTGAATGGAAGTTGCAACTGCAAATATTTAATGGGTGTAAAATCCTCTGGAAAAGTGGATTGAATAACAGATGAAAAATCGCAAGGTTTTGTTACTTTACTTTTGGTTAAAAATCTTTGAGCGCAGTGCTGAGCTGATGAGGACGGATAAAAACGACTAGAAATAATGCAATCAATTTTCCCTTCGAAAAGAGCCTTGAGATGTAATTGACAAATAGGCCCATTGCATCTAGCTACAGATCTGGAAATTCCGTTTAAAACGCTCATAGATCGCGATTCTAAAAAAATGGATCATTTTTTCATACCCAAAGTTTTTCCCATCGATTAATATAAAGCTGTATGAAACTCAAAAGCCTCATTAAAAACCTGCCAGTTCACATCAAGGGATCCAAAGAGATATCCATTTTAGGTTTATGCTCCGATTCAAGACGCGGCAAGCAAGGCGATCTCTTTATTGCAAGGCGCGGCAAAACCTATGATGGGACGCAATTTATCACCGATGCCCTAAATGCAGGCTGCGTTGCTATCCTAACTGATCTCTACGACCCCTTCTGCAGAGCGGTCCAGCTCATCACACCGGATGTATCGTTTATCGAATCGGAACTTGCCAAGCGATTTTACGGCAATCCAGCATCGAAACTTTGTACCATTGGTATCACGGGAACAAATGGAAAGACGACCACCAGCTACCTTATCCGGCACCTGCTAGATAGCTGCGGACTCATCGGCACCATCGAAGCAATCGTAGGCGATCACCATTTTCCCTCCCAGCTGACCACACCTGATGTCATTGGCTTACAAAAGCTCCTCTCTGAGATGGCTCAAGAAAACATGCGCGCCTGTGTCATGGAAGTTTCATCACATGCCCTAGATCAGGGACGTACAAGTGGCATTGATTACGACATCGGCATCTTTACCAATCTGACGCAAGATCACCTTGACTACCATCAGACGATGGATCACTACATGCGATCAAAAGCCAAGCTCTTTGCTAACGTGAAAAAGCACGCCATCCTAAACGCAGACTGTCCCTATCACAAACACATGACAACCAAAGCCAAAAAATTCACCTATGGCATCGATACGCCAGCAGATCTGCGCGCCTTTGACTTAGAGCTTTCCCCATCAGGTATTGCCTTTACCCTTGTGCACAAAAAAATATCTCAGCGTATCACCTGCCCGCTCATCGGTAGATTTAACGTTTCAAATTGCCTAGCAGCTATCGCAGCAGCTCTTGTTCTAGGCCATTCTCTCAAAACAATTGCTGAAAAACTTAAAACCTTCTCCACAGTTCCTGGTCGCCTTGAAAAAGTCCCTAACGACCAAGGTCTGCACATTTACGTTGACTATGCTCACACAGAAGACGCCCTCCATAGCGTGCTATCTACACTTAAAGAGGTAACGACGGGCCGCATTCTCACACTCTTTGGCTGTGGGGGAGAGCGCGATCAAGACAAGCGTTCCAAGATGGGCCGCGTGGCATCCACCCTCTCTGATCACGTTGTCATCACATCCGACAACCCTAGAGGGGAAGATCCCGCAGCTATCTGTCAAGACATCCTCAAAGGCTGCACAGGCGAGCACACACTTGAGCTCGACCGCAAATGCGCCATCGAAAAACTCATCGCACTAGCAAAACCCGGTGATGTTCTGCTCATTGCAGGCAAAGGGCACGAGCGCACGCAAACCTTTTCGGACAGAGTCAACCCCTTCGACGACCGTCAAATCGCCCATCAACTATGCCTAAACAGCTAAGTTTTGATTACTTTTAGAAATTTTTGGAATTTTGTCTCTTGGCGTTCTGCTTCTGCCCAATTTTTTAATTCGTCTAAATCTATATCGTGTGCTTTGCAAATGAGAACTGCTTGTTCTAAGGATTGTTTATCATCCCAGTGAAAATAGCTAGCTAATCGATCTTTAATGCAATCAACTGGTTTGAGAAGTTTTACTGTTCCATATTGTGTTTTTATATAATGAAAATCCGTAACAAAATAATCTCCTACAGCTACAGGTGGAGCAACAAATTCAATTAACCAAGGACAGTCAGAGTGTTTGTAATATTTCCCCTGATCTTCAAAGCCTAGGTGAACTAAAACTTGTTTTAGGCTGTCGCGATCATGATAAGAGACAAAATCTAAATCGTTAGAGATATATTGATTATTCGAGTAAATCGATACACATGCTCCACCAACCAATACGCTATCTATCTTTTGTTTTTTCAACTCTTCGCAGATATATCCCGCTAAATCTTTTTGCGATATGTTTTTCCAATCAATCAAAGTGGTTTTCCTTTGCGTCTCGGTCTCTTACGAATAGGTCTTTCGTAGTATTGTAAACGCATTTCTTCTGGTAAAAAACTATAGGCTTTTTTTAGAAACATTTCAAATTCTTTCAAAAAGGGCCAGCGAGGATTAAATTGGTAGACGCGTGTTTTTCCTACCATAACGCTAACAACAATACCGCCGTACTCCAACCGTTCTAAGCCTTTTTGAATACTACTCACGGGAACGTCAAAAACTTTGCTTAGCAGAGCTCCATAGCAAGTCTTATTCATCAGGAGAAAAAAACAAATTTTCTCGATTGTATTATTTCCAAATAACTCTTTGAGCATATATCTACCGTTTATATAGGTAATATTACCAACTTTTACGGTAGATTGTCAAGTGTTGAGTTTGTCAGTTTTAAATTGCTGAAATTAAGTTAGTTAGATTTTGAAGTAGTGGTCGATGCCTTCGGCGACGGCCTGAGCGATCTCTTCTTGGTAATCGCGGCTCTTTAGGATGGCGCGCTCTTTGGGAGAGGTGATAAATCCGCCTTCGATGAGGATGGCTGGCATTTTGGTTTCGCGAATGACGAGGAAATTGCCGTGCTTAACACCTCTGGATGGGGCGCCGGTGCGGTGCAAGAGCTTCGATAGGACATCGGTGGCGAGCTTTTTCGACGATTCAATCCGCAGATTATCGCCTTTGTTAAAATAGTACACTTCGATGCCTTCGGCTTTAGCCGACTGCGCAGCGTTGTAGTGAACGCTGACAAAAAGTCTACTTTTGGACTCATTGGCGATTTCGGCGCGCTCTTTTAAGGGGATGAAGATATCTCGATTACGGGTGAGGATCACGCGATAGCCTTTTTCATTCAGATAGCGCTTGAGCAAAAGGGCTGTTGTCAAGGCCAGGTCTTTTTCTTCGCAAGAAGCGTGGCAGGCTCCTAGGTCAAAACCGCCATGGCCAGCGTCAACGACAACGAGCGGCATGTGCTTATCGCCCCAAGGCCCGTAAAACCCATGTGTTTCAATCGCCACGTCCGAATAACTTTTAGATGAGGTGCCACATCCCGTTAGCATCAGGACTAGAGCAGAGCAAATGAGCGCAATTTTTTTCATATCTGCCAGTTATACCCGAAATCTGTTTCTTTTGGCAAGGAATGTTCCCGGCGCGATTCGAACGCGCGGCCTACAGCTTAGGAGGCTGTCGCTCTATCCAGCTGAGCTACGAGAACGTTATCGACAGCCTGGAGTATACTCATTTGACTCTTGGTCTGCAATTCGTTTATACAGATGGCAATCAAAAGGAGTAGAACATGAGTGCAGATATTGGTTTGATTGGTTTAGCTGTGATGGGGCAAAACCTCGTTTTAAACATGAACGACAACGGTTTTAAAGTGGCGGTTTACAATCGCACAACGGAAAAAGTTGACGCGTTTTTAGAGGGGCCAGCAAAAGGGACTGAAGTTATTGGCACGCACTCGCTCGAAGAATTTATCAAAACGCTAAAAACACCTCGCAAAGTGATGTTCATGGTCAAAGCCGGGCCTGCAGTCGATAGCCTGATCGATCAAATTGCGCCGCTGCTTGAAAAAGACGATATCATCATTGATGGTGGCAACAGCCACTATCCCGACACGCAAAGACGCTACGAGGCGCTGAAAGAAAAAGGTATTCTCTTCATGGGTACCGGAATTTCTGGTGGGGAAGAAGGCGCGCGCCACGGGCCGTCCATTATGCCAGGTGGTCATCCCGATGCGTGGAAAGAGCTCAAACCGATTTTTCAAGCCATTGCTGCCAAATCAGAAGATGGTGAGCCGTGCTGCGACTGGGTTGGAGAGGGCGGCGCTGGTCACTATGTCAAAATGGTGCACAATGGCATCGAGTACGGAGATATGCAGATCATTTGCGAGGCTTATCAGATCATGACGCAGCTGCTCGGGCTATCATGCGATGAGATGCACACCATTTTCAACAAATGGAATGAGGGTGAGCTCAACTCGTATCTGATCGAGATTACAAGCAGCATTTTCGCGCACAAGGAAAAAGGCGAGCCGCTGATTAATAAAATTCTCGATGTCGCAGGCCAAAAGGGCACAGGTAAGTGGACGGGTATTAGCGCGCTAGATCTTGGCCAGCCACTCACGCTCATCGGTGAAGCGGTCTTTGCAAGATGCCTATCTGCATTAAAAGAGCAGCGCGTCAAAGCCTCAAAAATCTACTCGGGCCCCACAGAAAAATACTCGGGTGACAAAGACAGCCTAGTAGAAGCCATACGCCAGGCTCTTTATGCATCTAAAATTGTCAGTTACGCTCAAGGGTTTATGCTCATGCGAGCAGCTGCAGATGAATTTAAGTGGAATCTCAATTACGGCGGAATTGCCCTCATGTGGCGCGGCGGCTGTATCATCCGCTCTAGATTTCTTGGCGATATCAAAACAGCCTACGACAAACACCCCGACTTAGAATCCCTACTCACAGATGACTTTTTCAAAGACGCGATTATCAAAGCCACACCGGGTTGGAGGCAAGTGGCAAGTTTAGCTGCCATCCACGGCATACCTGTGCCATGTTTCAGTACAGCGCTATCATTCTTCGATGGTTACAGATCAGAGCGCCTACCTGCGAATCTTTTGCAGGCGCAGCGCGACTTTTTTGGTGCTCATACCTACGAGCGGTTAGATGCTCCCCGTGGCAAATTCTTCCACACCAATTGGACCGGCACCGGAGGTGACGTTACTTCGAGCTCTTACTCAATTTAGTATCTAGAAGTTCAAAAGTTGCTTGGTATAGTTTGAATATTTCACTAGCTTCAGATGCATAAGCTTCTGGAACTTTATCGGGGTGCAGCGTAAGCAGTATTTTTCTCTGCGCTTTTTTTAGATCGGCTAATCTATAACCTTTCTTAAGCTCAAATAACTCTTCGGGATTGTCTGAAGTAAAGACTTTCTGTTTGAGCTGCCTGTACTTATCATTGGGCGCGCTGTTATCATTTTTAATGCTTGCTTTGTAGGTTTGCAAAAGCCGATTCCAACCCTGAACTGGATCAGAGCTCGATCCAGAAGAGCCATATTCGTTTTTTGACCAATTATTCTGCGGACCCTGCTGACCAAAGTTTTTTTGCCACCATGAATTGGATGAGTCAGACTTTGGCTTAAACTGTGGCTTAGGCTTGCGTTTTGCTGTAGTGGGAATTTTGGAAATGAGATCATCCCAGTGATTGCGTCTTAAGGCTGCTTCCAAATCATCTCCCGGATAAGGTGCAGAAGGATCGGTATAAGCTCCGGCTGCCATCAAAATTTCTACCATAGTCTTATCTTTTTGATCGAAAGCATGGCTTAACGGTGTTGTACCGGAGTTGAGCTTTTCATTGACATTGACCTTTAACAAGATTAGTTTTTTGACGACGCTATGCCAGCCCTTGCCAACAACTCGCAAGACATATGAGGCTTTGATACGAGCTCCGGCATCGATTAGGCGTAATGTGACATCGGGTTTATCTAAACGAAATGACGCCTCAAGTGCACTGATTGGTGCCCCGCAAAGTCCAGCTGGAGCTTCATCATTCACATTTGCCTTGCAGCGTAAAAATTCGTTAAATAGGGAATTAGAGCGCAGCAGAATAATGTATACGAAAAGCCCATCGCTTAATCGATCTCTTGCACCTTGAGCAACTAAGAATTTAGCGGTGTCTTTTTTGCCGTGTTTAGCCGCTAGGTAAAGTGGGCTGGATAAACATCCAGATGAACCTTGTGTTACTGCATCGATACCGCTGCCAGCTTTTAGTAAAATTTTAGTGGTTGCAAGATGACCATGTTGAGCAGCTATTTGCAGAGGAGTGAATTGACTGCGCCCTTCTACGACTAGATCATTCGGATTAACTCCATATCGCAATAGTAACTCTGTTAACTGGCTGTTATTTTGTTTGATGGCAAGGTAAAATGGTGTACCAGCAGTTCCCCCGTCTTTCTCAGCCGTTGCATGCACATTGGCGCCAGCTTTCAACAAAATTTTAGCAATATGAGTGTGTCCCAATAAAACTGCTAATTGCAATGGAGTGGTTAAAGGAAGCAAACCATGTTTAGCGGTGAAGTTGACATCGACTCCATAGTTGAGGACTCGTTTAACAGCTGTCACGCTGTTTTCTCCAATTGCTTTACTCAATAATGTATGGCCATATGCATCCCTTTTATTTATTGTTGCAGGATCATAGATGACAACGGTCTTATTCTCTGCTAAGTCCATTCCAAGGGCGATAGATGCGATGCGCGTGAACTTTCTAGCGATTCTTGGATCGAAGTCGCAAAGAGACGCTTGTATTCTGTAGAGAGGTATATGGGCTGCAGCCGCTGCTTGTCGTCGGATCGAATCAAATGCATTTCTTGATAAATTATTGATGCGCTCTCTAACCGAAGGAGTGCTGTTATAGTCAAAAGGTTTTTGATAAGCTGGGTGATTAATAGATGTAGTCATAATTGAATAAGATATTATAACAAATGGCAATTAATGTCAAGCGAAAAAGCGTTTGTAAACTATTCAGCTTTTAGGACTTCAATGAAGGCGGATTGGGGGATGGTGACTTTGCCGATTTCGGCCATGCGCTTTTTACCCTTTTTCTGCTTTTCCCAGAGCTTACGCTTGCGGGTGATATCGCCGCCGTAGCACTTGGCAGTGACGTTTTTGGTGCTCACACCTACGAGCGCTTAGATGCTCCCCGTGGCAAATTCTTCCACACGAATTGGACCGGCACCGGAGGTGATATCACCTCTAGTTCTTACTCAATTTAGATTTCCCATAGGATAGCTTTTTGGCTGTTTTATGAGAAGCATTTACCTGAAGTTTAGACTCATTAAATGGCGAAAACGCTGTTTTATGAGATGTTTAATGAAAGCTTATTTTTTTAACCAATTAAATGATAATGAGATATAAATATATGCTATTTCAAGGGTCAAAAATCTACACAGCGCTATCATTCTTCGGTGGTTACAGATCAGAGCGCTTACCTGCGAATCTTTTGCAGGCGCAACGCGACTTTTTCGGCGCCCACACCTACGAGCGCTTAGATGCTCCCCGTGGCAAATTCTTCCACACGAATTGGACCGGCACCGGAGGTGATATCACCTCTAGTTCTTACTCAATTTAGTCTCTAGGAGCTCGTATGTTAACTGGTAGAATTTAAATAGTTCCGTGCCTTCTTCTTTAAAAGTTGTAGACTCTAGTTTATCTGGATGAAAAGCAATAGAGACTGTGCGATAGGTTTTTTTTGCAGCCTGAAGGGAAGTAGGGTTATCAAAAAGTTCTTGGGCTGATTCTGCCGTAAAAACTTTTTTCTTGTACGTTTTGTACTTCACTGTGGGTCCTGCACCATCATCTTTCAGGGTCTTCATGATTTTACTGCGGTGGTTTTTCCATTCCGTTACCTTTGGGTCTTCGGGCTGATTAGTAGATGATGAAGTATTTTTCCCTGAAGAAAAGCCTGGAAAAAATTGAGCAAAAAAATCTTCAAACGGATCTGATGAACTACTAGATGATCCATAGTTTGATGATGTAGAGTATCCATAACCGCCAGTGGAAGAAGATGTGTTGTAAAAACCTGACGAAGATCCTGCAGTGTAATTGCTTGATGATGGTTTAGGTTTTGGCTTGCGAGCAAATGAAGCGGGGATGAATTGTTTTAGGTCACTCCAGCCCTTTTTGGTTAAAGCTTCTTCTAGTTCTGTACCAGGATACCTTGAATCGGTGGTGTAGCGCGCCTTGGCTTTGATAAGAATTTTAGCCATTTTTTTGTCGTTTTTGTCGAAAGCTGTCATCAGAGGTGAAGGAGTGTAGGAATTTTTGGGTTCTAAGTTAACGCCTTTTTGTATGAGTGCAGTCACTGCATCGTGCCACCCCTTTTCAATGGCAAGAAAGATAGGCGTCTCTGAGCTGCGTTGTTTAGATTGGGAGTTACAGTCTGCTCCTTTATTAATCAATCTTATAAATAAGTTCATGTCGTCAATGTGGTGGGCTGCACCTAGGGGAGTAAAATAAGGATACTTTTTACCCAAAATATTAAAATCTGAGGTATTTTTAATGACTTTATCTGTTAATTTTGTAGATTTCATTAAAATGGCATCGACTAAGTTGACATTTTCTACAGATGCACCTTTTTCAACTAGCAGATCAATTATTTCGGGAAAATTTTTGTTAATCGCTATTTCCAAAGGAGTTTGAGAATGAATGTCCCTAATATAAGACTCAGTATTGCACGTGCCATCTACTGCGGCTCCATTTGCCAAAAGGATTTTTGCAATTTCTAGCTGTTTATTTTCGACAGCATACTGCAGAGGAGTTCGCTCAGAGGGAAAATATCCAAAAGAGAGATTGACATCGGCACCTTGATTAATGAGTGATTTGATCTTATCAGTATTTTTAAGCTTAATAGCATCACCCAGCTTTGTACAATCTAGAAAGCCTTTATGGTTGATGTCATTATTTGATGAAGGCGCTGGTGGAGAATAATCAGGAGGATTTGATTCGAAGTCGTACGTGGGTCGTCTTCGATCGAAATCAGATGGGTCTAGCGGGGGCGTATATTTTTTTGACGCTCTTGAACAACAGCAACAGCAGCAGCAAAACAAGGCAGCTAGACCAATAAACACAACGATGGCAATAGCGGCTATGATTGCAATTTTTTTGAAAGGGATCGACTCAGAAGGAAGATGCCTAACATTGGATGGCGAGATTGGGCTTGTTGAAGTAACCATGCTGCTCTTTTAGTTTTAAAGACAAAATAATAGCATCAGTCTGACGTTTAATGCAATGTATTATTCGGCTTTTAGAACTTCCATGAAGGCAGATTGGGGGATGGTGACCTTTCCGATTTCGGCCATGCGCTTTTTACCTTTCTTCTGCTTTTCCCAGAGCTTGCGCTTGCGGGTGATATCGCCGCCATAACACTTAGCAGTCACGTTTTTGGAGAGGGCAGAGATCGTCTCTCTGGCGATGACTTTGCCCCCGATGGCTGCTTGGACGGGCACTTTGAATTGCTGGCGAGGGATCACATCGAGCAGTTTTTTGCAGATGGCACGCCCTTTAGCTTCGGCTTTGGAGCGGTGAACTAGGTATGAAAATGCGTCGACGGGTTCGTTGTTGACGCGAATTTCGAGTTTGATGATGTCGGAGGCGGCGTAGGAATCGAGCTCGTAGTCGAAGGAGGCGTAGCCACGGGTGACTGATTTGAGCTTATCGTTAAAGTCGGTGATGATCTCGTTCATCGGCAGGCGGTAGGTGAGGAGGAGGCGGCTGGAGCCGTGCGAGTCAGTTTGAATGAGCTCGCCGCGCTTATCGTTACCAAGGCTCATAACAGCGCCGAGGTAATCGGGCGGTACCATGATGCGCGTTTTTACCCAGGGCTCCTCGACAGTATCAATGGTAGCAGGATCTGGGAAATGAACGGGGTTATCAATTTGCTTAACTTCACCAGATGCTAGAAGAACTTGATAGATAACGCTGGGTGCTGTTGTGATGATATCGACATCGAATTCACGCTGTAGGCGCTCAAAAGTGATCTCTAAGTGGAGGAGGCCTAGAAAACCGCAGCGGAAGCCAAACCCAAGGGCTGTTGAGCTTTCTTGCTCAACTGTAAGGGCGGAATCATTCAGTTGGAGCTTGGTTAGCGCATCGCGCAGAGATTCAAATTCCGAGCTATCGACAGGGTAGATTCCGGCAAAGACAACGGGATTAATTAGCTGAAAGCCGGGCAGGGGAGTTGTGGTAGGTGTTTTACTATGAGTAACTGTATCGCCGATCTTCACATCAGCGGTTTTTTTAATGCCGCACACGATGTAGCCAGCTTCACCAGGGCGCAGGATATCGACGGGTTTCTCGTTGGGAGAAAAGACGCCGACCTCGAGCACTTCGAAATTTTTATTTGTAGCGATCAAATGGATGGGCGTGCCTTTTTTTATTTCACCGCTCATCACACGGATATAGACCATAACACCCCGATAGGTGTCATAGTGAGAATCGAAAACAAGGGCGCGCAAAATATGATCGTGAGTCTCTTTTGGCGGTGGCATATCCCGCACGATACGCTCTAAAATCTCCTTGATGCCAAGTCCAGTTTTAGCAGAACAGGAAAGAGCTTCACTGGCGTCGAGGCCGATGACATCTTCAATTTGTTGTTTGACATTATCGGGATCGGCTGCGGGCAGGTCGATTTTATTTAAGACGGGAATGATTTCTAAGTTGCGATCGAGGGCTAAGTGGACGTTGGCAAGTGTCTGAGCTTGGACGCCTTGTGCTGCATCCACAACAAGTAGGGCACCTTCGCAGGCCGCAAGCGATCTAGAGACCTCGTAGCTAAAATCGACATGGCCCGGCGTGTCGATAAAATTCATCTGATAGGTGTGTCCATCATCGGCTTTGTAATACATCGTTACAGGGTGGGCTTTGATCGTGATGCCGCGCTCTTTTTCTAAATCCATGCTATCTAGCAGCTGCTCTTCCATGTCTCGCTTGGATACGGTACCTGTAAACTCAAGCAGGCGATCGGCTATCGTCGATTTGCCGTGATCGATGTGGGCGATGATAGAAAAATTGCGAATGTATTTTTGATCGTACGAATAATTTGAGCTCATATGTAATCAGTATACCATAGGTGAGTAGATTGCCGCTAGTTCTTGACACCTATTGATGCTTACGTATAATCACCTCTCAATTATAGCCAGATGGAGGAACAGATGGTCACTATAGATACTCAAAATGCTCAGGACACAATTAGCCGCGGTTTAAATTCCGGATTAGAGCAAGCTAAAGGTTTATTTAATGCTTTAAACAAGAATAATCAAAGCCGCGCTGATATCATTTATGCAGCGGTTGTTGAATGCGGAGGATCAGCAGCTTTTCTCGCAACAGGAAAGCTGATCGAAAAATGCAATGTGCACTATTTTGTTGGTGGTTTTATCTCCACGAATCTGCAGCGCATTTGCTTTATAGCAGCACTTGCTTTCGCTTTAGACGCCATCAGACGCTCAGCTCCTGCATTAAAAGATTATGACAAATTTCAGGGCAAAGTGCCTAGTCTGCTAAAACCTTTAATGCCAAAGCCGCTCATCCCTTCTAATCGAGAAACGCAGAAGCAAGCAATCAGAAAAGAAATTCAAGAATTAGCTGATGAGACAAAGGCAAAAGATTTTGCAAAAAAAACTTTCGATATTGATCTTTGTGATGGCCACAAATTAGAGGATCTAAAAAAACTTTTGGAAGAGGCGGCAACCGCGAAAGCCAAGTACGAAAATGTAGAGCTTAATTATGATCTAATCAATACTTCAAAATCGATTTCCGATGAGGTTGCTAAGATGAAAAATCTTTATTACATGGAACTGTTGAACATAAAAGTTGCTTACGCAAATGCTTTAATGCTGCTGTCTGTAAAGGGAGCCAAGGCTTTTATATTTGCAAATCCATTTGAGGGCATCAACGAAGATATACTACCTCATGCCAATCTAGCTAACCAAAAGTACATCACAGTGAATAAAAAAGATTATACTGCAAAGAACATTGAGCAGATTGATTTGAAGAAGACGGAATGGCAAGATTTTATTGCTGAACTAGGT
Source organism: Chlamydiota bacterium (assembly GCA_021772435.1). GTDB lineage: Bacteria > Chlamydiota > Chlamydiia > Chlamydiales > JACKPQ01 > JACKPP01. Next base: position 27,238 of record JAJFLZ010000030.1, on the reverse strand, counting down.
AAATAATTTCATTAATTGAACCTCTCTTTCCTTTAGAAAAGAGAGGTTCAAGGTACAAAGGACGCTATGGTCATGCGGGTATTATCGATGATAAGTGGACTGCCAAGCAACTTGCAGCAAGACACTCATTCGTGCTAGGCTACGGCATATGAAACGCATCTTTTTACTTTCAGCTGTGACTTTGGCTCTTTTTTCCCAAGATAAAGATCCCGCTCTTTTGCAGGTGGGGGCTGGCGTATTTGACATCATTCACAGAAAGCCGATCACCGGCATGGTGCAGCTCGACTACCGCTCTGACTACCAGGTCTATAAAAATAATTATATTTTCATCCGACCAATGTCGGGCTTTTGGATCAATTTTGAAAGTGGATTTTATGTGTATGCGGGCTTTGCGATGGATATTTTTCTGGGTAAATCAAATTTCATTTTCACACCTAGTATTGGTCCTGGCGCTTATGTGCGGGGAGGTGGTAAAAAACTAGGATTTCCGCTCGAGTTTCGCGATTCTGTCGAGCTGTCCTACAGGCTACCAAACCGCGGCCGCTTAGGCGTCCAGTTTTACCACATGTCCAATGCCAGCCTAGGACGTAAGAATCCAGGCACGGAATGCTTGCTGCTCTTTTATGGAATTCCCTTAAATTAGATTGAGTAGTTAGACTTATAACCTGAACTCTTTCGTTTATATCATTCATCTTCCGCGCATCTTAGCCGCCATCTTGCACCCTTTTTGTGCTCATCTATAGCTTTTTGGCTATTGAATCGCAAAAAAAAGCACAATCTGTCACCTAATCTGCTCTAAATCTAAACAATCAAAACGAAAGAGTTCAGGTTTATACTAATTCCAAGAAATAAGGTTACAAAAAGGATGTGCGCCTAGCAAGATGCTACTCCACTAGAGTAGAGCTAGGCTTAGAACGTGAGCTAGACGCAAAAAAAAGCCCAACCATTTTATCTCTGAAAAAGTGTTGATATTCAGCAAGTTGCATTCTAAGAGAAGATTTGGTGGTTAAAAAAAACCCGCTTTTTTCAAAGCGGGTTTTTAGACAAAATCTCTAATTAAGAGAGATTAGTTTTTGCTTGTGCTAGCAACTGTAGCTGCTTCTGTATCTGCAAGCTGCTCAGTTTTGGCTTTTGCAGATTCAAGAGCAAGGTCTGCTTCTTGTTTTGCATTGGCAACTTCAAATCTAGCAGAGAGTGCTCTTGCTGCGTAAATCCAAACGACGGTGATCACTAAGACCGTACCCGCAACGTAAGGGATAGCTGCAACGAGTTGTCCACCGAAACCGATGAGCAAGCCTTGCAAGATGACCGAGCCACCAGATTTACCAAGACGTGCACCAACAACATCAATCGCTGCTTTACCTTTAACTTTTTGCTCTTGGTCAAGAGGGATGTAGGCCATCTCTTTTGTCGGATCGAACATCGAGTATTTACACGATTTTGTCAGGATGTTTTGGCCCATACCGACAACAACTGCCATCATAAGCGTTGTTGTTCCCATGGCCGCTGCCATGCCACCGAAAGCTTGTCCACCTAGGACAAGAGATAGGAAGACAGCACCAGTACCAAGCATCATGACAGGTGTAACGAGGGCACCGATTTTCCAGCCGAGCTTACGGATGACGTTACCGCCGACAAATAGCATTGTTAGTGTTGAAACAATTCCTGTCGTCAGTGTGAATAGACCCATAAAGGCGCTGTAGTCGTTGTGGTTTGTAAATTGAGCACCTAGCTGCTTTTTCCAAACAACTTCGATCACATTTACTGAGATACCGTAGCAAAGAACTAAAAGAGCGATACAACCTAAATATTTAGAACGTAATAGGTATTTGAAACTATCGCCGATCGACATTTTAGGTTTGTCTTTCTTCTTTTTAACTTCTTTTGCATCGTAAAATCTTGTGTCTGTTAGAACGTAGCGGTTGATCCACCAGTAGATACCGACGATCAGAGCGCCAGCTGCAACAACCATGCCCATGAGGTAGTTAAGCGATACTTGCCATGCGTCCACACCAACAGGTAAGTTTGCGCGGTTGTTAGAGAAGTACATAATTAATGGTCCTGCGACAATAAGAGATGGGTTAGCCCCTAAGCCGAATAGGTTGTAGAAACGTTTTGATTCAGATACACGTGTGATATCGTTGGCAAATCCCCAGAATAAAAGAGAAAGAGCCATACTGCCCCATAGTTCAGACATAATGTAGAATAAGCTGTAGGTCCAGTTTCGAATCACTTGCACTAAACCATAAAGTCCACTTGGCAGCACTGTTTCCATCCTGTCACAAAAAGCGTTAGGATGAAGCACATCGCGCATGGGGTAAAGCACAGTAGCAAACAACCCGAAGAAGACAATGAATGGAATCACTGTTGAATAGAATAGAGCAGGCTTGCTGAGTTTGTTACTCAATTTTGCGTAGACTATCATGAAAATGAAGGCCATCGGCAATGTTCCCCAGAATTTTAGGAAGGGGATCGTCTCAGCTCCAGATGCAGGCACGATAAGTGAGTCTTTAGTATCTCTTAAAATCTGGTAGTTGAAGAGAATAAGAAAGAATAGAAAGAGCATAGGAAGAACTTTCTTTAATTCAAATGAATGGACCGGCCAGAGTCTAGAGCGCCACTTGCCGAATTCTTGCGTTGTTGACATATGTGTTTATCCTTTGAGGGAGTTTAAGTTTAAAGATTAAGCATAGCCAAAAACATCATTTTTCACAAGGTAAAACTTTTTTCATACACTTTGCCCAAACCATGTAAAAAATTTACTAACATTGGATCAAAAAAATATTTTATTGATAACTTGCCAAAGATGGACCCAATAAAAAAGCACGCTAGGAGGGAACTAGCGTGCTTTGTAGATAATAAGAGGTTAGATTAAACTGATGGGGACTGTCCGCGCTTGACCATCTCAATCATGGTCTCTTGTGCGGTGATAATTTCGACGTAGCTATTCCATAGCTCATGGTCAATAGCATTTTGACGTACAGATTGAATAAGTTTTCTTTTAATACTAGCAAGAGATTCTTTAGGACTTAGAAGAGCGATCATTTCTTTGTCGCCAGCAAGACGTGCCATGTTTAGCATGCGCTCAAGTTGCATGCGAGAAAAGGTCATTTGGTCGCGGCGTTTTCTAGAGCCACGAGCTGCGCGCTGTTTTGGAGGGACAACTTTAAGCTTGTCTGCGCGCATGATAAATTTTTCTATGAGAGAACAGAGTTCGGATGGTTCTTTATGCTTCATTTTTTTCAGCGTGAAGTGGTGCATGTAGCCTTGTTCCATCGGAATGTATTTACAAAGATCATTTTCTTTTGTTCCGCCAATTTTTTTAATGGCTTTAGAAATGATTTGCTCTAATTCCTCGATGCTTTTTGCTTTGCTAACAGTTTTGTTCATGGGTTCGTCCTTTTTTCTAATTGTGCAAATTTTTAAAGATCTTACAAAGGTTTATCAGAATCAGATGTTTGCTGCAACATCCTTTTTTAAATATTCCTTTTTGCGTTTTCCTAAATATTAAACAATCTAAAAAATATTTGCAACTAAATTAAATTAAAAACTTAAATTATGTGATTGAAAATTTTGATTGTCTGCGATTTAAGTTTATGATAAGTAATCAGTCAGAATGTTAAAAAAGATTAAGCAGTTAATTGCTATTGGTGCTGGAAAAGGAGGTGTGGGTAAGTCTACTGTGACTTGTCATCTTGCTTTAGCGCTTGCAAATATGGGTTATGAGGTCGGCGTTTTAGATGCTGATGTTTATGGTCCCTCGATAGATCTTATGCTGCCGTTTGACGTGCCGCCCTCAGAGCAAGATGGTTATTTAATTCCTGCAAAAAAAGATGGAATCAAGTTAATGAGTGTGGCTTATTTTAAGCAAACAGCCGCCATTGTTAGAGCGCCTATCGCTAATGAGACAATTGAAAGGTTTTTGTTTGGCACAAATTGGGGGGCTTTGGATTATCTGCTGGTCGATTTCCCTCCCGGTACAGGCGATGTGCAGTTGACTTTGCTCCAGCAGGCAAATTTTGCTGGGGCTCTTTTGGTCACAACGCCCCAGGAGGTAGCGCTGCTCGATGTGCGCAAAGCTCACGATTGTTTTGCGAGGTTACATGTGCCGATTTTGGGTTTAGTTGAGAATATGAGCTATTTCGAGATGGGAGGCGAACGTGTTTTTCCCTTAGGTGAGGGAGGAGGAGAGCGTTTATGTAGGGAGCTAGATTGCCAGCTCATTGGTAAAGTGCCTCTGGAGCCTCGTTTGTCTTTATGTGGAGATCAGGGAGAGTCTCTCTTTAATATAGGTGTGGATACGCAAGCTGGTGAAAATTTTAAGTGTATCGCTAAAAAACTTGACCTCGTTTTTGAAAAGCAAGAAGGGTTGGAGCATTTTGAACTTGTTTGGAAGAAAAATTTTTCTATGATTGAAACGAGTCTAGCTCCCATATCAAGTCAAAAATTTGCTAGAATTGCTCGCCTTTTTCAAGCAGGACCAAAAGAGTTTGTTATTGAGTGGACAGATGGGGGTGTTTCCCGGTATGATTTAGCTAAATTACAAAGCCAGTGTCCATGCGCGCGCTGCCAGTCTCAGGGCAAAAAATCGATAGATGAGGTGGGTGCGATAAAAATATTTAGTATTGGACGGTTTGGCTTGAAAATAGAATTTGACGCAGGCTGCAAGGCGGGAATTTTTTCGTTTGCACACTTGCGCCATAGCTACCATTAGAGGTTTTTTTAAGATGATCAAACGCTTTTTGCTGTTAACGCTTGTCGCTTTTGGCTGCACTTCAAATCAAGGCGATTCGCTACAGGCATGGATGAAGGATTCGAAGAGAGTGAAAGCTCTCTCGACGATTCCCATGATAAATGATTTGGTACGCGGTGTTGGCAAGGAGCATGTGGAATGTTTATCCTTGATTCACGGTGAGATTGATCCGCATAGTTACGAGTTAGTGAAGGGCGATGCTGAGAAATTTGAGCGCGCTGATGTGGTTTTTGCTAACGGTTTAGGATTAGAGCACGGGCCGAGTTTGTGTACGCATTTGAAAGAGCATTCTAAGTGTGTGACTCTCGGTGATCACCTCTACCGCCAATGTCGCGAAGAGTTGCTTGTGATCGATGGTGTTGTTGATCCGCATGTGTGGATGGATATCGCTCTTTGGATTCGCCTGGTCGATCCGATTGTGTGGACGCTCTCTGATCTCGATCCTGAAAATAAGGATGCGTATGCTGCTAACGGCAGGGATCTGAAAGCTCAACTCAAAGAGGTGCATGCCAAGGTTTACGAGCAGATGCAAACTGTGCCAGCAAATCAACGCTTTTTGGTTACAAGTCACGACGCATTCAATTATTTTGCTAGGCGTTATTTGGCAACTGCCGATGAGTTAGGATCCCATAGCTGGAAACGTCGAGTAGCAGCGCCGGAGGGGTTGTCTCCTGACGGTCAGCTGACATCGCGCGATATCCAAGAAATTTCTGCGCACCTTCAGCGCTACCGCGTTCCGGTTGTTTTCTCTGAATCGAATGTGAATCAAGCGGCGCTATTAAAGGTGATGGACGTATGCAAAAAACGGGGCCATGTGGTGCGCATTTCGGATGAGTCGCTTTATGGCGATGCGATGGGCGAGTCTTATGTCCAAATGATGCAACACAATGCCAAGTTGATTACTGAAGGGCTGACAAAGTGAGCGATGCTGCCTTTGCTTCCCAAAATCTGACGGTCGATTACGGCCAAACATCTGTTTTATGGGATATTAGTTTTTCTATTCCTCAAGGTAAGTTAGTCGGTGTCATTGGGCCCAACGGCGCAGGTAAAAGCACGCTTTTGAAGGCGGCGCTGGGTTTGGTTAGGCCAACAGCTGGCACTGTTCGTATTTTTGATCAGCCGTTTAAAGCAGTGCGCTCAAAAGTGGCGTATGTCCCGCAACGGGGCTCTGTTGATTGGGATTTTCCGATCACTGTGCTAGAGGTGGTACTTATGGGGCGCTACGGCAAGTTGGGCTTGCTTAAATGGCCGCGTAAAGCTGATCGGCAGGCTGCTTTTGAGGCACTGAAAATGCTTCAGATGGAAGGTTTTGCAGATCGGCAAATCGATCAGCTCTCCGGTGGTGAAAAACAACGCGTCTTTTTAGCTAGAGCGCTTTTGCAAGATGCCGATATTTATTTGCTCGATGAGCCTTTTGCAGGTGTGGATCTAGCTACGGAAAAGGCGATCATGCAGCTACTTAAAAAACTTAAAAAACAGGGAAAGACTCTGTTTGTCGTCCATCACGATTTGAATTCTGTCACCGATTATTTTGATTGGGTAGTTTTGCTCAATACAAGCCTTGTCGCTTGCGGAGAGACTGAACAGGTGTTCACTGCAGATAATATTGGGCGCACCTACGGGCAAAAAGGAGCGCTTTTGGCAGAAGTCACCAAGCTATCCAAGTGTAAACAAGAAGGTTTTTGCAAATGAGCACCTCGCTACTTCTCGATCCGGTGCTGATGGCGCCGACGTGGGGGGCGATTTTGATGTGTTTGTCCGCATCGCTTGTCGGTGTGATCTCGTTTGTGCGACAAAGGTCGCTTGTGGGCGAGGCGCTATCGCATGCGACTTATCCTGGCGTGATTTTAGGTGCGATGGTGGGATCGGCGTTTTCGCTGGTCGGAGCGTTTGTGTGTGCGATGCTAGGACTGCTTGCGATGCATGCTCTGCAAAAGCGTTTGCGCCTCTCTAGTGATGCGGCATTGTGCGCTATTTTAACTGCATTTTTGGGATTTGGCGTGCTGCTAGCGTCCCGTTTGCAGTTCACGCGTCCGAAGCTGTATGCCCAGGTACAGGTTTTTCTCTACGGGCAGTCGGCGACAATGGTGGAAAAGGACCTGATCATTTATGGCATTTTAGCAGCGCTTACCCTTTTGTTTGTGATCGTGCTTTTTCACCAAATCAAAATTGTGAATTTTGATCGGGATTTTGCAAGCAGCTGCGGAATCAACGCGCAGGTGATCGATGTGTTGATGTTAACGCTTCTTTGCTTTGCAGTGGTGATTGGACTAAAAAGCGTTGGCGTTGTGCTGATGTCGGGGATGCTAGTAGCACCAGCGATTGCCGCTAGGCGGTTGACACATAAGTTTAGCACGATGCTGGTTCTAGCTGCTGTGATAGGCATGAGTTCAGGCCTTTTTGGCACGCTAATTGCAGTTAAAACGGCATCTGGTCTTCCAACAGGGCCTGTCATTGTTTTGCTTGCATCTAGTATTTGCTTGCTTGCTATGTTGTTTTCGCCCCAGCAAGGGTTATGCGTACGCTATGTGCGCATCATGCGTTTTAGGCGCGCTTGTAAAATGGAAAATGACTTAAAACTGCTTTGGAAAATGGGGGAGAGTTCATTTGCAGAGCTTTATGAAAGATCGGATAGGCGCTCCATAGCGCTTTGGCTATCGCTTTTGCGCCTAGCGCGTCAGGGCTTTGCTGTGCGTTATAAAAAATCTTTTGCACTGAGCGTCGATGGGCAGCGCAAAGCTTCTCGCATCGTGCGCTTGCACAGGTTATGGGAAGTCTATTTAACGAGCCAGCTAGGTATTGGCGCTGATAAAGTTCACCGCAGCGCAGAAGAGATGGAGCATATTTTGACGCCTGAATTAGAGCTTTGTTTGACCAAGCTTTTGCGCAATCCTAAGAAAGATCCACATGCGCAACCGATTCCAGCTGGCGAGGTGTGGCAATGAACCCGTACTGGAACAAAGATCTATTTGAATTTTTTGGCTTGTTTTTTCAACGTCTGTCGTTGTTTATCACAGGACAGCTTCCGCTAAGTAGCTTGGCTACCGACGAGATTCAAGTTGGTGTGCTGGCGCTTATTTCGATTGCAGCAGCGTTTATTGGCAGTTTGCTCGTGCTTCGCCGCATGACGATGCTTGCCAATGCTCTCTCGCATACCATTTTGCTTGGGATTATTAGTGCGTTTTTAATCGTCAAAAGCATCTCCAGCACACAAGAGCTGAGTTTGGCAACGTTGGATCTGAAAATCTTGCTCATCGCAGCGCTCGTGACAGCATTTTTAACGTGCGTATGTACCGAGTGGCTGACAAAAGTGATGCGCCTTTACACCGATGCGAGCATTGGCTTAGTGTTTTCTGTCTTTTTTGCGCTTGGTGTGACACTGGTTACGCTTCTGACTCGTAATACACACCTTGGCATTGAAGCGATCATGGGCAATGTTGACGCGCTACATTTCCATGATCTCAAGCTCGTTTTTTGGATTTGTCTTTTTGACGTTTTAGCAGTGCTGATCTTTTTCAAAATCTGGCATCTGACCACGTTTGATGCGGGATTTGCTAAAACGCTTGGTTTTTCTCCAGCACTGATGGGTTATGTGCTCATGGCTTTGACGGCTCTGACTGCAATCGGCGCTTTTCGTGCTGTCGGCTCTTTTCTTGTGCTGGGACTCATGATTTTTCCAAGTCTAACGGCCAGAATTTTTTGCCAGCGCCTTAAACCCATGATTTTGCTAGCAAGTGGTATTGGCGCCTTTGTCTCTTTGCTAGCGGTTAGCCTCTCTCGCCACATGCTATCGTGCTTTGGAGCGCCACTATCGACATCAGGTCTATTGATTGTTTTGCTTACGCTTTTTTATCTGGGAGGACTGACTCTAGCGCGACTTTTACAAGCGAGGATGCGCAAAACACAAGAGCTGCTATCCCCCACACAATGAGGGCTATTTTTCCCACGTATAAGAAAACTTTTCTTGTCGGCTCATAATACACCGCGCCAGAGACGACCCCGCCAATCAAAATCGCCTGCATGGGCTCATCTAAAACGAGCTGAATCCAATCTTTCATCCAAGCGCTGATCTTGTCGATCACGGCAATGGATACCTTTTCAAAAAACGCTTTAGCCAAGGCCTGCACTTTATCTATAACGTAGTATGCCATGCGTCCAATCTGGACACAGCATTTTCCTGGACACGATTGTACACTCATCCTTTACTCCTTTTGGTCATAAAAAAACCCTTCCCGTATAAACAGGAAGGGCCATACAATTTTCAATCTAAAAGCTTAGATTAAGCTGCAGTAGCAGTAGCAGATGTTAGCTCTGTCACTTTTTTATCAGCAGCAGTTTTTGCTGTTACTGCTTCAGTCTGAGCTTTTACTGCTTCAGCGTGAGCTTTTTCAGCTTCTACGAAAGCTTTGTAAAGAGGCGCAGCAGTTGTATTCGCTTCGATGTTCTTTACAGCGTCAGTAGCTTTTTCTTCAACCGCTTTAAAAAGAGCCTGAACTTCATCTTTTTCATGTTCAGTCAAAGCTTTTTTTGCTTCTTCCTTAGCTGTTTTAGTAGTTGCCACTTTAGTATCAGCGTTAGTCACATTAGTTGCAGCAGTTGCAGCAGCAGTTTGAGCTTCTGCAAGTGTCATTGGAGCAGGTGTTTTGAAGTGGTTGTATCCGTCTACGATTAGGCAGCCTGCGATGATTAGAACAGATGCTAGCGCGAAACAAGCTACGACTTGGTTTGCTCTGCCGCAAAGAAGGTCAGTCTTCAATAGAGCTGCTGGGTTCTTAGCGAGTTCAGTGTTTTCAATGACAGCTTTAGCTAGTCCGCCAACTGTACCTACAGCTGCTACTGTTCCTAGTGCTGCTGTTCCGTATAGTGTGTTTTGTACTTTTGATAGTTGCATGTTGTGGTCCTCCACAGTTTTGAGGGTTGTTTGAATAATCGTTTTCCAGATTCTCACGAGGAAGAATTTAAGTCCACGGAAAAAAAATTTATTTTTTGTGTGTATGTGTTTTTTAACAAAAGGGTATGCTACAGTAGGTGCTGTATGGTTAAGCGTATAAGTATTTTAGGTTCGACAGGGTCGATTGGGCGGCAAACGCTTGAAGTGATTTCACATCTTAAAAAAACCTTTAAAGTTGTGGGGCTGGCCGCAAAACGCAACATCGATGTGCTCTCAAAACAGATCGAAATGTTTCAGCCCGAAGTTGTGGCTGTGGAAGATCGCACTGCTGCACTCGAGATTAAGAAACGGTTTCCAGGCACAGAGCAGTGCAACGTATGCGACTTAGCTAGCCGAGATGATATCGATTGCGTTGTGGCAGCACTTGTTGGCGCAAGTGGAATTTTACCTGTGATGAGCGCTATTGACGCAGGAAGGCGTATTGCTCTAGCGAATAAAGAGGTGCTTGTCTCAGCTGGAAAACTTGTAATGCAAAGAGCAAAAGAAAAAGGCGCTACGATTATTCCCGTTGATAGTGAACACAGCGCGCTGTTTCAATGTTTGCAGACAGGGCAAGCTAGAGAAGTAAAGCGACTCATCTTGACTGGGTCGGGCGGGCCGTTTCGCGAACGAGAAAATTTAGATGATATCACGGTTAGTGATGCATTGAATCATCCTACGTGGTCGATGGGTGCAAAAATCAGTGTCGATTCATCGACCCTCATGAATAAGGGTCTGGAGGTAATCGAGGCTCAGGTGCTTTTTGATATACCACTAAGCCAAATTGAAGTCGTCATTCACCCGCAGAGCATTATTCACAGTATGGTTGAGTGGTGCGATGGGTCGATGATTGCTCAGATGTCCCCACCTAGTATGCACCTGCCAATTCAGTACGCTTTGACTTATCCCGACCGATTAGATGGAATGATGGGTTGTTTTGATTTTACCAAATACTCTAAACTGGATTTTTACGCGCCAGATGTGCAGCGGTTTCGGTGCTTGTCGCTTTGCTTTGATGCAGCCAGGATCCAAAAAAGTATGCCGTGCTTTACGAATGCGGCTAATGAGATTTTAGTTTCTCTCTTTTTGGAAGGTAAGATCCGTTGGATAGAGATTGGGAAGAAGTTAGAGATACTCATGGAACAGCACACGCCGTATGCGATAAACAGCATTGACGATGTGCTAGAAGTTGATAAACAAGCTAGAGAACTAGCAAAAGAGATTTAATATGCCATTTTACCAGTTGCTGTACCTCATTTTGGCCATCATTGGCCTGGGATTTTTAGTTTTTATTCACGAGCTGGGACATTACTTTGTCGCTAAGCGCTGTGGGATGAAAATTCAAGTGTTTAGCATCGGGTTTGGCAAGCCGTTTTACAGTTGGATGCGTGGCAGTGTCAAATGGCAGCTTTGCTATTGTCTTATTGGTGGCTACGTTAAGATTGCTGGGATGCAAAAAGAGGGGAGAACACCGCCCCATAAGGTTAAAAATGGCTACTATAGTAAGAGCCCAAGAGACCGCATCGCTGTGGCGTTTGCAGGTCCGATTGTTAACCTCATTTTTGCTTTTGTGGCCTTTACACTGATCTGGGTTATTGGCGGTCGGGTGAAGAGTTTTTCTGAATATACGCAGCTGATCGGTGCCATGGATGCCAAGTCAGCGCTTTATGAGAAAGGCGTGCACTCTGGCGATCAAATCAAAAGCTTTAATGGTAAGACTTTTAACGGCATGAAAGATCTCACCTACACCATGGTTGAAAAAGATAACCAAGTGGTGCAGGTCGTTGGAGATCATATCGATTACTATCAAGGGGAGAAAACCTCGTTCGATCTGAAGGTGCAGCCTTATCCCGATCCTAGATTTTACGATGGCGATATGTACACGCTAGGCATCTTGCGTCCGGCAAGTTTTTTACTCTACGATCCAAATGAAGTGGCAATTCCCAAAGACGCGCCGATTTTAGATAGCGGCATTGAGCCTGGCGATCGCATCGTTTGGGCAGATGGCAGACTCGTTTTTTCTCAGCTGCAGCTATCGAAACTCATCAATCAACCAGTGCATGTCTTATCTGTGCGCCGCGGCAATGCGACCTTTTTAACGCGTCTTCCAAAGCTCAAAGCCAGCCAACTTGGTGACCGCAGATTCTTAGCTGAGCTCGAGGACTGGAGCTATGCTCTCGACATGCGTAAAAAGGTCTCCGATCTTTATTTCATTCCTTATTCCGTCTCATCCAATGCGCGCGTCGAGCAAGCTCTAAGCTACATCGATGATGCTTCCGAGCATCAAGACGCATGGCCCGGCACCGAACAAGACCTTGCACTTAAACCAGGTGATCAGATTACAGCTGTCGATGGCGTGCCAATCAGCTCTGGTATGGAAGCGTTAAAGTTGATGCAGTCTCGCCACGTGCAGCTCATCGTGCAACGCAATGGCTTGCACAAACCGATGCCATGGACACAAGCCGATCAGTACTTTGAGACGTCGGTCGATTGGAAAGCTGTCAGAAATCTAACTTTTGCCTTGGGCAGTGGCCAGCAAATGCCTCATAATGGTTCTCTCTACGCTCTCAAACCTATCAAAGCCGTCCCATTCCAAGATTTTCCCGTGCCACCGAGTCAAAAAGCGCGTCTGACGGGGGAGTTTAAGCAAAAGGCTAAAGAGATCGAAAAAATGGATGATGAGAAAGAAAAGGAGCAGGCTGAAAAACTCCTGGCTGCCTACGCTGGCAGGCTGATGATTGGTGTGCCGCTCGTTGATCAAAAGGTCATCTACAATCCCGGTCCTTGGGCGCTTTTTGAAGACACGTTGCGCGATATCTGGCGCACGCTTACAGGGCTCTTCTCGGGGGCTCTATCGCCCAAATGGGTAGCAGGACCTGTCGGCATTGTGCAAATGCTGCACCACAGCTGGGGCCTTGGGTTTGCAGAAGCTCTCTTTTGGCTTGGAGTGATCAGCCTTAATCTAGGTATCTTGAATCTTCTTCCCATCCCACCCTTCGACGGTGGCCACATCGTCTTCTCTTTCATGGAAGGCATTACAGGCAAACGCGTCAACCACAAGGTGATGGACCGCGTTGTATTGGTCTTTGTCATCTTGCTTATCGGTTTTGCGCTCTACATCACGTTTAACGATGTTCTGCGCCTTGTCGGCACGTATTTTTGAAGAAAGGAGTCATGGGAAAGCATCCAAACTTAAATTAGGGGTTTAGAATTTAAAAATAACCTGAACTCTTTCGTTTTGATTGTTTAGATTCAGAGCAGATTAGGTGACAGATTGTGCCATTTTTTGCGATTCTATAGCCAAGGCGCTATAGATGAGCACAAAAAGGATGCAAGATGGCGGCTAAGATGCTCTGAAGATGAATGATATAAACGAAAGAGTTCAGGTAAATAGGGCTACGGATCTAACTGACGTAGCGTGTCGATAGGAATTTCGGTAAATTCAGAAACTTCTTGCATGGATAGAGAAGCAAGTAGCCTTTTAGCAATTTCTAAGCTTTTCTCATCACGGCCTTTTTCAATGCCCTGTTCAATACCTTGTTTTAGCCCCTTTTCAATGCCTTGCTTTAGCCCTTTTTCAAGCCCATCTTCTTGGGCTGCTAAGATGGCGTTTTTTTCATCCATGATAGCAAGAGTCATCCGTTCGTACATATGTAGCTGGCCTTCATTCCAATTATGCCGATCGAGCACATCGTAGGCCTCTTCAATTTCAGGGTGATCTAGGATCAGTTTTTCAAGGTTTTCAGTGTCATTTGTATGTTTCAGAAAGTAATACCAACGATCTTCGAGTGTTTCTAATTCATCAAATGTTTTGGTGAATTTTGGCAGCTCAACAAATGTAAAGTAAAAATCTTTGAGATCATGCTCGAATGTCTTGTCATCAAGAATCACATGATCAGACTTAAAACCCGGTTTATTGGGAAAAACGGTGTAATCGGTGATGGCAAGAAAAACAACCTTGGATAGATCGCTATAATCATCCCCACGGTTGAAATGAGAGCAGTAAGTTTTTGCTGCATAGTATTGAGCACGTTTTTCAAAGCCTTTGATTTTGGCAACTTGCATCTCGATGATATAGCGAGAACCACCTTGGTCCTCTACGAGAACATCGACGATGCTCTCTTTTCTAGCAGCAACTTTTGGTGTTTGATTTGTCGCAAGAAAAGTTAAATCGATAATCTTTTGATCGCCAGTTAGATTAAAGACAGCGTTTAAAAAGCTAATTGGGATACGCTTGTGCTTTTCTTCTCCGAAGATACGTTTAAAAGCATAGTCGTTCTTTGGATCTAAATATCTAGTCACAAGCATAGGACTTTCCTCCTTATGCTTTTACTGTAACATTTTTTTAAATTAAAAGAAAAGGCGCTCTCGGATGAGAGCGCCTTTGTAGAGCTGGATCTGCAGAGAAGGTTATTTCTTCTCTTCGCTGTCCATGATTTTGAAGACACATTGCGCGATATCTGGCGCACGCTTACAGGACTCTTCTCGGGAGCTCTATCGCCCAAATGGGTAGCAGGACCTGTCGGTATCGTGCAGATGCTGCACCACAGCTGGGGCCTTGGGTTTGCAGAAGCTCTCTTTTGGCTTGGAGTGATCAGCCTCAATCTAGGTATCTTGAATCTTCTTCCCATCCCACCCTTCGACGGTGGCCACATCATCTTCTCTTTCATGGAAGGCATTACAGGCAAACGCGTCAACCACAAGGTGATGGACCGCATTGTATTGGTCTTTGTCATCTTGCTTATCGGTTTTGCGCTCTACATCACATTTAACGATGTTCTGCGCTTAGTCGGCACGTATTTTTAAAAGTGAAAAGGAATAGATTGAGGAATTACGCGATCACACGTCTAATTGACGCAGCTGGTCTACAGGGATTTCGGTGACTTCAGACACATCTTGGATGGATAACGTCTTGAGCAGTTTTTTTGCAATTTCGATGCTTTTAGGAATGCTTTTTTGATTTTGATCATCAAAAATTCTTAAAAAAATATAGTTATTAATAGGATCCAGATAGTGACGCATATAGCTGAGTTAATCTAAATTAGTTACAGGCAATGCTTTCTGAAAAGCTCGTCTATTCCACATTGATATCTTCTTCGTTTTGACTTTGCTTGCGCCCACTTGTGTTCAATAGGGTTTAAATCCGGGAAACATGGATGAAGGTATTCTAAAGTATGGCCCGCTGCTTTTATAAATAAAAAAAATTATTTTAGCTCTAGCTCTTGCTCAAAACTAGTTATGACTGATAGAGTTGTTAAAAAATTGGAGGTGTAGTGTGTCTTGTGGAGTTAATAAAGCAGCAAATGCAATTGGGGGTGCTTTTCTAGGTGCTTTTATGGGGGCATGGGCTGCAAGCACTATTGTAATAATTTCTATCATAGCTGCTGCAGTTGTGAAATCAAACAATTCTAATGCTAAATTGAAGCCTCTTATGCTATTGGGCGGCGGTACTTTGGCAGTGTGCATGGTAGCTGGGGCAGTTATGGGTGCAATTGCTGCGTCAACTGACATCAATAATCGTCGCAATAAGCCCCCAATCCTCGAGCCACCTAGCCTCTGATTGGCCTTTAGTTCTAAGATTGCCTCTATCTAAGACCAAATACTCTCCTTGCTTTTACAGTAACATTTTCTTTTACTAAAAAAAAGGCGCTCTCGGATGAGAGCGCCTTTGTAGAGCTGGATCTGAGGAGAAGGTTATTTCTTCTCTTCGCTGTCCATGATTTCGACGTCAGCTTCTTCGATGTCGTCTTTTGTCTCAGCCTCTGGCTGCGCAGCTTGCGCGCCACCTGCCGCTTGTTGCTGTTTCGATAGCTCTTCACCAATCTTTTGCATGTGCTCATTTAGGCTTTCAGTTTCAGCTTTGATTGCAGCTGTGTCACCTGTTTTGAGCGTTTCTTTGAGTTTGTCAACTCTAGATTGGATCTCAGAGGTTAAGTCTGCAGGCATCTTGTCTTTGTACTCAGACAGCGATTTTTCAGCGCGGAAGACCAAAGCATCAGCCTCGTTTTTCACATCAACAGCTTCTTTGGCTTTTTTGTCTTCTTCAGCGTGAGCTTCTGCATCTTTAAGCGCTTTTTCGATCTCGTCATCAGATAGACCTGACGCGTGCTGAATGGTGATGTCTTGCTTTTTGCCTGAGCCTTTGTCTTCAGCTGAGACTTTCAAGATACCATCAGCATCGATGTCGAATGCGACCTCAATTTGAGGCATGCCTCTGGGAGCCGGTGCAATGTCTTCTAGATTGAAGGTTCCGATCAGCTTGCTATCTGAAACCATTTTGCGCTCGCCTTGATAGACGTTGATGGTTACAGCTGGCTGATTATCCGCTGCAGTAGAAAAGATTTGCTTTTTCTGCGTGGGGATTGTGGTATTGCGCTCGATAAGTGGTGTTAAAACACCGCCCATTGTCTCGATACCAAGCGTTAGAGGGACGACATCGAGCAAGAGAACGTCTTTGACATCTCCGCCAAGGACACCACCTTGGATCGACGCGCCAAGAGCTACAACCTCGTCTGGGTTGACGCCTTTATGTGGTTCTCTGCCAAAAATCTCTTGAACTTTCGCTTGAACAGCTGGCATACGGCTCATGCCACCGACTAAGATCACCTCATGGATCTCTGATTTAGACAGGCCTGCATCTTTCATCGCGTTTTCGCATGGAGCGACTGTGCGTTGAATGAGGTCTGCAGCTAGGTTTTCGTATTGAGCGCGTGTTAGCGTAAGCGCCAAGTGCTTGGGACCTGAGGCGTCCATTGTGATAAACGGTTGGTTGACCTCTGTCTGGGTGGTGCCAGAAAGCTCAATTTTAGCTTTTTCAGCAGCATCACGCAAACGTTGCAGAGCCATTTTATCGTTTCTCAAATCGATGCCATTTTCTTTTTTGAACTGATCGATCATCCAGTTTAGGATCACGTTATCAAAGTCATCACCACCAAGGTGTGTGTCACCGTTAGTTGCTAGTACTTCAAAAACGCCATCGCCAATCTCAAGAACCGAGACATCAAATGTTCCGCCACCAAGGTCAAAGACAGCAATTTTTGTGTCATGCTTTTTGTCGAGGCCATACGATAGGGCAGCGGCAGTCGGCTCTGGGATGATACGCAAGACATTAAGGCCTGCAATTTTACCCGCATCTTTGGTTGATTGACGTTGTGAGTCGTTAAAGTATGCTGGCACTGTAACAACAGCATCCGTGACTTCTTCGCCCAAATACTCTTCAGCGGTTTGCTTCATTTTCATCAGAACTTGCGCGCCAACCTCTTCTGGCGTAAGCGTTTTACCGTCGACTTCGAAGACGACTTTATCACCAGCGCCTGATTTCACGTTATAGGCAACTGTTTTGAGCTCGTCTTGAACTTCGCTGTATTTGCGGCCGATGAAACGCTTCGTTGAATGCAGCGTGCGCTCAGGATTTGTCACCGCTTGGCGCTTGGCTGGAATACCGACGAGGCGCTCGCCATCTTTGTAGGCGACAACCGATGGTGTTGTGCGTGATCCTTCAGCATTGACGATGACCTTAGCCTGGCCACCTTCCATCACTGCAACGCAGGAGTTGGTGGTTCCAAGGTCGATGCCGATAATATGTTTTTTCTTACTCATTTTCTTGCTCCTTTTCTTCTTCTTTTTCTTTAATTGGTTTTTTTGAGACCTTCACACGGGCAGGAATCACGATGCGCTCGCCACATTTATAGCCGCGCTGAAACTCTTTTATAATCGTTCCATCGGGATGTTCTTCCGATTCCTCAATTTCGAGAGCCTCGTGCAGGTGCGGGTCAAATAATCCTTCAGCGTGGAAGGGCTTAAAGCCATGGCCTGAGACGATCTCCTTGAGCTGACTCAAAATCATTTCAAATCCCATCGCCCAGTTGCGCGTTTCATCTGACATTTGATCTTTAAACCCAAGCGCACCTTCAAAATTATCCAAAACAGGCAAAAGCTCGGAAATGGCATTTTGCACAGCAAAACGCATCAGTTCCTGTTTTTCTTTCTGCATCCGTTTAGTGCGGTTTTCGCTTTCGGCTAAAAGGCGGGTGTACTTATCATCCTGGATACGTACTTGCTCGCGCATCTGATCGATCTCGCTGATCTGCTCTTCTTGAGTTTCCTCTTGTTCTATTTCTTCTTTACTCACGTGTTTCCTCGCTTATCTTCTAGTAGTAAACTCTCGCCTGGCTGGCGGAATGTAATTTTAAATTTGTACAAATTGCGTGTTAGCCCCTCTGAAATGAGCTCACTTACCGCTTTCAAAAGCGCAAACAATTTTGGGTAGGGAATGCGCTTAGGTCCTAAAATGCCGATGGCGCCCACGCGTCTATTCTGCACCGAATATGGGCAAATCAGGCTGGCGCAATCTTTGAGGGTCTCATCACCAATTAAGCACTGGAGGTCATTGCAACTCTCAAGCAATTTTTCGAGTGCATGCTCGTCTTCAAAAAGAGAAAGGCCAGATGCCAGCGCAAGCGATGAATTGAACTCGGGGTACTGCAAAAGCTTGGAAAAACCGGTCTTGTACAAATCGGCGTGGCTAAAACTCGCGGTTTTCACCACATGGCGTAGCATCACCTCTTTGTAAAATCTAATCGCGATCTCTTGTTCGTCCTCTGAGAGATTGGGCTCATCTAAGCCAGTCATGCGGTAATGGAAAAACGCTTCAACTCTCTTCAATGCGTGGTTGCTTAGTTTTTTCTGCGTATGTAATAGCTCTGTGTGAACAAGGCCAAATTCAGTGACGAGCACAGCTAAACACCGGCTGGCATCCACCTCAACTAGCTTCACATCGATCACAAAATCCTGGTCAAATCTGGGCATCGACAAAAACACGGCGCAGCCCGATAACTCGGAGAGCAACTCAGCTGCTTGCTCCATATAGCGGTGAGTTTCCTTAGTCTCTACAAGCAGCGTACGCTTCAGCAGATTCAAATCAGATCCAGATATCGATTTGGCAGACTGATGACTTTGGGCATAAGCAACAAAAGCCCTAGCTGTGGGAATGCGGCCGCCGGACGAATGTTGCTGCTCGAGCATCCCAGCCTTCTCTAGCTTGGAAAAATAATTGCGAATGGTAGCTGAGCTTAAACCCTCAAATCCATGCTCCTTAAGCGTCTGAGAACCAACGGGTTTTCCGCTATTAATGTATAATTCCACCAATCCATGCAAAACTAGCCGCTCGCGATCCTTGCGATGCGGTTTAAAGGCGGGAGTTGACTGTTTTTGACCACTTTTTACCATATCTAACATCCATTTTAGCATAGGACGTGGCGAAAAGCAAGTTTTTTAGCACTCTAAATCCAAGACTGCTGAAACGTAATGTAAAACACTAACAATCAATTGAATAAAAAATTTAACCAAAAGTTGCTGTTTAAGCTGCGAAATATAGAAAATTATAATCCGCGGATTAGGCGACATTTATCGATAATGACAACTTGTGGCTTAAAGCCGACAATGTATTCAGAAGAAATCGTAGCTTGCGACGCTACTCTTGACGATTTGTTTGCTGACGCTTAAGCGCAGGGTCACGGGCGATGAGGGGAAGGACGTCGACGATGGAGGGCGACCATGCTAATCCTCTGGAATAGACCATTTTAGAGGCGATAAAGCAGGAAATGATCGCTTTTTTGTGCACGTCGGGGATGTTTTCAAGAATTTGCTTTTGGTGCGTGTTTGTGAGGAGCTTGGGACAGTAGTTGAAAAGGCTGTCAATAAGGGGATCGTCTGCATGGAGGTGGGTTTTTTCGAGGTAGTCGAGTAGCTCGTATGTGTAGGTGTTGATCTGCTGCGAGATGAGATCGGAGATGTCGGTGAGATAAGCGCCAGTTTCTGCATGGGTTCTGAGCAAAAGACCTGCTTCATCTCTGGCAGTCTCACGGATGATCTCGATAACCTCATTCATGTAGGCTTCTTTGTTTGCTAGAAATTCTTCCTCAGTCAGAACAAGGCCTGCTAGGACTTCAAAGGATGAGCAAATGACGCCCCCTTTATTGGCAGAGGAGTCTTTGATGATGAGCACGCCGAGCTCTTCAAGTGAGCGGCGAGCAGCGGGTGTGAGATAGAGATTGGCTCCTTCGACGATAGCTCTAGAGGTGGGTAGACCCGACTCATCTAAAAATTCTTCAAAGTTGGATTCGTTGAGAGTGCGTGGGCGACCGCCGCCGGGAACAAAGATATCAGTTTTGGCTTGGTGGACGTTGTAGCGCAGAAGGTGATTCATCTCTGAGCCTCCGACCCATTCTTCGATCAGTTTTTTTCCCTCTTTTTTGTAGCAAAGGGTTTGTGTGGCGTAGGCGCTTTGCTCTCGCTTTTGTTGGGTGTCTAGAAGAAAGCCCTTATCATTGAGTTTTTTGGGTGGGTAGCAGTTGATGGGTTTTTCTTCGTGAAAAAGCTTAGCAAGCTCGTCTAGGTCTAGGCCTTCGGGATCGTAGATGGTTCCTGAAACATCGACAAGAGCTACGAGTTTAGCAGTTTTTGGGTAGTGTTTTTTTAGGTTAAGGATCATGTTGCCAGCAACGTCTCCATCGGGGCCACCGGTGATTTTGATCGTAAATGGATCCTTGTTGGGGTCGATACCGAGGTACTTGAGAGCCTCTTCGACATATACTGTGACGCCGAGCGATGTGACACCGTATTCTTTGTGGTTGATGCCTGTCTCAGGTTTGCTGGAGATAAATGCTGCTCCTGCCTTGTAGTTGCATGCGCAAGAAAAGGCAGAGATCCAGTCGATCATGAGGTTATGCATGTTTTCATCTGGGCCGAGATAGATGTATTCGGGTTTTTTGTAGTAATCGAGGATGTGTTTTGTTTTTAAAGATCCATCGTCATTGCAGTTGATGAGTGAGAGCAAGACGTGGATATAGGCTCGTTGGCTTTGGTACAGGTATTGCAGCTTAGCTGATTTTGTAAATTCATGAATTTTTTCATGAATGTCCTCTTTGTCATGTCCAGCTAAAATGAGCTCTTTTTTGTAGATATCCGCCTCAATTTGCAGCTGGCCAGATGGTTCCAAGAAAATAACCCCTTTGGATCCGCCTTCAGGAATATCTTTGTTCTTTTTTTGCTGTGTGTATGCCAGGTTGTAGCATTCGGAAAAGACGTAGTTGCGCTCGACGATCATTTGCTCGAATTTTTTCGGGAATACGGTGCGTAGGCCCCCACGCGAGAGGTCTTTAAAGCGGATGTGGAAACCGATAAAATGCATGCCTTTCATGAAGAAAATAGCGTAAGGCAGCTCGGGAAAGCGGCTCTTGCGATCAAAGGGTACGTGATCGAGGTAGTTGGGATCTAGACGAAAGCAAAGGGCATCCTTGTTATTGCGGTAGAAATTGGTTTTAAGCGTGTAATCGACAAAGCACATGGCGCAGCGTAAAACATTTTTGCGGCGCGTGTCGTTAATTTCGTTTCCTGTATCCAGCTCTTTGACAAGCTTGAAAAAATTGTTACGTAGCTCATTGTATTTTTCTTCGTTATTCTCTTTGGGGTGAAATTTTGCTTCAAAAGCCTCGCAGATCAGCATGGTTAGCTCGGGGTGGCGACAAAGACCTTCTTCGATGTTGTGGATTGAGTATAGGTTGAGATCTGCGTGGACAAGCGTTTGGTGCACAAAGCTTTCCATTGAACGGATCAAGTGCCCGATATTGCCTCTTGCAAAACCGCCATCGATAAAAACAGATTCGACTTTATCGTTACAATCAAAGTACTTAAGCTGAGCAAACTCTTTTAAAAAGTCGTCAATCTCAGCCACATCCCAGGCAGCTTTCTCATTGGCTCCATGCAAGCCCAGCGACATTAAAAGGATACTCTTTTTGGTATAGGGGTTGACGTAGGTGGTATTGACGCGTTTGAGTGTAAGGCCATGACGGTGAATCATTTTGATCAAACGGTAGAGAAAGCGGTGTTTAGGTGTGTTGCGCCAGGCAAAGACGATTTGGAGGGAGGGGACTTCGTTACCTTCTTTCCAATTTTCGTTGTAGCGCACCTCATATTGGCAATTATCGCGCGTTTTGGCGCGGAAAAACATATCGAGCGCTAGCACTAAGCGATCTTGAGCTACCGATCTTGCAAATCTAGCATTGATTTGGCAGAGGAGTGTCTCTAGATCCTCTCGTGTTAAGTCGGGATTGCGCTCTTTGACTTTGGCGTAAATTTCGCTTTTTTCATCTTCACTGAGGACATCGCAAGCTTTGTCTTCAGGCTCGTCAATACCGCTAAAGTGCACAACGGCAATGCGTAGTTTAGCCTCAGCTTCGGGGACAGGTGGCGGCTCATCAGATATAAATGTCTGGTAATTCTTAATGCCGTACATGTTGTAGTGCTTAATAATTGTGAGATCGGCATCGGGGCTGTCTTGAATTAAAACGATGGCACTATTTTTCAGAAATATTTGGGAGTAAAAGTCTTGCAGGTGAAATCCCATCAAATTGTGAGCGACAAGCAGCAGCTGCTCTTCGGTGACCTCATCGAAGAAGTGAGGGGGCATGTGGACTTCCAGCCAGCTATACATCTGCTTGAACAGCTCGCCTTCCTTATCGATTGCCGCTTTTAAATCTTTCTCGCTGAATTTACCCATTTATAATCAGATACTTACACGTTTTTGATTGAATAATCTTTTCTCTATACCTTTATTATATTATAAAGTTAAAAATTTATTCTATTTATAACTATAATTATTGAAAATAATCAATTAATTTGATATAATTGTTGGTTATGAAGATTGAATTATTCAAACAAAGCGTTGAGTCGAAGTTCCCTGATAAAAAGCGGTTATATAGCGACGTCATTGAACATATTGCCAAACATCGTCTAACACTCATTGAAGGATTGCCTCTGGCTTTTTGTGCTTTAAAAATTGATCCTGAATCTCAAGCTAAGATGATGTTTATTGCTATTTCTGTTCTTGTGGGATCAAATGAGCATCAAGACGCAATCAAGCTGATCAATAATGATGATTTGCCTCTTGCTTTCGAGCTTGATAATAGATCGTTGTATACTCTTGATAAGATGTCTGTTATTCGGTCACTTTTACTCAGAGAAGATCGAGATAAAGTGAATGTGCCTGTGAGGCGCTTGGTTGAGAAAATTGAGAAGCTAGACATCAAAATTCCTGATATCGAGACAATTGTAAAATTCATTGTGACACATGAATCTGACTCAAACCAAGGACGCAAGCGTGTTCCAGGGACAAATTGTACCGTCGCTCTGGTTGCAAATGGCGCTGTCATTGAACACGTTATCCTGAAAGGCGCCAGAACTTATAAAATTGGTAGAGGTGGCGATAAAAAAGTCAAAACCGGTCTTTATGTCTCTAAAAAAAATGACCTAGCCCAGCCTATAGCAGATCTAAATAGCAAAGGTATAGCAGCTTGGGAAAGGCGAGATATCATTCAATCAGTTGATGAGCACCCAAATGTTGAAGGATACAGCCATATCTTTAGGTATAAATGCCCTCATGGAAAGGTTAAGGTGCGTCTTTATCAGCGACTATTTAAATATTCGTTGGAGCAGTTAATTAACAATCGAGCATTAACATTGCCTAATCGAATAAAGGCTCTAAAGCAAATAGGTAGCGGGCTAAAACATATTCATGACCAGGGTGTCATTTATCGTGATATGAAACCTGATAATATTTTGGTTGATGGAAGTCTTAATGAATTTGTTTTAAGCGATTTAGATTATGTTGAAAAAAGTGAAAATTTAAAAGCACAGTCTTATTGTGGAACAAAGATCTATTTTCCACTGCAGCAGTATTTTCAGAAAAAATCCCAAACAAAAAACTGGGATGCTTATAGTTTTATACTGACTGTACTAGATCTTTTCGTGGATGAGCCTAAAAATCACGACAAACTACATGCTTATCTCCATGCAAAATTGCATAAAGTAGATACTGAAAATGTCTATATCGATCCGATGGAAATTGTGAGCGGTGTTATCAAAATTCTAGAAGAGGTAGATGTAGACTCTATGAGACCCACCTCGTTATTTGATGCTTTAGATTGTGAGGAGTACGGGTTTCGATTAAGAAGATCTCAGCAAGCGCAAACCATTTAGGCCAACTAAAACGGTGCCGCCCTCGTGGAGAACGACAGCTAGCCATAGAGGAATGTAACCGAGCAGCGCAGGTGTTGTCGCAAGCACAATCACGCCGATAGCCAGAGCCAGGTTTTGTTTCACAATGCTAAGCGTTTGATGCGCTTTTTTGATCAGCCAGGGAAGCTGCTCTAGATCGTCGTGCAAAAAGACCACATCAGATGCATCGATAGCTGCCATGCTGCCCACTTTGCCCATCGCAATACCGACAGTGGATCTTGCTAAGGCTGGCGCATCGTTAATTCCATCACCAACCATCATAAGCCCTTTTTCCTGCGATAAATCAGAAACCAGCTTGAGCTTATCCTCAGGCTTAAGATCAGCATGCACGTTTTGAATTTTTAGGCTGCTTGCAATTGACTGCGCATTTTCGTGATGATCGCCAGTTAACATCACCACCTCGAGTTCTAAATTGGATATGAGCTCTAACATTCCTTCGCGGATATTGTCAGAAAATTTCAAGGCTGTAAGTTGATCACCAACTAATAGCAGAGAAATCAACTCGCCAGCTTTGCGCTCGATCTCTGGCACGGATGTTTTTGACGAAATGAAGGGCAGATTTCCGATAGCAACGGGTGTGCCATCTTTTAAAAAGCCCTCTAAACCTGCTCCTGGGATGGATTTAAAATTTTCAATTTCTGCTGGCGCGATATTTTTGGCTTTGGCAAAAGCTAAAATGGCATGCGCGATCGGGTGTTTTGAGCCGCGCTCTAAGCCAGCGGCAATGGCTAAAGCCTGCTCGCTCTCAGGTGTTATGCCGATGCACTCTAACTCGCCAGTTGTGAGTGTGCCCGTTTTATCAAATGCAATCGTGTGGCAGCTAGCTAGACTGTCGAGCATAATGCCGCCCTTGAGCAAAATGCCTTGTTTGGCACATGCAGAAAGTGCGCTTAAATAGGCTGTCGGCGTGGCGATGATCAGCGCGCAGGGTGAGGCTGCAATTAAAAACGCGAGCGCGCGGTAAATGGATCCTTCGATGCCAGAGTAGGGGATGCCAAACAAAGGCAGGGCGATAGCAAATACGGCAGCTAGCCCAATAATTGTCATGGCGTACGGCTTGCCGAACTTATCGAGTGTGCGTTGCAGGCGTGGTTTTGAGGAGCTCGCCTCTTCAATCATCCGAATGATACGTGTGAGTGTCGATTCTGAGCTGATACGTGTAACCTCAACTGTGAGCTGCCCATCGACATTGCGCGCGCCAGCTGGCACCTCATCGCCAGGTCCTTTCGATACCGGTACGCTCTCACCTGTCAGGTGCACCAAATTCACAAATGACGAGCCGCTTTTGACTACGCCATCGAGCGGGATCAGCTCGCCGGCGCGCACCAAAATCACCTCGCTGCGACTCACTTCGCGTATTGACCGCTCATAGAGCGATCCATCCGGAGCAATTTGTGTCACGGTTGTCGGAGCGATATGTCGCAAGCTGTTGATGGCGCTTTGTGTTTTACGCACCACCACCTCTTCCATGGCCCCTGAAATGGCAAACAAAACAAGCAGCAGCGCGCCCTCTAGCTCCGCGCCAATTAACACCGACAAGAATGCAGCCAGTGTCATGAGCACATCGATATTGATCTCTAAACTCTTCAAATCCTCAAGTGTGTTTAAAAGAGCAGGCGTGCCAGCGATAAAATATACAAAAATTAGACAGAGCCTAGATGCGGCAAACGAATAAAAACTTAAAGCAAAACTGAGAGCTAGCAAAACAGCGGACACGATCGAGGCTTTAAAATGCAAATTTTTGGCCCAGCGTTTTCCCTTCGTGGTTAAAAATGGGGAAATTGCCTCAGAGCGCCCTGCGGCAAAAAAGTCGTCAAAATAATAAGTCATGCAGAAAATAAGCTGCGCCGTAAGCTAAAAGCCCCACGGCTAGATTCCAGACAACGGCTTTGATGCGGTTATTGCGCTCGCGTTTAGCCGCCCAGGCGCTAGAGAAAACAAAAGCTACAAGAGCGCTTATGCTCATTCCGAGCGGCAAAAACCAAAAACCCAAAAATGCTAAACCAAAAGCAATCAGTGTGCCTACTGCAGCACCGACGGCTTGGCTAAGTGGATGCTCATAGCTCTCGATTGCAATTCCAAGTTCTTCTTCTAGCATCACCATGAGAAGACGATTGTCATCGGCCATCAGCGTTTCGACAATCTCACCTAGTATTTTACCGCTAAAACCTTTGGCTTCGTACATCTCGGTAAGTTCTGCTTTTTCCTGATCTCTGTGGTGCTCGATTTCAAAGCGCTCCTCTTCGATCAGGCGATGCAGCCTCTCGAGCCTGGCCCAGCCAAGACAGGCGCTGCGGCCCACCTTCCACACCAGCCATCCTGCAAATAAGCATAAGCTAAGCTGCCATGTAGGCGTTATCAATAGAGCTAAAACAGCGAGCAGTAAACTCGTCTCCTTAACGCTGTCGATGCCAGCTGCAAAAGCGCCTGAAAGTTCTCTACCGTGCACTTCCTTTGCCACCAGCGCGCCTTTTAGCCTTGCTTGCTTCAAATGCTCTGGAACGGACTTTCCTTCAAAGTGATCTGTACTCATATGGAGCGTAGTATAACCTTACTTGCGCATTTTTGGAAGTTTGCTTTTGCTTTTTTTACCTTATTTACCTACAATCTTCGCCAAAAAAGGAGCTTATTATGTCCATGGCTATTGAAAAATTTTTATCGGAGCCGATATTGCTGCCTAGCAATGAGGAGGAGCCATTTCGAAAAAAAACAAAGAGGGCTGCCAAGGATAACCTATTCACTGAGACTGAGAGCTCCGTATCGAGGCTGCAGGCCCAAGTCCACACGCTTGAAGAATCTAACTCAACACTTAGTGAAAAGGTAGCAAAACTTGAAACTTCAGTGAATGCGCTTTGCCAGGTTGTAAGTACTATACTTAACAATCAAACAACAGAGCTTGGAGAAACAGTCAGATCTGAGGCAATCGCTCAGTTGTCTGTTTGTTCAACGGTATCAAATAGGGGTCTTGATCAGCTAAAACATGAGAATCGAATTAAGGGGGCTAATCTACAATTTAAGCATGCAAGAGAAGTACTACTGACTGAGCAGCAAAAGCTTTTAAGAGAAAGTAGAGGGAGTGAAGAAAGTAAATCTCTTATTTTTGACCAGTTGAAAGAATTTGATAGAGCTAAAGATCCAAATCAAATCCTGTCGTTAATTGACAAGCAGCAAAAAGAGATTAAAGCAAAGGCCTCAGCTACACAACCTGATGAAAATTCAAATGGCAGAAAACGCAGGCGCAAGGCTTGAGCAAAGCTAGGATTAAGAGGAGTGGTATAGCCGCATATTGTTGTATTTATTTGCATTCTGAATTTATCTCAGGCAGAGGAGCATCTAGGTAACCTGAACTCTTTCGTTTATATCATTCATCTTCCGCGCATCTTAGCCGCCATCTTGCACCCTTTTTGTGCTCATCTATAGCGCCTTGGCTATAGAATCGCAAAAAATGGCACAATCTGTCACCTAATCTGCTCTGAATC
>JAJFLZ010000029.1 GCA_021772435.1 Chlamydiota bacterium | reverse complement strand
CCGGTCGTTACGATTTCAGCAGTCGACATACGACACTGAGGATCATCTTTCCAAGAAAGTTCTTTAAGAAAATCATCTACATGACAGAAAATAGCTATAACTTCAGAATCCATTTGCCCCTCTCTGTGAGTTGTTTTTTTTTGTTAAGTAAAATTTATAGCTGAGGGGCTTTTATTTATCTAAGAAATTTTGTTTAAGAGTTTTAGCCTAGAATTAGGCTGCTTGTGCTAGGTCACAACTTGGGTGATGCAATAGCAAAATTAGCAAAAGGATTAAGTGTCAATAAGACGTTGAAATCCCTTAGACTGGACAGTAATAATATTACGTTACGAGGAATTAATTCTATTGATTCCTCATTCTCATTTGCATCTGCAATTGAATATGTGTCTTTACGTAATAATAAAATCTCTGATGAAAATGCATTAAAATTATCACGAATGTTTGAAAGATGTTTGTTTTTACAAAACATTAGATTAAAAGATGATTCAATTAAAGATTGGGATGCAGTTGTTTCTGAGGCTCAGCGATCCAGGCAAAATCTTAAAGAGTCTTTAAATAATTATAAACGTTTTATCCTGCATCTGAGTCTATGTAATAGTAGGGAGGGCTCTAGCATAAACAGGTTATCTCCTGAAATGCTAGAGGGGATTATATATTCAACTGCTTCCCAGTTTGGGTTTACTGTTGAGTTTGTAGAAATGATTCAAAAAAATCCGACTTTCTCGCTTTCTGAGCCTTCAGTTGTTGAGTACTCTGATAATGACTCTGATTCAGAATGATGTGGCTACTTCAAACAGGTGAGGCTGCCCAAGTAGGGATGTAGAGCTGTAGGAAGCGGGATGGTGCCATCGGGTTGTTGGTTGTTTTCTAGGATGGCAACGAGCAGGCGCGAGGTGGCAAGGCCTGAGCCGTTGAGGGTGTGGACAAGGAAGGGCTTGTCGGAGCCGGATTTAGCCCGGATTTTTGAGCGTCTAGCTTGGAAATCGCGGCAGTTGGAGACTGAGGAAACTTCGTAGTAGCGGTTTTGCCCAGGTAGCCATACTTCAATGTCGTAGCATTTGGCAGCGCCAAAGGAAAGGTCGCCAGTGACAAGATTCATCACGCGGTAGTGTAAACCGAGGTTTTTTAAAAGAGTTTCAGCATGATGTACCATCTCCTCAAATAGGGTTTCGCTTTGGTCTGGATGGCAAAAGCAAAACATTTCTACTTTGTTGAATTGATGCATACGGATAAGACCCCGCTCACCACTGCCAGCAGCACCAGCTTCACGGCGGAAGCAGGGCGTGTAGGCGGCGTATTTTTGAGGGAGATCGCTTGCATTAAAGATGGAATCGTAATGGAGGCCGTTGAGTACAACTTCAGAGGTGGGATTTAGGTAGAGATCATCTTCTAATTTGTAGAGTTGATCTTTGAATTTGGGAAGCTGGCCAGCCCCATACATAATTTCGGGACGGGCAACAAGTGGTGGCAGGATCATCTCGTAGCCATTCTTGACGTGGTAATCTAGCATGAAGTTTAAAAGCGCCCACTCAAGGCGCGCGCCATTTCCGCGATAGAGCGGCCATCCGCTGCCGGTGATTTTTGCGCTTTTTTCTAGATCGAATAGTTTGTGCTGATCGTTTAGCTCTAGATGGTGCTTGGGCGAAAAGTCGAAGGCGGGTTTTTCACCATGCGAGCGCACGAGGGCGTTGTCTTGGGGATTAGGTGAGACGGGTACAGATGGGTCAGGAAGGTTGGGCAAGTTGCTAAGGGCTGCTGAGAGTTTTTTTTCGATGGTGTTTAAGTTGTCATCTAGGTTTGATATGTCTTTGCCAAGAGTTGCAACCTCGCTTAAGATGGCGCTTGTATCTTCGCCTGTGCGTTTTTTTTCACCGATGAGCTTGGATGTTTGATTGCGTTTAGATTTGAGCTCTTCCACTTGCGTTTTGAGCTCGCGCATCTCCTGATCCATTTGGATAATAGGCTTTAGGTCAATGCCGGATTCTTTTGTCTGAAGCTGTTTTTGGACAGATTCTGTGTTTTCTCGAATAAGTTGGATGTCTATCATAGCTGCTTTAAAGTGTCGTCGTATTGGCTGATAAGCTCAGGGCGGTTACTGCTAAGCCATTGGCGAAATTTTGCCGTTTGCTCGGCAAAATGTTTGTGATGATTTTGCGCCCATTTAGGATCTTGTTTTAGATGTTCGATATCGAGGCGGATGGGATCGGTGCCGATGAACCCAAAATTGCTTTCGAGTTGCAGATCGATCATGACAATGCCTTCGTTGTAGCGCTGTTTGGAAAAGACGAGCAGTTTTTTTAGGGCAAGCTTGGCTTGGTCGATGGGTGCTGTTTTAAAATAGTCGGAGGAGACAACGGTTTTTTTCTGGATGTAGTATTCAGCTTGGTCGAGATCGACATTGAATATGGCGCCATGATCTCCGTGCAGCGTGATTTTTTGTCTGATGTGATCTGTTGGCGAAAGATGGTAGTAGAGAAGACCTGTTTCATGTGGCATGAGCTTTTCAGCGTTGTTGCAAGCTGAGAATTTTTCTTTGCGCGCTCGGTAGAATTTACGCATTTTAGAAAGGTCGGAAAGCAGGGGAATGTATTCGCGCCAGGAGCTTTTGCTAAATGGCTTGTTAATAAATAATTTGAATACGCAGCTGCCATCTTCAGCGGCAAAAACAATTGAGCTTGAGCTTTTAGTTAGAAAGTAAAAATTTTGATTGGCACTGAGCGGGAAGCTGTAATCGGATACGCCTTTGCAGGAGCTAATATATTTTTTTGAATCGTAGATGGAGTAAAAATCAAACCCCACAACGCTAAGGACTAGCAGGGCGCACACAAAAACTAGGGAAATTTTCTTCATATCAAAAGGATAGCTTTTTTGAGTTTTTTGTGGTACTATGGAATTTGATGTTTGCATATTTAAAGGATTTCTTATGACCAAAACTCTTCCCAAGGCCAGGCAGCCGATCATCCTGCGCTATCACCGCTTGATGGATGCTTTTTCTAAATCAGATGATGAACGAGATTTTTATTTGGATACTCTAGAAGGCTTTATGCTTTATGCGGATCTGAGCAAAGATGAAGTGGATTTGGCTGCTCTAGATGCCGAATTTGCAGCTCATCCAGGTCGCTATGTGCTCGTTCCAAAAATGAGCTATTACGAGACCAAAAAATTTATGGAAGGGTTTGTTAACGAAAAAGTCTACGATATCGATACGAAAGAAAAGCTACTCGATATTATCAGCGCTAAAGAAGCTAGGGAAAACTTTCTCGAGTACATTTACGATAATTTGACTGAACTTGAAAAGTGGCAGCAATACTACCACGAACGCTCGCGCATTCGCGTGATTGAGTGGCTACGCGATGCTAAGGTCCGCTTTGCCTTTGAAGAGGATATCGATCTGCCGAAGGCAACTGTTGAAAAACTAAAAAAACACCTCTTCGATGCTAGAGTCGGTAAAGAAGTTTCTAGCGGTCGCGACTATTTAGAGAAAAAGGCTGACACGTATTATTCTAGTGAAGCTCTTAATCCGAGACCAAAGCGTGGTCGTCCTCCTAAGCAAGCTGCCAAGGTAGAGCTAGAGCCGCAACTGACGCTTGATATTTACGTTACCGTACCATCTGTTGCCCGTCATTTCCTCTTCCTGCCAGATTTCAGCAGTACAGCTGCGACGTTCTCTGCTAAGTTTGACACAGAGGCTCAACTGATCGCTTCATTGCGCGGCTCGGCAAGGGAAAAAGTCGATGTGCGTCTAGAAGCTTTATCTCAACGTTTAGAATCCTTGCGCAACCTTTCATCTCGTATCAAGGCTACAGGAGAAGGTGATGTTAGTGGTGAAAATAGAGCTATTTCTGCTGCTCTCGAAGCGCCAGAAGAGGACGATAAACCTAGAAAAGGCTCAAAATTAGGAGATGTTGTTAAAGGCATATTACCTAAGCGAAAAGGGCAAGAAAAACAAGATATCCAAGAGCTTATCCAGCAAAAACGGAAGGCTGGTGTTAAAAAAGTGACGCCGATTACCCGTAAACCCCGAAAGAAAAAATGACAACTAAAGAAGCCCCACTATCAGAGCTACTCAAACAGTCTAAAGCAAGTTTTGCAAAGCGCACATTAGAGGTGATGCTGCAAACGCGTATGATGGATGATAAGATGGGTAAGCTCGTGCGTCAAAATAAAGGGGGCACGTTTTTTCTCTCTGCTGCAGGGCATGAAATGATTGGGGCGATCAGCGCTCTTACGCTCACGCCGGAAAAAGACTGGGGACTGCCATATTACCGTGATAGAGCTTTTGCTATTGGTTTAGGCTGCACGCCATCAGATCTTTTTGGTTCATTTTTAGCAAGAGCAACAAAGCATCACTCTGGCGGACGCATGATGCCCGAGCACTACTCGCACAAGCGGTTGCACATCCCATGTCAATCGAGTGTTGTTGGCTCGCAAATGCTGCAATCGGCAGGTGTTGCTAAAGCCATTCAACTCGATGGACGCGATGAAGTGGTCTACGTTTCAGCTGGTGATGGCGCGACATCTCAAGGAGATTTCCACGAGGCGCTCAATTTTGCTTGCTTGCATAAACTGCCACTGATTTTTGTGATTCAAGATAACGGCTGGGCCATTTCTGTCCCTGTTAAAGAGCAGACAGCTGGCGGCTCAATCGATGCGATTGTCAAAGGATACGCTGGCCTCTCTGTGCACAACATCGATGGTACAGATTTTATTCAAACACAAGAAGCGTGCCAAAAAGCTACACAGAAGGCGAGATCGGGCGACGGCCCGAGCCTTATTGTTGCTAAAGTGCCTAGAATCGGTCCTCACTCATCAAGCGATGACCCTAAAAAATACAAGAGCCAAGATCACGTCGATGAAGATCAAAAGCGTGACCCTATTCCACGTTTTGAAAATTGGCTTATCCAGCAAGGGATCATGACTAAAGATGAGATTGATGCGCTCCACGAGAAAATTTTCCAAGACATCGAGCAAGCTGCAGTAGATGCAGACCAAATTCCACACCCATGCCCAAAGACAGCCAAAGCGCATGTGTTTAAACCGCACAAGGTCGAAGAGACGGAATCGAAGGATGACGCTACATCTGTTGTGATGGTCGATGCTCTTAACCATGGTCTTGACGAAGAAATGAAAGCCGATCCTAGCATTGTGATTTTTGGTCAAGATGTGGCAAGAGGTAAAGGTGGCGTTTTTGGCGTCACGCGCGAGTTGACTTCCAAGCATGGCGAAAAACGATGCTTTAACTCGCCCCTGGCTGAGTCCACCATTATTGGAATTACAACCGGCATGGCAATGGAGGGAACATTCAAACCTGTTGCAGAAGTGCAATTTGCCGATTATCTCTGGACGGGGATCAATCAGCTTTTCAATGAGCTCTCTTCTATCTACTACCGCTCTAATGGTGAATGGAATTGCCCGGCAGTGATCCGTATGCCGTGTGGCGGCTACATTCAAGGCGGCCCCTATCACTCACAAAACATCGAAGCTTTTCTAGCGCACTGTCCAGGACTAAAAATCGCTATTCCAAGCAATGCATCCGATGCTAAGCGTCTTTTAAAAGCAGCGATCCGCGATCCCAATCCCGTTATTTTCTTGGAGCACAAAGCTCTCTATCGACAACGCGTCTTTGCAGCGCGTCCAGAGCCCGCTGAAAACGAAGTATTGCCGCTTGGCAAGGCCAATATCGTGCGCGAAGGTGACGATATCACACTCGTCTCCTGGGGTATGACTGTGTGCATGGCACATGAAGTGGCTACCCAGCTTGAAAAGAGCGGCATTTCGGTTGAAATTATCGATGTAAGAACAATCGTTCCTCTCGATATCGAAACCATCTTAACATCAGTGCGAAAAACTGGAAAAGTCCTCATTGCTCATGAAGCTGCTCTCTCAGGTGGTTTTGGTGCAGAGATTGCAGCGCGCATTGCAAGCGAGGCTTTCACTCACCTCGATGCTCCTGTCAAACGCCTAGCAAGCGCTGACTGTCCCGTGCCTTACGCCAAGGGGCTAGAAGATGAAGTCTTGCTGCAACGTGATAATTTAGAGCAGGCGCTAAGAGATTTAGCCGTTTTCTGAATAATGTTGGTAGGTCTTATTCACCAGTTGGTGATTGAGGTGACTAAAATAAGCTAGCTTTTCTTCAATACTTATCAGTTGCTGATCTGCTGTTTTTTTGAGTCCCAGCACTTCTAACTGATGATCAATTTCAATCAGTCTACATAGCAAACCTTCTTGCATTTTGCGCAAAGCAAGCGATTCATCACCATAAGATTCATCAAAAGCAATGCGATGCAAAACATGTGCATTACTAATTAACTGATCAACCGTATTTTCAATTTCGTAAAATAAATCTTCCATAAAAAAATGTGTCCTATAAATCCCCTTATATTTAATTTCGATAATTAATAAAAGTAGATTTTTTAAAAATTGATTGAAATCTAATTAGCAGCTCTTTAGTCTTCAGGCTATTTAAGGAGAAGTTTATGACTGAAGTTGATCAAACTGTTGTTCATCCATTTACGCCAATTCAGCAGGATATTATTACCATTTACGAGAGCTTTGAGAGTAGTCAAAAACTTCCCTTAGCTGATGACAAATGCCAACGTATCCGCACCTATTTTCAAGGTGGAATAAAAGAAGCTCAAAGCTTAGAAAATCACGTTTACTATGCGGGATTGACTGCTAGTATTTCACTTATTTTATCTGGGGGCTCTAGCTATTTTTCTAAGCATCGTCCTAATCTGCACAAGTTTTCAACTGTGGCACTTGTGATAGGCATCATTGCAGCTTTTCTGTTTGTGGAGCGCTACATCAAACGAGACGGTTTACAAACGCTTTTTTCCAGCGCAATTGAGCTGGGAGATGGAAAAGATGAGAGCCAAAAACAAGACGCCTTGCTGCAGCTGCAAAAAGTTTCTGATGTGATGCTGCAGGGCTCTGTTCCCGAGCACTCATACGCAAATATCAACGGAAAATCTGTTCCATTACTTGCAGCATGTATTGCCAAAGGTTCATTTAAAACAGCTATCATGGTAGCTGCGATGTACGAAAATAAAGAGCTCTTAGCTAAACATGCCAAGGAAAGCTTTGCCTATATCAAAGGCGAATGCTTTGATGGCACAAAAAACATCAAAGCTGTTTGTTTTTTAGAACTACTTGGAGCATCTCCAAAAGAAGATGATTCTGAGCTATTAAACAGCGCAGCGGATCGTCTCAATTTTGTTGCCATGAAAGAACTCATCCGCCTTGGAGTTAAAAAAGATGGAGGACTGCCAGAGGGCAGGGCCAGAGCAAAAGCTCCAATTGAGTACGCCATCGATGCTACCCTTGCGAAAAAAGATGACATCAAGCAAGTGCTGAGCGTTTTTGGAGCGATTGACTACAGCTCATATACGAACAACGTGGCTTTGTCTAAATACCTCAATGGTCAAAACATTCGCATCTCTGATGACTATGCTCAGAAAATTCTCGACCTCCTAAACCCTGAAGCATGAAAGGATTTTGCCCCTTAGCCTCTGGCTCCAAAGGTAACTGTCTCTATCTTGGGACAGAGAAGACCAAAATCTTGATCGACGCAGGCATCGGTGTACGCCGCATTCAAAAATCCCTGGATGAAATCGGTGTTAGCTTAGCCGATATCGACGCTATCCTAGTTACGCATGAACACACCGACCACATCCGCGCCATCGACTCACTCTCATCCAAACACGGCATACCCATCTTTGCTAATAGCGACACAGCCAAAGGCATTTGCCGCAACCTCTCTTCTATGCCCACATTCAAAATCTTCTCCACGGGTGAAACCTTTGAATTTCACGACCTGAAAATTCACCCCTTCAGCATACAGCACGACACACTCGATCCCGTGGCTTTCATAATCAGCACACCCAACCATAAATTCGGCATCTGCGCAGACATCGGTTTTGTCACAACCCTTGTCAAATCGCACCTGCAAAACTGCGACTATCTCTACATCGAAGCCAATCACGAGCCTGAGATGGTCCACGCCTGCGCTCGCCCCATGATCTACAAGCAGCGCGTTCTCGGTCGCCAAGGGCACCTATCCAATGCTGCCTGCGCCGAGCTGCTCAAAGAGATCGCGCACGACGGACTCAAAGAGGTTTACCTAGCTCACCTATCATCCGAGTGCAACAACCCTCATCTGGCCCTTGAAATCGCCAGCGAAGCACTTTCTGCAGCGGGCTACGACATACCCATCCACATCGCCCATCAAGACAAAATCAGCAAAGCGGTTAGCTTTGAAGAGGCCAAATCTTGCGGCGCATTTTAAATCCTTGCTCGGGGGCAGTATTAAAATACAGCACCCGCTCGCAACGGACGCTGCCTGAGCAGCGCCCTTGAGTGCCTTCGGCACTCTTCGGGTTCAAACTGCATCCACAATCTAGTGGCCCTTGGCGCTGGCGTGAAATTTGAGAGACAAAAACGAGTAATTGATTTAAGTCGGGCTTTGCGCGTAAGACAAAACTAAGCCTAAGACGAGCTGGGCAAAACAGCATGCGTTGAAATGTGTTTGAGTGCCTTCAGCACTCTTAGAGTCCAAACTACATCCCAAATCTAGAGGCCCTGGTCGTCGGAATTAAGTTTTGGAGAGGCCAAATCCTTGGGTGTGATCTGAGCTCCTAAATTTTAATAAAATTTTGAATTTATATCCTGTGTCGTTTATCATTGTTGACATAACTGTTACATAAATGTTACACTTCAAGATGAATATAGACGTACAAATTTACCAAACAGCTGAGGGTAAACAACCTTTTGCTAAATGGTTGAAAAAACAACCAAATTTGTCTAAAGCCATTGTAGCAAAAAGAATTATCATGTTGAAAAATGGTCATTTAGGAGATTACAGGCCCACCAAAGGAGTCAAAGGGGTATTTGAGTTAAGAATGCATCAGGGGCCTGGTTACAGAGTATATTTTGGAAAGAAAGGCCAGAACTTTGTCCTTTTGTTATGTGGTGGTATAAAGGGAAGCCAAACAAGCGATATTGAAAAAGCAGTTTCCTATTGGGAAGATTGGAAAATGAGGTCATAAATGAAACATAAACCGTCACGCCCGGTTGAAGAGCTTTTTTCAGATATTTTTGCTGATGAGAAAGCTGTTATTACGCTGTTAAATATTTCGCTAGAAGATGAACATGATTGGGCTTTTTTTGCTTCATTAAAAGAAGTGATTGATTGTGGTGAGGTGAATAAGTCATCCTTAGCGCGTAAGACAAAGCTAAGCCGTGTTCACCTCTATCGTATTTTGTCAAAAACAGGAAATCCATCTTTTAAAACTGTTATGGCTATTTTGGATGTACTGGGTTTGGAATTTCAGGTGAGAGCCAAGCCCAAGACAAGCCGCAAAAGTACGGCTAAAAAACCCGCGAAGGCGAAAGTGCGTGCGCGCAAAGGTGCGTTAAAGCGGTAGGGTCATGCCGTCGAAGGCAAGGCGCACGTTTGTGTGCAAATGGCAGTCGGCGATGACGTCGCGATGCATCTGCAGCTTGATGTGCAAATCGTCGTCTGAGTGCTGCGGGTCGTGGTGGGTGACGAGCCACTCTTGGCAGCCAGTGTGTTTGATCAGCACGGTGGCATTGGAAATGGAGGAGTGACCCCATCCTACTTTTTTCTCATACTCTTCGGGAAAGTATTGCGCTTCGTGAACGATCATATCGCAGTCGGTTAAGAATTGGATGAGGGATAGATGTGGCTCTAAAAGAGGGTGATCGATGTCGATGGCGTCCGGATGGCCATGGTAGCCAAGGAGCATTTCGTTGTCGGTGATGTAGCCGACGGTGTGTGTCGGTGAGCGGATTTTGAAACCGAGGGTCGATCCTGGATGGTGTGTGTAGTGGGTTTCGATTCCTAGCGTGCCGATATTGATGGTGTCGCCATCGCGCATTTGATGGACGTGAAACTTAGCTTGCATCTCGTCTAAGCGAACAGGGAAAAAGGCGTAGGCGAGCATTTCAGAAAAGAGCTCTTCGGCATCTTTTTGGTAGCCGACAGGCGCATAAAGATGAACTTCGACATCAGCTAGATACATCGGCGCAAAGAATGGAAAGCCTGTGATGTGATCCCAATGTGTGTGCCCAATAAAGAGGTGAATGGTTTTGACCCCGCGAGCTGCTATTTCTAAACCGAGATCGCGAATGCCGGTACCCGCATCGATGATGATAAGATCGTCATGATGGCGCACTTCCAAGCAACAAGTGTTACCACCGATGCGGTTATAGCGTGATCCAGAAACGGGAATGGAGCCGCGCGTGCCCCAAAACTGAATGTAATTTGTCGCCATCGTCTGGACGGGAACGTAGCGCCCTTCTAAATCTTTTTGATCAGAGGTATAGAACGGATCGGGTTTGAGCTTGCCTTCAAAAAACTTTTGCACAAGGTCAAAAAATCGTATCCCATCAAAAGGCTTTTCCAAAAAGTAATCGGCATGCCCTTCGATGCTGGCGCGGTAGTTTTGGATCATGGTGTAAAAGGATGTGACAATGACACCCATTTTGGCAGTTTGGGGATCTTCTTTGATGTCTTTTAAGATCTCGATCCCGTGCATTTTTGGAAGCATGAGGTCGACTAAGATGAGATCTGGTTTAAATGTATCAATGGCTTTTAACGCATCGGGCCCGCTTTTGACCACCTCAATTTCGTATTCACAAGCTTTTTCGTGCTGAGTGATTGTCTCGATTGTCGACTTGAAATTATCGGCGATGAGCAGGCGTTTCTTTTCCATACTCAAAGCTATAACAGAAAATTGAAATTAATCACCAAGATTGAGTAGTGTTTAGCTTTCCTAAAAAGCAACTAGCTTACTTTCAGTCGATCTGCAAAAGAATTTCTATTATAATGATTTGCATATTCCAAAGGATTATAAGCTTTTTTCTTGGTCACGCCTAACAAAGCAAATGCATCACTAGCCGACTCTGCTTTTAAAAAAGTCATGGAAGGGTCGAAATTATTTTTTAAACATGCATCAAACAATTCTTTATTATCTTTTTCTATTGCTACGAATATGGGTGGTTTTTCAGGCGTTTTCTGATCTGCTCCTTCATTCATGGTTTCGATTGCAAGCGAGAACATTTCTTCATTAAGAGAACACTTTAGACACGTATTCTTTTCTTCTTGTGATAGCTTTTTCACGTCTATTAGATTAGTTTCATTAAAATAGAAGTAATCTTCTATTGGCATAGGAACTTTGTTTTGAATAAGAGCTGCTTTTGTTAAAGGCATTTGCATTGAATTGTCACGTGCTACACGATAAATAGATTTGGGGTCATGGATACCTCCAAAATTACCACTGCAATCGGCGCCAGAGTTAATCAAGGCAGCTGCAGTTTCATCAAGTGATGTCGTTACTGCACGTTTTAGAGGTGTCTGATTGAGCTTATCTACAACATCCCGATGGATGGGATTTTTTCCAAGCGCGGATACTGTTTTAAGTAATTTTTTATCTAAGGCTAAATGAATAAGAGGAGTGCTCCTTGGTTTGGTTGGATTGGAATTTGCTCCGGCAGATACCAATGCAGCAGCTACATCGTCGTTTGATGTGCGTATAGCATATTCTAGTGGTGATTGATCTTTATAAGTACAATTATGAAGGTTGGGGTCTTTGATGAGCTCAGGTAGAGTTTTAGGTAAACGTTTTTCAATTGCTATATGAATAAGAGGTCGATCCTTACTGTAAACACCATTGATTGCTGTGTTAAAGCCCTTTTGAATAAGCGTATAGGCTGTTTTATCAAACTTCTTCTCGATAGCGGATGCTAAAGGGCTGTTATGAGCGGGATTAATATTAAGATACTTGTCAATATTACTGATTTTTTCGGCAAATATATTGGCTATTGCGTCATTCTCGAACAATAATGCA
The DNA here is from genome assembly GCA_021772435.1 of Chlamydiota bacterium. Classification (GTDB taxonomy): domain Bacteria; phylum Chlamydiota; class Chlamydiia; order Chlamydiales; family JACKPQ01; genus JACKPP01. The sequence continues at coordinate 48,473 of JAJFLZ010000029.1, read as the reverse complement.
AAATCAAGGCATTCGTGGATATTGATATTAGGATTCTCTTCGACAAGTTTTAAGACTTTTGTATAGTCTTTCCTACGTATTAGATCTTTTATCTCCTCTTCAGGTGTTGAATCAGGATTGGTTTTTGTAACTTCGATATTTTTATAAATAAATATACCGATGGCCAAAAAGCAAAAGATCACGCTTGCGATGAGAAGTGTTTTTTTTGTGGATGATGATGCCGGAAGAGGTCCAGCCGGTGGAGTGTATTTATTGAGAGGAGGAACAGTTGGCATACGCACCTTATGGTAAATTGTTTGCTGCGAATGATACTAAAAGAAGTTAATATTTTCAAAGCTAAAATAATTAATCACCATGGCCAAGGCCGAGAACAGCCCGTGGCTTGGCGCCTTCTTGCGGGCCGATTATGCTGCGCTTTTCTAGCTCGTCCATGATTTTGGCAGCTCTAGCGTAGCCAAGACCGAGCTTGCGCTGCAAGTAACTGGTGGAGGCTGTGCCGGTGCTTAAGACAAGGGCGAGCGCTTGATCGTACATCTCATCTTCGGGTTTGCTCGGTGTGGGATTCATCGGATCACTCTCACCCATGATTTCTTCACGTGAGAGGGTGTCGAATGATTTGATAAGATAGTTTGGGGGCGCTTGATCCTTGACAAAGTTAATCACTTTATTGATTTCGCTATCGCTAATGTAGGCGCCTTGTGCTCTAGAGAGGGAATGAGCGCCTGGCGGCAAGAAGAGCATATCGCCGTTGCCGAGGAGGGTCTCAGCACCGTTTTCATCGAGGATGATTTGGCTGTTGACTCTGCTGGAAACTTTGAAGGAAATACGGGTGGGGAAGTTCGCTTTGATAAGACCTGTGATGACCTCGCGTGATGGGCGCTGCGTGGCTAGGATGAGGTGAATACCAACGGCCCTTGCCATTTGGGCGATCCTGGCAATCGGCGTTTCTAGATCTGATGATGAAGCCATCATCAGGTCGGCGAATTCATCGATGATACACACGATAAGGTGCATTTTTTCAGGGATGTCCATCCCAAGCTCAGCTTCTTTTTCCTGATTAATTTTGCGGCTGTTAAAAGCTGAGATGTTTCTAACGCCAAGAGCTTTTAGCATCTCGTAGCGCAAGAGCATCTCTTTGACCATCCAGTTTAGAGCGGTGTAGGCGCCGTGAGCTTCAGTGATCACAGGAGCAATGAGGTGTGGAAGGTCAGAATAGGGCGTGAGCTCAACTTTTTTAGGATCGACCAATATGAGCTTCACTTCGTCGGGGCGTTTGTTCATCAAAATCGACATGATGAGTGTATTGATACAAACCGATTTACCAGATCCTGTGGCGCCGGCGATAATGCAGTGTGGCATTTTGACAAGATCTGTGATGACATCATCACCTGAAATGTTTTTGCCCAAAAGAAGGGGTAGATCCATTTTTTTGTCGCTATCGTGAAAGGAAGCAAGAAGCTCTTTAAAGCAGACAGGTTGCGGATACAAAGAGGGAACTTCGACGCCAACAGCTGCTTTTCCAGGAATGGGGGCGATGATGCGGATCGATTTTGCTTGCAGATTGAGTGCAATGTCGCTCTCGAGCGCTTTGATTTTTTGCACTTTGACACCGACTGCTGGGTGAAGTTCAAATGATGTGATTGTGGGACCGCAGTTGATTTCGCCCACTTTAGCCTCAATGCCAAAGCTAAGCAGCGTCTCTTCTAAAGTTTCAGCCTGACGGCGCAGGTCTTTTTCGAGCGTTGGATGATCGACGTGTTTTGAGTCGTCTAGTAGGTCAAGAGCTGGGATACGGTACTGAGCGTAATCGCCATTCCATACTTGTTGTGCGCGTAACGCCTCATTGCGTTTTGTCACGGCAGATTTTGAAACGGGCGTGGGCGCGTGCATTTTTATGGACCTGTTAGTTTCTGTCGGTGGTGGCGGTGGCGATACAACAGGCTTTTCTTTTGGTTTAAAAAATTCAGTGATTTTTTTAGTGGCGACGAAAGATTTTTTAGGCTCAGTTGGTTTAGAAGCGATATTGGGTGTTTTGAGCTTAGGCTTTTTAATTGTTATTTTTTTTATTTCGGCAACTAGCTTTTCCCATCCTGTCTTGATCAGTTTTGCAAGACGTGAAAAGGCTTCCATCACTCTGAATCCGGTGAGTAGAATCAGTGAGACGACTGATGTCATCGAAAAGATGAGGATAATTCCCACGTTGCTGAGCAGATGCCGTAAGTTGAGAGAGGGAAGATCGCGGTAGAGCGCATAGCAGGGCACGCCGCCGAGATTAAACCTTGTGTAGCGATAGGTGTAGGGTGCGCTAAATGTGATGGTCTCTGAGTAGACTTTGCCATCTAAGAGTGAGACGTAGGCATAGGTTGATTCAGCTAAAACAGTCAGCAGCATGCAAAGCGATAGGCACAGGATCCCGAATGAGACTAGCCTATATCCAAGAGAGGGAATCGTCTGGCGGCGGAGTAATTGCCAGCCGCTCCAGCTTAAAAACGCTACACCGAGATAGCTGACTAAACCAAAGCAATAATGCAGACCGAACGCAACCCAGTAACCGATAAAACCAAGCCAATTGTGATCGACCACATCTTGGCGAAAACTGAGTAATGCACAAAGCAGCAGGGTACTACCTGCAAGTAATAAGAGGCCTTTAGCCTCAGGGTGACCTTTAGACATATATCCGCACTATAGCAAAAATCCCTAACAAGAGGCAATACCAAGCAAAAAATAGAAATCTTCCAGACATCAAGAGCTTAAATGCCAAACGGATCACGCATAAACCTACCAAGAAGGCGCTGCCAAATCCCACAAGGCAAATGCTCAGTGGGGGCAAAACAGCGTGTGTTGAAATGGCTTTGTAGCCTTCAAGACACATGCCGCCGCACGTGGCTGGAATAGAGAGCAAAAATGAAAAAATCACAGCCTCTTCAATTGGCCAGCCGAGTCTTTTTGCAGCCGTAATTGTCGAAGCGCTGCGGGACAAGCCAGGGAAGAGAGCTAAACCTTGCGCTGCTCCGATCAAAAGAGAATCTTTAGTTTTTACGCTGCGCATTGTAGCTGCTGGTAAAAATAAAATGCCTGCTGTCACAATCAAAAAAAAGCCGACATTCAGCGATCCAATAAACGGTTTGAGTGCAAAATAAATGGGAATCAAAGGCAGCGTGGCAAGGCAAATCGCTTTATAGCGCCTTGTCACAAAGAGCTCATTACGCAAATAAATCAAGAGAGAGCACATCGTGCCTGCGTGCAAAATTAAGTCAAAAACAAGGCTCCCTTCGATACCAAGCCACTGGCGGAATAAACTCGCATGAGCAGAAGAGCTAATAGGAAAAAATTCAGTTGCACCTTGTAAGATGCCAAGCAAGAAAGCATGAAAAACATTCATATAAAAAATGGGGCGACCGACGAGACTCGAACTCGCGACCCCTGGAATCACAATCCAGTGCTCTAACCAACTGAGCTACGACCGCCACGAATCATCGATTATGCCTAAAACAATGACATTGCGTCAATACCCAAGTTTTGCTACATTGCGCGGTTTTAACCAAAGGGTCCTATGTCACCACCCCCAATTCCAAAATTAAATTTAACTGTAATAGATCAAAACTCTACTCCTGCATCTCAGGAAAAATTTGAACCAGGACCTGCATTAGAGAATATTGTGGGAATATCCATGGTGTTTGCAGGAGTGTATGCCCTTACAACAGCTGTTCGTAAATACCCCTGTCGCCATCACGATGCGCCGCCTGTCATCGGCGTGGCGGGAATGTTTCTCTTAGGTATGGGTCTGCCAGTTGGGTCTTGCGATACTGTTAAAACCGTAGCTGGCGCTCTTGGTTTAGCAATAGCGTGCGCAATGCCATAACAAAAAGCATTGATGTAGCGCCTATTGCAAGCCACACGGGAACATGCATACGTAGAGAGATAAGCCAGGGCTGCGGCGGATAGCGAGTCAGCTCCAGCACCCATGTTGAATAAATGCCATTCAATGCGTGAACGGGTGGTAAAATGGTCCCGATTAAAAACAGCGTAAGCACTCCGGTTACAAGCAGGGGAATAAAAAGATTGTAGAGCAAGCCGAGCAAAGGAAACGTGCCAAAGCAAGCTAGTAAAATAGGAAGCAGCGGCAAACAAACGGCGAGATTTAAACTCAAAGCACCTCGAATATAAGATCCCACCAAATAACCGTATGCATCGACTCTTGGAAAATGCTCGAGCTGCTCTTTTGTGCGCTCTGGCAAAAGCAAATCTATCCATCGCTTTGTATAACCATTTAACAAAAAAATACCGAGCGTTGCGCAGTAGCTGAGTAGAAAGCCAAGTTTTATTACGTGATTCGGATCGTACAATAGCTCTAGCATCAAAGCTGCGCCTAGCAGATTTAACGAATGCGATTTGCGATCGACTAAAATGCTAACCAAATACAAGCCGATCATAAAAAAGCTGCGCATGACAGAAGGCGTGTCGCCAAGCACAAACGCATACAAAGACAAAAGAGCAAGCAACGATCCACTTGCCCACTTCAGCGGCAACAAACAGCGCAACGCCCATCCGACGATAAGAGCGATCAAAGCAAAGTGAAAACCAGAAATCGCTAAAATATGTTGCAGGCCTAGCCTAGAAAAGAAAAAACGAACCTTGCGATTTTCAAGCTCGCCTGTGCTAATCGCCGCGATAAAATCGGCGGTATCTCTTGGCTTGTAATAACGCAGTACATACTTTTGCATACGCTGTTTGCATCTGTAGCGAATGCCTGCAAACGAAAACGTGCCGGGAACTTTTTCCCAGACGGCCTTTTTCTTTGGTTTAAAATACGAACCTTTTAAGCTGCCCTGAACCTTATACGCGCCATCCAGATGCAATTTAGCGTTGCGGTTTAAAATCATGCTACAGGGAAACCCTTCGAAGGTGCCAGTCACAACCATTGCTGACTTAAACGGCAACTGCGTGGGTTTGGCACTTTTGGGATAAAACACGCCCTCCTGGCATGAGGGAGCAACTCCTGGCACGCGCCACAAAGCATATCCGCACATAAAAGCCATTACACCCAAAAGCAGCCACTTTTTCGGAGCAACCCACAAAAACGCCAAGGTAGCAACTCCCACCATCCAGTGGTGGATCATGCCACAGCCAAGCGCCATAGCCACTCCGACAAAAAACGCCGGCATTTTCCTAAATGGGGATAGTTGTAAAACCATAAAACGTGATTCTACGTCACATCAAGCAAAGGTTCCAACAGTTTTAAAACTTTTTCGAAATGATGCTTTTGCGTCTCTTTTCGTCTCAGGTATTCTGTCTGCCAAAATGTGGCAAACTCTTGATAGGTGGGGGGATTACCGTCCATCCAGCGTTGATTTAGCCAATCGATGCCAAACGCTGTGAAATGAAAATATGAGCCGATTATCTCCTTGAAAAACTGCCTTGTAGCTACCCTTTAGCATCTTAGTTGCCCTTGCAAGTGGATATTTCACGCCTCTTTTCGCTTTGGATACAGCGGGCATTTTTGGATATTGCATCTGCCTACCTGTCCTAGCAAAAAAGCAAATGCTTTCGATCAGCTGCGTTTTAACGCCTTTGCTAGAGATGCTTAGCCTTTCACAAGTGGTCCTGAGCTCATCCATTTTCAAATACAGCAAATCCTTTTCTAGTTGGTTTAGCTCGCAAGTTGTTAATCGCTTAGGCATGGTTTTTCCTAAATTATCTGGGTAAGAAAAGTGCATCACAGTCTAATTGGCTGTCGACAGATGAAAGATAGGCTTTTGTCTTTTTTGCGCCAAATGGTGTGATGAGGGTGTTGAATAAGGCTTTTTTGGTTTTGCTTTTTTCTCTAAATACCATGCGTTTTTGCTCTAAAACACGAGCATAGTCGCTTGTCACGATATATTCGTTTTCGCAGAATTTCATTTCACAAAGATTCATGCACCGATCTGCTCTATCAATAATGAGATCGATTTGTGCACCAGGATAATCGTCATCTTTTTTGGCACGGTAAGCCCAATAGGCAAAACTTTTTGCTACAACTGAAAGTTTTAACCCTTCGATGATGCAGTCGATATGTTTGATGCAAACATTTTCAAATGCATAGCCTGCCCATGAGATGAACCCAGCAGATTTGTGCATACTCAGCCAATAGTTTTCGTGGCAGCGATTGCTTTTTACCGGCTCAATCCATGTGAGATAAAATAGTGAATATTCGTCTATTAAGCGATAGTGACCATCGCGTTTTTTCTTTCCATAAAAAGGAACGAACCGGATGAAACCAGAAGCTTCTAGCTCTTCGATAATTGTGGCTAAAGTGCCGCCTGAACTTAACTTTGTTATCTCAGAGATTTTATTCAGTGTGAGACCTTGATGTTTTTTTGCTAACGTGCGCACGATTTCTACATGTTTTTCGTATTTGCTAAATAGGGATTGGTATAAACGTAGAAACTCGGCTTTTAAAAAGCCATGAGTTGAAAAACACAATGATTGAATGATTTGAGCAGAAGATAAGCCCCGCTCTACGTGATTTAAATATTTTGGAATGCCACCAATTGCTAGATAAATTTCAACAATCTGTTTTTTGTCTAAATGGATGCCTTTAACCGACAAGTATTTTTCGGTTTCGTGAAGTGATAAAGGTAAAAGATGAAGTTTTTGTGTTAGACGTCCATATAGACCGGCTGTGTTATGCACAATTTTTTTAATCATCCAAGAAGCTGCTGATCCACAAACAATCACTTTGACGTTAGGCATGCGGGAGAGATAGCGGTTCCAAAGATGTTCAAAAGCACTAAGCAATGGTCCAGAACGTTTAGTCGCCAGCCAAGGGAACTCATCGAAAAATAAGATAACATTTTTACTTTTGGGCTGAAGTTCTACAGCTTTTCTTAACATGTCAAATGCGTCTAGCCAATCGTTCGGCCTTTTCTTGTCTTCAGGTGCTTTAAAAGCCTCGCAAAATGTAGTGTAAAAGTTGCGTAGCTGTTGCTTTGTGCTGCCTCCACTTATCCCAGTTAGTTCAAAATATTTTCCTTTATCGCTGAAAAACCGGCTGATTAAATACGTTTTGCCCACGCGCCGCCTTCCATAGACAGCAATGAGCTCGGCCTCTTTCGAGTCCAAAGCTCTTTTCAGTATCTGGCGTTCTTCTTCTCTTCCAATCATAGACTTATCGCTGATAATAGCATTTTTTCAGCGATAAGTCCATAAAAATGTGAGATAGCGCTGAAAAGTAACGTTTTTCAGCGATAAGTCGATAAAAAAGTGAGATACCGCTGAAAACTTGAACTTGTCGCTATTAATCAAGGAGTTAAGATTTGTCTTTTTTGTCTTGTTCACGGATGGATTTTTGGATGAGGCGGGCGCCGCGTATGCCTGTGAAGTAGTGGAAAAACCAGTTGAGGCCAACGCTGAAGCGGTTGCGAAAGCCGATGAGGTAGAGAATATGCACAAACCCCCACGCGCACCAGGCTAAGAAACCTGTGAACTGAACCTTTTTGAAGTAAGCGACAGCTTTGCATTTGCCGATGGTGGCCATGCTGCCTTTATCGAAGTATTTGAAGGCGGGGCGGCGGTCTTTGGGAATGCCTTTGCGGATGATTTTAGCAACATAGTAGCCTTCTTGGATGGCTCCTGTAGCAACAGCTGGAATAGGCACACCTTTTTTGTCGAGGACGTGGGCGGCATCGCCGATGACGAAGACTTCTGGGTGGCCGGGAAGGGAGAGATCTTTTTCAACCATGACGCGTCCAGAGCGGTCGAGGTCCGTATCTAAGCTTTTTAAAAGGGAAGAGGCTTGGTTGCCAGCTGCCCAGATGACGTTTTTGGATTCGATAAAGCCATCTTCAAGTTGCACACCGTCTTCTGTGACATTCGTAACCCGTTTTCCTGTCATGACGCGTACGCCCATTTTTTCTAAGTCTTTGTGGGCGCGCTTGGAGAGGCGTTCAGGATAGGGAGGTAGGACTCTGGGCGCTGCCTCAAGTAGATAGATGCGCGCTTTTTTTGGATCGATGCGTCTGAAATTTTTGATCATGGTCTTGTGGGCGATTTCTGCAATGGCACCTGCCATTTCCACGCCTGTGGGGCCTGCTCCGATAATCACAAAGTTTAGGAATTTGGCAGCTTCGGTGATGCTGTCGCAGCGCTCGGCTCTTTCAAAAGAGGTTAAGAGGCGCTCACGGATGCTGAGAGCATCGAGCAGAGTTTTTAGTCCAGGTGCCATGGGTTCCCAGGCATCGTTACCGAAGTAGGAGTGACGCGCGCCAGTTGCAACAACTAAGTAGTCGTAGTTGAATGTTTCACCGTTTCCTAAGATGACGAGTCGTTTTTCTTTGTCTATATCTGTGACATCACCCATGAGGACAGTGGTGTTTTTGTGCGCGCGCATGATTTCGCGAAGTGGGATCGCAATATCTGCAGGAGACAGCGCCGCACTAGCAACCTGGTAGAGCAGAGGCTGAAAAAGATGGTGGTTCATTTTATCGAGCAAAAGAACTTCCATCTTGGCTTTATTCAGTGATTTAGCAACATTTAAGCCGCCGAATCCACCACCAATAATAATTACGCGAGTATAAGTCATACTTTTAGTTTTAGCATAATGCTCATTTAATAATAAACAGGCTCTATTAATTGCTTCTTTCTAAGTCTCTAATATCCTTGTGTTTCGGGGTATTGCTTAAAAAAATAATTTGCACTATTGTAAAAAAATTATGGAATTATCAATACGAGACTTCTACTCCAAGCATGGAAAACGGCTTAAACTGGAGCTTACTGGGGCAGGTAAACTCGAGAACAAAATTTTAGTGCCAGAGGCAGAGCGCCCGGGCCTCAGTTTAGCCGGGTTTGTGCAAAATCGCGCTAAAGGGCGCATTTTGATCTTTGGACGAGCAGAGCTGCAGTTTTTGCAAGATTTAGAGCCTAGCATAAGAAGAGAGCGTCTGCTGGCTGTTTTGGGAGTCGATGTGCCTACAGTGATTGTCTCCAGGGGATTTGCTCCGCTTCCGGAGCTTGCCATGATTTGTAAAGAGCGCTCCATTCCACTTTTTGCAACGCCAATTCCAACGATGGAGCTCTTTACTCAAATTACTGTCATTTTAGCCGAAGAATCCTCAGAGAAAATTTCCAAACATGGAACGCTTGTCGAAGCATTTGGTGTGGGTGTGTTTATCACAGGGGATTCTGCTGTTGGTAAAAGCGAAGCTGCGCTCGGTCTTATTGAGCGGGGTCACAGACTGATTAGCGATGATGTCGTGCGCATCAAAAAACGAGAAAGCACGTATCTGGAAGGATCAGGACCGGAATTGACGCGCCATTTGCTAGAGATTCGCGGCATTGGCATTATTAACGTTGCACACCTTTACGGTGCAGTGTGTGTGAGCGAGCGTCAACGTATCGATGTGATTGTAGAACTAGAAGCATGGAACGATAAACACTTTTACGATCGCGTTGGTTTAGAAGAAAAACGGCGCGAAATTTTAGGCGTAAAAGTGCCCTATCATATTGTTCCGGTAAAACCTGGTCGTGATATCGTTCTTCTGATCGAAACGATTGTTCTTAATCACCGGTTAAAAGAACTAGGATATAATTCAGCAAAAGAGTTTAATAGAAAACTATTGGAAACGATCGCAAAGCATAAGAGACAAGAAGGGGCTTATGAAACTGCAGCGAGAAGTGAAGGTTAAGAATCCGTTGGGCCTGCACGCTAGGCCTGCAGCTTATATTGCGCGTCTGCTCCAAGATAAACGCTCGATGGTGTATTTTACTTGTCGCGGAGAAACCGTGAACGCAAGAAGTATCATGGGCGTTTTAATCTTAGCTGCGCAAAAAAATGCGCGCATACAGATCGATGTTGATGGAGAAGATGCTGAAACAACCATGCAAGCGCTTATTGAAGCTTTTGAATCTGAATTTGGGGATGTCAATGGCTGATCAAGAAGAGATCATCCTAAATGGTGCAGCCCTTTGTGATGGGATCGCCATTGGCTCTGGTCACTTTTTGAAGCCCATCGAAGACACCGTCCCTGAAATCAAAATCCGCACCTCTGATGCTGAAACAGAAATCGAAAGATACAGAAGTGCTCTAGAATCTTCACGAGAAGAACTTTTAGGCCTGCAACACTACATGGCAAGAGAAGGAGGTGATGAAGCTGCGGGCATCATCGACACCCATATCCAGATGCTAGAAGATCCGATCATTACGCAAGTTGAAGATCGCATCCGCAACCAACTCCAAAACACAGAAACCGTATTTCGCTCTGTCATCAACGAATACGAAGACCAATTTTCCAAAATCACCGACACCTACTTTCAACAACGCCTCGTAGACGTGCGCGATCTATCGCAGCGCATCATGTGGCACTTGCGTGCGCGCCACAAAAAAGAACTCGATGCTCTTCCCAAAAATAGCATCCTCCTCTCTGACGAAATCGTGCCCTCAGATGCTGCTGAAGCCCTGCGCTCTGGTGCCATGGGCTTTGTCACACACCTTGGAGGAGCCACTTCACACACAGCGCTTATCGCCAAATCCAAAGGCGTGCCGTTTGTAGCAGATATCGACTTGCAATCCTACATTGAAGATGGACCATTCACTATGGTTGTCGATGGCTTCGATGGCAAAGTCATTTTACATCCGACAAAAGAGACGCTTACAAAATATCAAGCGCTACAAAAAACTCTTCAAAGCCAGGTCAAAAAAGCGCAAGAAAGTGCGCATCTGCCCTCAGACACCATAGACGGTCTGAAAATCAATGTGATGGCTAACATCGAATGCATTGAAGATATGACGCAAATTGCAGCATCTGGTGCTGCTGGAATTGGACTTTTCCGCTCAGAATACCTCTTTTTGCAAGAAGAATCAGCAATGTCAGAGGAGAGACAAAGCAAGGTCTACAAAAGGATACTCGAAATTGCAGGCGATCTTCCCGTTACATTTCGGCTCTTTGACGTAGGTGGAGATAAAGATTTCTGTCCCACCTTTGTGCCTCAAGCCAACCCGGCCCTCGGCTGCAGAGCGATTCGCTTTCTTCTCCAACGGCCAGAAATCTTCCGCATCCAAGCAAGAGCTCTTCTTCGTGCGAGCTCGGGTTTTAACTTGCGCATATTACTTCCACTAGTCAGCGACATAGACGAGCTCAAGCAAGCAACGCTTCTGATTCAAATTGAGCAAGAACGTCTGCGCAAAAAAGGTGTGGGCCTTCCACTAAAACTCAGCATAGGCGCGATGATGGAAGTGCCGTCTGCGATCGTTATGTCAGATCTCATGGCAAAAGAATGCGACTTTTTCTCCATCGGTACAAACGACCTCACACAATACGCTTTAGCAACGGACCGCTCCGATCCCAGATCCAACTTTGAGCCGGCCCACCCCAGCATTTTGCGCATGATCCACAGAACATCACAAGCAGCAGACAGCCATCACATACCGATTAGCCTTTGCGGAGATATGGCAGCGGATCCTAAATTCACGCCCCTGCTTATCGGCCTTGGTGTACGCACGCTTTCCTGTCCGCCTAGATACATCCCTGCCATCAAAGAAGCTGTGCGCAGCACTACGCTTACAGATGCGCAGGACCTGGCCAAAAAAGCTATGGCTTGCCCTACTTACAAAGATGTTCAGTCTTTGCTTTAATCTTCGGTTAGCCAACCTCGAGCTAGTTTAAATTTAAGCTCTTTACCATCCATGCCATCAGGTGCTTCTTGTTCTAGTTCATTCAGCTTATCAGGAGTGATGCTTTTTTCTTCTGCTAATGCATACAAAATCGAAGTGGCTGTTTGGAAGAACTCTTTTTCGATAGCTTTGTCGTAATGCTCTATTCTAAGGTCTGTGGCCGCGTTAAAAATTTTCTCGCATGTGTTTTTACCAAACTCGTCAAAGAGAGATAAGTCAGGATTGCTGATTATAGCGACCTCTCCATATTCACAAAAAACGCCAAGTTTACCCTTTGCTTTAAGTGAGCGTAAATCATCGATGGATGCTTTTTTACCCATACGGGTCAGCTTTTCAATCATAGAATCTCTTGGTGCATAATTGTATTCGTTGATTTTTGTCTTATCTAGCTTTTGTAAGCAGAAATTTAAGTTTTCTTCGTCATCTTGGTTTTCAACGAGTTCATTCCATTCCTCAGGCTTGATGACCGATCTTTCCATTATAATTGTTCTATCAATATGAGCAGAAGAGTAAGTGAGCGCAACTTGGTTTTTGTTATCCTGGCTTAGCCTTGTGATTTGATTGAAAAGCAACGTCCACCAGTCTCGATCTTGGTTGATGTTTGTTTGCGTGACAAGGAAATCAATATCAGCAACTGTTGGTTTTCGTTTCCTAAGAAGCCCTCGGTTAATAAGGAGATGTGTCTTGTTTAGAGGTGTCTGTTCCAACGCGTTAGCAGTGCAATGGGTGAATACACATTCCAAGCGCCATTCTTCTACGTCATCTTGCATCAAGCCTTCAAATAGGTCAGTGAAGTTGGTAACGCCGTTGGTTGCTTCATTAAGGATTAAATCACCGCAAGCTTTGTGTTGGTTATATTCTATCAGTTTCATGGCTGTGTCCAAAAGCGATCCACATCTGGCTCCATTTAAAACAAACATTTTGATATTTTCAGTGGTGCTTTCACCGGCCACACCCAAAAATTTAACACGATGTTGGTGAAAATAGTATTCAAGCGGAGTTTTGCCATCTTGGCTATAATTGATCATGTCGGGTCGCTTGGCTAATGTTTCAATGCATTTATCGTTAAGTTTTTCAATTGCCCAATGCAAGGGACATTGTGTCCACGTCGCACCTTCATTTACTAGTCGTAAAACTTCATCTGGCTGATTGTCAGTCATTGCTTTAGATAGCTGTTTCTCTGGAGTTAGGATAGGGGGTGGCGATTCGGGTTTTGGAGGTTCTGGTTGAGGCTCTTCTTTTGTAGGAGGTTGATATCCGATGTCTTTGAGAGCTTGCTCTGTTTTTGGCATGTTTTTGTATTTAAGACACTCAAGAATATTGGCTTTAAAATGAAAGCCAAATTCCAAGTCTACATTAGCTCCATTTCTAACTAGGTAAGCTGCCATCTCATCTTGCTCATCATAGGAGCCTTGCATAGCCAATTGAAGAGGTGTTTTGAATTCATGTTTTACTTCAAACAACTCTTTTGGGAGCAGCTTTAATGTATCGGCCCATCTGCATTTGATGATGTGGTGAATCAGTGGAGTTTTAAAAACTGAAATGTCTGTTTTTGCGCCATTTTCGATGAGGCGATTGACCGTTTGATGCAATTGTTGTTCTACAGCTTTTGTTAAGTATGCATCGACATCACTCAGATGCTCAGCCATGTATAGCGTGATATCATCATGACCCTTATCTAATGCGACTTCCATGGGGCAAGTCGTTTTATTGTAGTAGAGTATGCTAAACTCTTTTTTCTCTTCAAATGCCGTTATTGGAAGCTTTTTTAATACCTCTAACCAGCCGTTTTTAATCACAATCATGGTTAAAGTGTCACGATCAACCTCATCAACATCGGTCTTTGCTCCCTTGTCAATCAGAGATATCACGGATGATTCGAGTTCTTCTTCAGCTGCTAGATTAACTAATGGCCTTTTATCGATCTCCATATCGACGTCAGTGATATTTTCTACAAGCAGATGTAAAATAGCGTCTTTGCTTTGGGTGTCACTATTTAAAAGAGCTTTGATTGTTTTGGGATCATTGCAATCGATTGCACCACTGTTGATTTTCTGCTCAATGTCTTTGAGCTTGCCATATTTTAGCGAATAAGCAGCCTCATCGGCTGGATTGGGGCCAGGAATTGGCCTAGGGGAGTTTGGAATTGGATCGGGAACTTCTGATGAGCCAAACCTAAAGCGGCATCCAAAGCAACAGCATGTGCATAGGAAAAGAGTAGACAGCGCAAGAGCAGCAAGTGCTACTCCGATAATTTTAGTTTTTGTTGAAAAACCTGCTGGGGATGCAGGGGGTAGATGATGAATTTTTGGGATGCTCATGCTTACTCCGTTTGTAAGGGAAAAGCATACGAAACATCACATTAAAATCCAAAGGGTAAGTTGCCCATATTGGCCGTCGGAGATTTTTCATCGAGCTGTGTCAGGGCATCATTATAAGCTGCCTTGATGAGATCTTGAAGACCTTCGACATCGGATGGATCGACGCAGTCAGGATTAATAGAAATATTTTTAAGTTGTTTTTCGCCAGATAGGGTTAAAGAGACCAAGCCATTACCTGCTGAGCCTGTGACCTCTAGTTCCTCCATTTCTTTCTGCATCTTTTGCATTTGATCTTGCATCTGCTTAGCTTGCTTCTTCATTTTAGAAAATCCACTACCCATAACAACTCCTTTTAGTGAATATTTTACCACAGACCGCAGGTAGAAATCAGCTAAAATTATTTCTTAACAGATCCGTTGAGCTCGACGGCTGTAAAACGCAGAAGAGTGTCGTAATGACTAGGGTGGTTGGTTTCGGTTGGTTCAGGTTGCAAAATGGAGGAGTTGAGCTGCGGAGCAGCTGGTGCTTGAGGATCAGGAGCTGCGGGTTGAGGAGAAGGTTCAGGTGCTGGCTCGGGGATTGCGGGTTGAGGCGTAGGTTCAAGTGCTGGTTCAGGAGCTATGAATTGAGTCGCGAGTTGCGGAGCTGGCTCGGGGGCTGCAGGTTGAGGCGTAGGTTCAAGTGCTGGTTCAGGAGCTATGAATTGAGTCGCGGGTTGCGGAGCTGGCTCGGGGATTGTGGGGTCAGGAGTTGGCTCGGGGATTGTGGGTTGAGGCGTAAATTCAGGTGTCGGTTCAGGAGCTGTGAAGTGGGGCGTGGGTTGTATTTGTTCAGTTGAGGGGCTTGGTTCCGGCGCATTTCCAAGTTTTTGCTCGAGGTCTGAAAGCCTGGCGATGAGAGCATCTAGGGGAATGCGTTTTTTGATGCGGAGGATGTAGAGCAAAACCATCTCGAGATCGATGCGCTTGAAAGGAGAAGAGGGGATTTGCTGGACCCACTTGACGAGGTAGTCAAGGATGTCGAGACAATCGTGGTGGGAGTAGATTTGGGCAGCTCTTTTGTATCCTTCTTGATTTGTGGTGGTACCTAGATGGAGGCGCAGGATGAAGCGGTAATGGGTGATGAGGGAATCGAGAAAGTGTTTGAGGTCTTTGCCGGAGTCGAAGATGTCTTGCGAAAGATCGAAGGCAAAAGCGAGGTTGGAGGAGGAGACGGCGTTATCGAGGGCAAAGAATTGCTCTTTGGAAGTAATGCCGAGGATTTGGGAGGTGTTTTCAAGCGTGATGGGGCCGGATGCAAAGGCGATGACTTGACCGAGAAGCGATTCAGAGTCGCGCATGGAGCCATCAGCTAGCTGGGCGATGAGGGATAAGGCGTTTGGATCTGCTTGGATTTTCTGGTCTTCTAGAATGGTGCTGAGTTTTTTGGCGATACTGTTTTCGGAAATGCGGGAGAGGTTAAAGCGCTGGCATCTGGAAAGAATGGTCGGGAGGACTTTGTTTGGCTCTGTTGTCGCAAAGAAGAATTTGACGCGTGGTGGCGGCTCTTCCAGGGTTTTTAATAGCGCATTGAAAGCTTCTTTGGTGAGCATGTGGACTTCGTCGATGATGTAGATTTTCCACTTAGAGCTACTCGGAGCATAGAGGGCGGTTTCGTTGATCTGTCGGATGTCGTCGATGCCGCGATTAGAAGCGCCATCGATTTCGATCACATCGAGGCTAGCGCCGCCATTGATCTCTCGACAGGAAGTGCAACTATTGCACGGCTCGTATTCTGAATTTAGATTCCCACAGTTGAGGGCTTTGGCAAGGAGCCTTGCAAGCGTTGTTTTCCCCGTGCCGCGCGTGCCACAAAAGAGATAGCTTTGCGCAACGGAGCCTGCTTTTAAGGCGTTTTTTAACGTGGTGACGATGGCGTCTTGATGGCAGACGGCGGCAAAGGTTTGCGGCCGATACTTGCGTGTGATGGAATTTTGCATATTTTGGATAATGACAGACCCGTCTACAAAAAATCAAGGTCGCATCATATGTGCTTTTATGTCCTTAAGTGGGATTTTAGCCAAAAAATGGCGATTTTACAAGGTTGTTTTAGCCAAAAAATGGCTAAAATCCGACTTAAGGGGTTAGCTCGTTGCTTCAAAATGTGTTTAGGAGTATGTAAATAGTTATTGGTAATAATGATGAGGTTGGGCTAAACTAGTCACATGGCAAACGCCGGCGATCAGCACGAAGAAAAAGTTAGTGTAAAAGAGCGCCTCAAGGCTGACAACTTGGGATGGCGCCTTTTAATCGGGCTTTTACTCACTCTCTGCTTAGCACTGTTTCTGCACTTTCGTGAAGTGCGGGTGGAGGTGCTAGAGCTCGATACAAACGCCAAAAATTACGTCGTCGCTCAGGTCGATTTTGAGTTTCCCGATGACGAATCGACGATTATTTTCCGCCAGGACGCTATTCGAGAAGTGGGCTCGATCTACAAGATCGACGAAAAGCAAATCGATGAGCGGGCAGCACAGTTTGATAACGAAGTTTCAAAAAGCCAGCCTAATTTGGATTTAGAGCAAATCTACACTGCGGCAAAATCCGTTGAGCGAGCGATGGAGCAGGCGCGTTTTGCTGATAATCGCACGCTCCAAAAAATCCGACAGATGAATTTATCGACACAAAATTATCACGTTTATACTCCGTATAATCATGCAGATGAGGTCACGCTCCCCGATAGTTTTTGGCGCGAGCTTTCCTCGCGCGTTATTCAAACAAATGGGGGTTCTGCAGGTGCCGTTGAATATGTGGTCTCACATTTCCGCACTGATCCATGGATGATCGAGGAAGATACAGCCGTGCAAAGGCAACTGCGACAAGTTGTTGGATCAAGCATTGCGGACAGATATACCAAAGTGAGGGCGGGGTCACGCATTATCGATCAAGGCGAGAAGGTGACGATGCGTCATATTAGCATCATGCAGGGCATGAAAAAGGCTCTTGCTGAAAAGCGTAACGTATGGCAGCCACTCACTATTATTAGCAGCTTGTTGTTTGCATTGGTGATGGTGATTTTAGGGACGGTTTACTTCCGCTTGTTTTGTAAAGATGTGTATCATTCTCTGCAGAAGCTGGCTATTTTTGCGACTGTATTTATTGTCACTTTATGTGTGGCCAAGGCAGCTGAGTACTTCTTGCTTGAAACTTCGCATCATTTGATCGAGGTGGTGCGTTATCCGCTTTTTGTGCCGTTTGCAGCCATTTTGATTTGTATTTTGGTTGGCCATCACGCTGCTCTATTTAGCGTGGTATTTTTGAGTGTTCTTTTGGGTGTAACACTTGCTGTTGACCATAACCGCTTTTTAATTATGAATCTTGTGACAGGTATTGTCGCGATTATAGCAACGCGGGATGTGAGGAAGCGTAAGGAGGTGTTTGCGGTTTGCGGTAAGGTGTGGCTCACATGCTTGCCTATTTTGGTCGCGTTCAATTTTGCGCAAAATATTCTCTGGGATGTCCCACTTGCTGCTGATGTTTTTAGCACGCTCTGCTTCATGCTCATTACAGCGGTCTTCGTCGTTGGGTTCTTGCCTATTTTGGAGTCGATTTTCCGCGTGATGACAGATATTACTCTTGTTGAGTATATGGATCCGAACAATGAGCTTTTAAGACGTCTCTCGATTGAGGCTCCTGGTACTTATCAGCACAGCCTGGTCGTGGGTAGTTTATCCGAAGCTGCAGCGCAAGCAATTGGAGCAAATGGATTGTTTTGCCGCGTTGCAAGCCTCTATCACGACATTGGTAAGCTGTTTAATCCTCACTATTTTACTGAAAATCAAATGGGCGGATTTAACATCCACCAACTTTTGACACCGCTTGAGTCTACTCAGGTCATTATCGCTCACGTTCCCGAAGGTGAATCACTAGCCAAGCAACACAATTTGCCCCATACATTCATTGACATCATCAAAGAGCACCACGGCACGACCCTTGTTTACTTTTTCTACAGCAAGCAAGTGGAACAAATGGGCGGCGATGTCGATCAAGTCGATGAAAAGCAGTTCCGTTACCAAGGCCCCAAACCACGCACAAAAGAATCTGCCATTATCATGATTTCAGATAGCGTCGAAGCAGCTTCTCGCTCACTTGATGAAATCACTGAGGAGACACTCACAGAGTTAATCGATCGAGTGGTATCAGATAAAGCTGAAGAAGGGCAGTTCGATGAATGCCAGCTCACATTTGAAGAGCTTGGCATCGTCAAACGCACCATCATGAAAAATCTAGCTGTCACACGTCACCTGCGCGTTAAGTTCCCAGAAAGGCGTTGATGAAACTCCCCTCACTCTCTGGTAAGTTCAATTTTCTCATCTATGATTCGTACACGAAAATGGAACCTAACATGCCAGCGATTGTCACACGCAGCGGCCTTTATTCAGCGAGCCTGCTTGCGCTCGTATTTGCTGGCTACTACGGCTTGCAAGGGAAAAGGGAAGTGGCTGGAGGCTTAGGTAGCTGTGCAGTCGTCTTTTATTTATCTGCTAGATATGCGCCGCTACCGCTTGCTAAAGCCGTTAGCGTTGTTGCTCTAGCTGCGCTCTTTACCGTGCCGATCGCTGGCCTTGCCACGCAGGCATTGAAAAATTCTTAAGTTTGTGATATAAAATTTTCCATTATGGGATCAGTATCAGCAGTCAGCAACTTACCAAAATATCTTCAGCCAGATGCCTATCGCAATCAAATCATTGCAATCATTGTAGCTAGTGTTTTAGTTGGAATAGGAGTTGGTACAGCCTACCACGCGCTATTGGATAAAGAGATCTTTCAGCAATGTCAAACGCCTATGACGCTGCTATTGGCCATGCCCGCCTGCTTTAACATACCTGTATATGGACTTATCATTATTCAGTTTTTCCGCTTTTTATCATTTGATCTTGCGTGTAAAAAAGCAGCCGGATTTATTTGTGCTTATTCTTTAACAATTATTGTAGTTGCTAAAGTGACACAAATTAGTGTGTGCATTTTTTTACCTAAGCTATTCCAACATGATGTCTTACCTGAAGAATGCTTAAAGAAAGCGAGCACGTTTGGTGATCGTGGTCTTGCTGAAGATGTGTTTAAAATGGCATGTAAGCAAAAAGTTAGGCGTCCAAGCGTAATTAAGTATGCATCGAATCTTAAGGACGCATCGTTTAAACGAGATGTCGTCGAGGCGTGTTTGACATACGAGAACTCCCTGAAAGATTGTATACACGAGGCAACGCAATCTGAAGATGAATCTGTGAAACTTCCAGTTTTTTTGAAGGGATTACAAAATCCCATGCTGGCACCAGATGTGTTGCAATGCATGAAGAGAGTCAAAGACGGCAATTTTAAACGAGAAGTTTTGAGTGCTGCGCTTTTAGATGAAAAAAACATCCCCCATATTTTTAATGCGATGTTTGAGCCGACAGAAGAGTCGATCAAGCATGACCCTGAGTTTGTTAAAAAAGTCATATCTAGAGCCAAAGATGCAAATATTTCGTTAAAGTATGCTGTACCAGTTGTTGCACAGACTAAAGATGATGCACTGATCAAGGAAGTGTGGTTAAAAGAGATCTCTAAGGTCGAACAACCAATGGATGTTCTAGATTTGGCTTTGAAGTACGGCAGCGACGACATCACTAAAGCTGTTTTTGCATCAGCTGTAAAACTCAACAAATCGCAATTGCAATTTGATTTGTGTCACAAAGTATGCGAGATCAAGCGAAGCGATTTACTGATCCATCTTTTGGAAAATGGGTTGAATATTCTCAATTTTAGATCGACGGTGCAACAGAGTGGCCCAATCAAAGAGACGATTACAAGATATTCGCTCCTTTATTTGGCAGTGAAACATGAGATGAAAGAATCAATGGATTATCTGGTTACACATCATCCTGAGCTGGTCAATCAAGAGCAGACCGTTCATAAAAAGTTGTCCTTTTTGTTTTCTAATGAGGAGTTTGTATCAAAAAAGAGCCCTATTGACTTAGCGATAGAGAAGAATCTCAAGGACATTGCGTTTATTTTATACTGCGCTGGAGCTAAGGTTTCTGAGGCTAAATTAAAAAGCAAAGGATGGGGGCATTTTCCCAAAGAAAAAGTCGACACGCACCTTTATGTCCATCTAGATCTTTTAGGCATTGATCGCAAAGCGAAATTCACCTTTGCAGATGTCTCCGAAAAGTATAAAAGAGTCATTCTAAATAATCGCGCGGACGGCAGAAAGGGAGTTGGAAATGCTTCCAAGATAGAAAAAGCAAAAAAGGCAAAAGCTGCTCTACATCGATGGCTCTCATATACACTTCTTGATCTCGATCCAGATGGCCACCTATCGGAACAAAGAATCAATACAGCTGTCTCAAAAGGGAAAGCATCTGGCGTTGATTTAAACGATTTGAAAACAGCTAAAGATATCTTAATAGCACTTGTTAAGGCCGAAGAGATTGAGAATGCGGCGCGATTTCTTTTAGGTTTTAAACTAAGCGATACGCTCACCGGTTCTATGATTATCCGTGCTTGCAATAAAAAAACAGATTCCTTGTCTGACGAGATAAATGACTTGAAAAAGCGGCTCAAAGAGAAACAAGAGTATATTGAACTGAATAAGAATACTTCATGGATGAGATCCGCAGTACAAAATGCAGAGCAACAAATAATCACTCTAAGTAAAGAGATTCAAAAAATTGAAAGAAAGATCGAAAAATTCACAGATGCAAAAAATACGCTTATTACGACGCTTTCTGATAAAGACATGTGATTTTAGAGGAACCAGTTTGTGACTTCATCGAGGGCTGCATTTAAGGTGGGGATGCAGTTATCGCCGTGGGCGGTTCCGTAGATTTTGAGCTTGGGTTCGGTCCCAGAGGGACGGATGATGAGCTTGATGCCGCCTTCTAAGCGCAGGACGAGGACGTTGGATGTGGGCAGGGTGAGCTTTTCTAGCGTGCCTGTTTTAAGATCCCGTTTTTGTGATGTCTGGTAGTCTTCAAGAGAGAGCAGGGCATGTCCTGCAATGGATTTGGGCGGTAGCGCGCGCAAGTCGTCAATTTTAGATAGCGCTTGGCCATCTTTGAGCTGAATGTTAATTAGATTAGATGTGTGGAAACCGTATTTTTTGTAGAGGGCATCTAACCGGTCGACAAGCGTTTCTCCTTTTAACTTGGCATCGAGTGCCATTTCAGAGAGCAGACAGGCGGTCGCGATGCCATCCTTGTCTCTGGCGTATGTGCCAAAGAGGTAGCCGTGCGATTCTTCAGCGCCCAGGATAAAGGTGTGTTCATGGGAGTGTTCCCATTTTTCGATCAGCTCGCCGATGTATTTGAAGCCGGTCAAGACTTCAAAGTTTTTTATGTCATACGATTTTGCAATTTTGCCGAGAATTTCCGTGGTGACGATGGATTGAACGATGGCGCCGTTAAGAGGGAGGTTTTTTGCTTTGGAACTGAGG
Source organism: Chlamydiota bacterium (assembly GCA_021772435.1). Taxonomy (GTDB): domain Bacteria; phylum Chlamydiota; class Chlamydiia; order Chlamydiales; family JACKPQ01; genus JACKPP01. The sequence continues at coordinate 27,056 of JAJFLZ010000029.1, read as the reverse complement.
AGGTGATGGCAGATAAGAGCGGCAAGCTCATTGCCGGTGAGGAACCTGGGCTCATTTTTGTGGAGAACAACTGCGCCAATGCGATCAGCATCGGGATCGGTAGCAATCAGGATGTCACAAGAGGTGTTTTTCAGCTGATCCATGCCAAGTTTTAAGCTCTCAGGGCTTTCCGGATTGGGAGAGTGCGTGGTAGGGAAGTTGCCATCGGGCTCTTTTTGCGACTCGACAAAGGAAAGATTTGTAAAGCCCCAAGAGTGGAGGGATTGTGGGACGAGAGAGATACCGGCACCATGCAGGGGAGTGTAGATGATTTTGAGGTTTTTTCCATGATCACGGTTTTGTTCGAGGTGATTTTGAAGTGGATAGATCGTTTTAAGATATTCTTGGGTGACATCGTCTTTAACGAGTTGTAATTTTGGATCATCTAAAGACCCGATTTTGACATGCGTGGGGTCTTTGACGGCTTGGACTTCTAGGATAATGCCTTGATCGTGCGGTGGGACGACTTGAGCTCCGTCTGCCCAGTAGACTTTGTAGCCGTTGTACTCTGGGGGATTGTGGGAAGCTGTGATCATGATGCCAGCTGCGCATTGTTTTTGGCGGCAGGTAAATGAAACGAAAGGTGAGGGCATGAGTTTTTCACAAAGCAGGGCCTCGACACCGTTGCCGATGAGCACTTTTGCTGATTCCTCGGCAAATTCCCGCGAGCTTAAACGGCAGTCGTAGCCGATGACAACGCGTTTTTGGCCTTTGAATTGTTTGTTGATATAGTTGCAAAGTCCTTGAGTGGCAGCGCGCACGGTGTAGGCATTCAGTCTATTTGAGCCTGCGCCGACGATGCCGCGCATGCCAGCTGTGCCAAATGAGAGATCTTTTGCAAAGGCCTCTTTGAGCTCTTTTGGAGAAAGATTGCGGATGGCAGCTTTAGTCTCTTCATCATAGGGACCGTTAAGCCATTCTTTAGCTCGATCGTTTGGCATCAATCTCCTCACAGGAATAGTGCTTGCCATCTGGGTGATTGATTCCTTCACAGCGAATCTTTTCATCCAGCCAAGCTTTTTTGCTCTCTAGGGTTTCACTCCACCAGGGAAACGTGCGGCATTGTTTGGGGCGAGCTCCGTAGACTTGGCACTTTTTATCTTTTAAAAAAACGCAGTCGTAATTTTTCGGGCTGTCAAGCAGAGCAATTTTGCCTTCAAATCTGCGGGTGAATGAAGCGATGAAAACCTGCCGCGTGCAGCCTAAAAATTTGGCCATCTCATCGACCTCTTCCATTGTGACAAATACACCGCCTGGGCTGCCCGTGCAGCATTTGCCACACTCTGTGCATTTGAATTTTAGTCCGTCTTTATACCACGTCACCAGGTGAACCTCTCGTTCTTTGTAGGTTTCCAGTCTTCTGTCTCCCACTGCCATACTTGAATATCACAAGCATCTTTTTTTAGGTCGATGAAATTCCACGAGCTCATCGCTTGATGAGAGACGCTGGCCGAATCTAACACAATGGGCAGATTGGACGGGCGCAAATCAGCAAGGACGAGTCGATGCGTATGCCCATGCAGATAAAGCTGGATTTGCGTGTGATTTTCTAAAAAGGTTTGCAGCGCCTTGCCTCTTTGCATGAGGCGTCTTGGATTTTCGTTTTGAGCAAAAGGAAAATGATTCATCATGACCACTTTTTGGTCTTTGGGAATTTCAGCTAAAGCTTTGGGCAAGGTAGCTTCTAATTTTTCGGAAAATAGTCCTTGTGAGGAGATAAGCGATGTTGCTAAGGCAGTGTCTAGAGCTAAGAGCCACCATCCATCGGTCAGTGGCATGGTCGTGCATTTATCTTCAGATAAGCTCAAGCTGCTTTTCCAAAACCTAGAAGGGAAGATGTCGTAAAAGGTCTTTTCGTCTTCGTTTACCCGAGTGTAGGTATCGTGATTGCCCGGTATGGAGTAGACAGTGATGTGATTTTCCTGCAGCTTTGATATAAAATCTCCGGCCATCGCATATTCAGCAGCGCTTCCCGTCGATGTGAAATCACCAGTGATCAGGCATGTATCGATTCCAAGCTCTTTAAATTTAGGTATAAGCATGTAAGGGCGCTTGTTACAAAAAGCCTTGCCGCGTCTTAAAACCAAATTGAGGTTGCCCAGCCATCGTTTGGAAAAAAACTGGCCGGGATCATACGAAATTTTAGCAAAGTGTAGGTCCGATATATGAGCAATACGCATCTTTAATATGATAGCAAAGTAGTTAATAAAAGTGATGGATTAAGACGATGATAAGCCCGCCTGTTGCAAAGGCTGCGATGCCAAAAGCGCAGATGCGGCGCGATAGCTGGATAAACGATGGAGTAAAACGGTTTTTTAAGCCAAGGACAGATAGCGTGACAAGCGTCCACCAGGCGATGGAGCCGATGCCAACACCGACAATCGCGCCGCTGGCTTGGTAGGCATTGAATGGTGGGATACGGTGCACGCCCAGGAGGATGAAAATTGCAGCAAAGCCTACTGTGCGAAGGGGATAGGCTAAGGCGAGTGGAATGGCTTGGGCAAAAGCTTTAAGCTTTTGGAGAGGGACATCAGGAAGGGAATGAGCTGGCTGCTTACTTGTTTGGTAAGCTTTCCAAGCTAAAATGTAGAGCACAATAGCGCCGATAACAGAGATAATAACGGGATTAATGGGCAGGTGATCCATGGAAATATCGAGCAAGAAAATAGCGATCCCCGCCCAGAGAAGCTGGACGCTTGCAATTCCAAGACCTGCTACAAAACCACACAGCCAACCGCGCTTGACAACGAAATGGGCGCAGTAAAGGCCTGCTGTTACAGAGACTAAGCTATAACAAAAGCCGGCAATCAACCCCTTAGATAGTAATAATAAAAACGTGTCCATAATTCATAAATAGCACAAGTTGTTATAATTATAAAAACTATTTGATAAAGTTAATTATATTTAGTAATATAGAATAAAGAGAGAGGAATTATGAGTAAGCCTAAGCGTCCTAAGTCAGAGTGGGAAAAAGAGTACAAATGGAGCGAAAAGCATCCCATTGGTCAAATATTTGAAATGCAGAATGCTTTTTGGAAGGAAGCTGCTCACTTAAAAGCTGATTTTGAAGAAGATATCACCTGTATTGGCGATTTTTTCCGTGGAACAATGGAAAAAGCGACGAATAAAGGCTTACCACATGAATATTTCCTAGGTGAGGGTCCTAGATTTGCCCATGCTTATTACCGGTTGTTTTTCAGCAATAATGAGCTATTTCCAAATCAAAAGGATCATCCCAGTGATTTTGAGGCGTGGGCTTCATACGAGTCGCTCACAAACCCAAATTTTGACCCAAACAGCAACCCGGGTCTTTTGGAGCTTGTCAATCTGCGGTCTGCTTTAGAGCTTTATCAGCACAAAGGAAGGTCGATCAACTCGATTATCCAAGAAGCTGAGGAAAATGGTAAATATGACCATTTGGAAGAAGCGATGAATGCGATGGTTAAGCAGTATTATGAGACGTCGAAGAAAAAGCCATCTGGTTCTTAAATTTTTTAAGGACTTTTCTTGGCGGAGTCAGCCAGCGCCATCTAGTTTCCCTAATCCTTGAGCCTTTCAAGTTAGGTATCCACAGGGGGGGTGTTATCACCTCCCCATTTAACCATCCCGGTTTCCACAGTTTCATTCTTTTTGGGCAATTCGAAACAATCACCGTCGGTAGATGAAAATTCGATGCGAGGTGGCCTGTGCCAGAATCATTGCCAATGAGTCCTCCTGACTCGTATAAATAGGCTGCTAGGTCGGAGAGTGTTTCAAAATGGGGCATCTCATATGGAACGTTTGTGCTTTGGCGCTCTTTTGGGCTTAGGGCAAATACCGGGTGGTAGCCCAGTTTCTCCAATTTTTTGGCAATCCAGATAAAATTATCGAGCGGCCAAATTTTGCTCTTTTCGCCGGCGCTAGCGTGGATAACAACCCGTTTGGGATAGTGTTTGAAGGTTAAATTTTCAGGCGGTGTAAGGCCATTATTTTTTGAGGTTTCACGCACATGCAACAATCTGGCGATACTAGATGCAATATTATCGGCCATGGGTTTGCTAGCATCAAAAATCTGATCGAGGGTTGTCGGTTCGCCGTGCTTTTTGGGCTCAAATGTGGGGTAAAACACGCTTAAATTCGGTAAATTCCCTGAGCGAAAGAGACGTATCAGCTCTTTTGACTTAAGGCTATTGTCATTTTGCAAAACGATGAGATCGTACGCGCTTAAATCTTCAAAATCGGGCTCTATGCGGTGTGTGTTAAACCAGCTTTTGAGCTCAGGTAATTTGCGGTGATAGATTGTCACAGCATAACCTTCCATCTGCAGTCTGTGTGCTGCGATCATCATCAAAAGCGCATCGCCGATGCCGCCTGCTGGAATCACGGCTGCCCTCATGCGATGAGCCTTTCAAAGTTTTTGAGCACTCTAGCTAGACTCACAAACGGCTGCCAACAATTGTCCCTCATACGAAGGCCGATCCCCTTAAAATTAGGCAGGGGCACTTTAAGCGTTGTGATGAGATTTGTTGTAAATCCCGGCCGCCACAGCTTCACTCTTTTTGGATTACCTGAAATCGTCAGTGTGGGAATGCCTAAATTTGAGGCCAGGTGCCCTAAACCCGAATCATTGCCGATCAGATAGCCTGACTCATAAATATATTTAGCTAGCGCTCTCATACCGTCCAATTTGGGAAGTGCAAAACCCAGCTCTTCTACCCAGGTCCAATCAGCTAGTTCTTCTGCTGAGACCAAAAAGGCCGGAAAATAGCCGCGCCATGACAAGGCTTTTGCAAGCGCTTCAAAACCGGATCTTGACCAATTGCGTTTAGGGTCCTTACTTGTCGGATGGATACAGACACGTCGTTTTACAATTTGATAATGAGCCGAATCTGGCTTCCAGATGCCGTTTTCTTTTGATGGCTCATCCTCTAACCATTTAGCGCATGCGGAGGCAACATTGTCTGCCATGGAAACTTTGGAATTGCAGACAAAATCGCAATCCCGAATATCCAACCTAGAATTGACTGTGGGAAAAATAAAGCGGACATCCTTTAGTTGATCACGGATCTTCATCAGATCCCAACATCTAGCAGAGTTATCATTTTCGACTATTAAAAGGTCAAAATCGGAAAAACTTTCTGGCCAGGGCTTAACGTTATCGAATAATTCTGAAAGGGGAGCGCAGTCGCTAAATAACGTGCCGTTGAAACGATGAGCGGCTATGGCCATAAGCAGGCCATCACCTAATCCGCTTGCGCATAGCACGCCAATTTTCTTTTGATCACTCATCGTATTCAAGTGTGCATTATATCTTAACGTTAACTAGAGATGCAACAGCAATTCCCACTGAAATGAGCAGAGCGTAGGAAAAAGCCTGAAATTGGGATCTGCTTATTTTTTATGCAGGAATTGCTGTTTCAATGGTGGATATTACACTTATTTTGAGAAGTATAGATACGACTACTAGCTACGATTCAAACTGAAGATTGCTAATATATATATCAATTTACCTTGAAAAAATAGAGTTAAAAACATAAAATAATTTCAAAAAGAGTGGCTTAGATCTATGAAAATTCGCAAATCCTGTTTATCACAAGAACAATATGCATTTGAAACACTTGAAAGGTACTCTGGATGTCAAATTTCTCAATTTGAAAAAAATATCATCCTCACTAATTTTCCAGCATATGTAGACTATTTTGCAGCGAGAAATAATAATCCGGTTTATGAAGGCAGGATGTTTAAAACTGCACACGATAAAGACGAGGGAATTACAATTCTTGATATTAAAATTGGTTCTACGGCTGCAGCTTTGGCTGTAGACCTAATTTCCTTTCTACCGATTAATGGGGTGGTTTTGTTAGGAATGTGTGCGGGGCTCAAACAGCACCACATGGTTGGAGACTATATCCTCCCCACTGCCGGCATTCGTAATGAGGGAACCTCTCTTCACTATAGCCCACCAGAGATGCCTGCTTTGCCCTGCTTTAAACTTCAAAGAAGCGTGATGGATGTATTAGAAAAATCTCGATCCCGATTTCATGCTGGAGTTACATATACCTCAAATATAAGATTTTGGGAATTTAACGATAGTTTTAAGCAAAACCTTGTTGATTTAAACGTTGATGCATACGAATTAGAGTGCGCAACACTATTTACCTGTGCAGGGTTTAGGCGCATTAGTTTAGGGGCTCTTCTTCTGGTTTCAGATTTGCCTTTGCAAGACGGTGGTATAAAAACAAAGGCACTAGATGCTCTTGTTTATGAACGATATATGCCAGACCACATTGAAAAAGGGATTGAAACTCTGATGACATATCAGAAAGGATTAAAGAAAGAAAATTGGATCTTTGCAGAAAGTCATTAATTTTAATGAGTATATTTTAGCCTTTGAGGAGAATTATTGTGGAATCAAGTACCATCGAGTTACCATTATCAGTAACGAAAGAAAAATGTAGTGTATACTTATCTACCCAAGATAAAACAAGAGAGATTGTAGAAGCTTACGCAGAAACTGACCAATTATCTCACAGATACATAGCTTACCGAGACCTCCCTTCTCTTATGAAAAAGTATCTCAAGGGAAAGAAGGCTTTAGACTATGGGTCAGGAACAGGAATTTCGGCAAGCTATTTGCAAAGGTCTGGACTAAGCGTTGTTGGTGTTGACATCAACAAATGCATGCTAGAAAAAGCACAGAATGATTTTCCTGATATTAAGTTCTTTAACGTTGATCAAATAACTCCCGCTAACCAGTACGATTTAGTTTTTTCCAGTTTTGTTTTGTTTGATATGAAATCAAAACAAGAAATTATCAGCTATCTTGATAAAGCGAATTCGTTTTTGAATGAAAGTGGAATCATTATCGCAATTACTGGCAGTGAAGAACTATACTCGTGTGACAGGAAATGGATTGCATTTGAATCTAATTTTTCAGAAAATCGAAATCTTCAAAGTGGGGATGTAACAAAACTCAGATCAAAAAATCCTCCCATTGAATTCTATGATTATTATTGGAAAGATCAAGATTATGTGGATTGCTGTAAGGAAGCTGGATTAAAAGTATTAGAGATTTACAAACCGACGGGCTCCAAAGAGGATCCATATCTGTGGGAAGATGAAATACATTACTCGCCATTTACAGTCTACGTAATGGCAAAAAGCTAGATGGAATTTTACCTTAGCTAATGAATCGCAAAAAATGGCACAATCTGTCACCTAATCTGCTCTGAATCTAAACAATCAAAACGAAAGAGTTCTGGTTATTAGTCTATAGACCAAGACAAGGTAACGAAGACAGGAAATTTGCATAAGAGCTAGGCGGCAAGCCAAAACCTACATTTTGCACTTACTTTGGCCATATATCAAATCTTAACAGAGCAACGTTTTGCGAGCTCGTATAATCACAAAAAAGGGCAGTTTATCAAATCCTTTAAGGGACGTGTACTTAGATGCTAATTTTTTAGGAAACACGAGTTCTTCAATCTTTTCAACGTACAGTCCTGCTGCTACTAGTCCATTAAGCCATTCTGTAAAAGTGCGCCTGAACAAATAGGTCGCAAAACCAGACGTTTCTTCTTTTGGCACGTTTTCAAAACCCCAAGTTCCAAATACAGGATTACTTTTAGGAGCATATTTAGTTGCGATTACACCCTTGCGTTCATTGGCCCACTGAATCTTATGTGTCCAAAAGCAAGGATGAGTAATTGAAAACTGGAAAAAACCACCGGGTTTAAGTGTTCGATAGACCTCTTTTAGAGATTTTTCATAATTAGGGATGAAGATAGGTGCAAAGAATGAGGTCAAAAAATCAAAATATTCGTCATCAAAAGGTGCTTTTAAAATACTGCCTTTAACAAACTCAAGCTTCTGACAATTTTCATCTTCATATTTTTGAGCACGCTCAATCATCGTTGGACTTATATCCAAACCATAGATTTTTTTAGTACCAAGTGTGGTCAAAGCATGTGTGTTGTAGCCATCTCCACATCCAAAATCTAAACCTACTAATTTTTTTACAGAAGGCATAAGAGACAAAAACTTCGGTGTAAGAAAATGATCACGGCCGACATTGTAGCCAAGGTCATTAATGCGGCACCACGTCTTAGCTTGGCTTTCCCATAGGTTTTCTACGTAATAATCCAAGTCGTCCAAATTTTTTTTCATCGAAAATTCCGATTTTAATATTCCAGATAGGAATGACTTTATTTAAGGACAGGTTATTTATCAAGAATAATTTCGCTATTGTGCAGGTCAATAGCAGCCCATGCGCGAGCGGTCAGGGTATCTTGCTCAGAGCAAACGGAGATAATCAAAAATCGTCACATGTATCATCATTCATGAGGTCGATATCAGCAGTATTCATGATTTTTGGTGAAAGCCACTTGCGAAATAGGTCTTCACGGATTTTAGCGATATCGCCAATATTTCTCGCGTGCTGGAGATCCTTAAATTGGACGTTATCAAGACGTTTGATCGTCACATCTAAGATGTGAATTCCACAGTTGTGAAAATCATTTTGCAGCTTGTTTTGATTAATGAAAATGTTCGCGGTACTGTCAAACAGATTAGTATTTAATGTATCCATCAATGCGCTCACTGTCTGATTAGTTCCATTAATGATTTCACTCTTAGGATCACTGAGGCGCAAATCGTAGTATTCGATGTTTTTGGCTTCTTTATCAATAAAGACTTGAACGACATGTTTGCCGCCGTCGATCAATAAGGGGATAGACATGAATTTGATCTCGTCTTTACTAAAGGCTTTCACTATATCTTCAATTGTTTGGTTAAACGTCTCAGTTGGTATCTTCTGCCCACGCATAACAGTCACTAAGTTTATATTGAAAGCAAACGATTTGTCTAATTCTTGAATATTTTTAAGACCTCTTTCTAAAGTGGATTTATTAAGCTTTTTGTTGCCTTGGAAGAGATTGGTGGGATGCAAAAAAGCGTCTGTAATGAGTGAGATAATATGTGTAAGGATGATGCGTATGCGCGAAATTGTGGTGTACTGTTTAGCGTCAAATTTTGGTCTGAGGTCCGTTTTTTCTCACGGAAGCTTTCATGTAATTGGGATTTCTTAAATCTTTTATAGAATCAACCATAGTACAACCTTTTATTATTTTATAGGATTAACTATAACATAATATTTAATTATTGTAAATAAATATACTTTATATGTAAACTTCTAATGGATAGTGATTTAAGAGAGGTAGCCACGATAGAGGTCTTGTTTGGAGACATGGGCGATGTCGGCAGCTAGCTTAATCGCCTCTTTTTGAGGGATTTCGAAGGTTTCTTGGAGATTTTGGACGAGGGCTTTTAGGTCGCCTGGAGGGGGCGGGCCGCGCTCGATGATGAGGCAAAATTCGCCTTTAAGGGTGGGCTTGAGCTCTCCTGGCTTTCCATGCAGGACCTCTTCGTGCTTTTTGGTCAGCTCCCTGGCAATACAGATGGTGCGATTTGGGTCTAGAGCATCTAGGGTCGATAGGGTGGTTTCGATATGGTGTGGAGTGTCGTAGAAACAGGAGACGCCAGGGTAGAAGAGCGCGCGGATGAGGGTGTTTTTGAGGCCTTTTTTAGGCAAAAATCCGCCAAATTGAAAGGGGGGGAATTCAAAGCCAGAGAGGGTCAGCGCGGTGATGATAGCGCAAGGACCTGGAATGGATGAGACTGTAATGCCCGCCTCATGGCATCTAGCGATGAGTCTTTGACCAGGGTCGCAGAGGGCAGGCGTGCCTGCATCGCTGATTAAGGCGATTGTGGATCCGCTGTTGAGTTTTTCAATCAGGGATTCTTCGCGCTTTTTTTCGTTAAATTGATGAAAGCTTTGCAGCGGTCTAGAGATGGCGTAGTGGTTTAACAGAATTTGGCTATGACGCGTGTCTTCACAAAGAATAAGATCGCAGGTCTTGAGCGCATCTAGCGCCCTTGCTGAGATATCGGCTAGGTTGCCAATGGGTGTTGAAATTAAAATTAACATACTGATCCAAAGATTTAGGTGGCACCCAGATTCGAACTGGGGATCAGGGCTTTGCAGGCCCATGCCTTACCACTTGGCCATGCCACCAAAGGTTGTAAGTATAGAATGGTTTGAGCTCTTAAGTCAAGTTTTTACACGAGCTGATGCATGAAGAGCAGGATTTATGGCGAGCGTAATTCAGCTCCTTAGCTAGGGGCAGAGCTACACGCTTGAATTGATTTATTTCAAGTGACTTGTCGTTGCGCAAAATGGAAGGCTGTGGTTCAATCTGGGTATGCGTAAATTGTCGTGTCAAGATGTTGCAAATTGCTTAGGGTTAGAACGGCAGGAAGGAGAAAAGGTTTTAGGAATAAGCTTCGATGAAGTCTTGATTGACTAGTAGGTCATACAAGCTTTGAGTATCTTCAAATTTCATTGCTTTTTCTATATTGCTTTTGAACCCCCCATATACAGTGAAATAAGTTTTGACTTTTTGGCGTTTTAAATGGACGAGTGTCTCTAAGGTAAGATCGCCGGTGTAAAGTTCGGGCTTTGAAAGGTCTTGCTCTATCCAGAAATCAAACATGAGCTTAGAGCTTTCAATATGGTAGTGGACAGCGTCACTGATCAGTGTGCGATGCGCGGTAGGACGGTTGGGATCTGGGCGATTAATTGGACACGTTGCATGCAGCGCTTCTAAGTTCCACTTGTTTAAATACTCTGTCACCAGATCCTTATCAGGAGCATAAACCAAGATTAAAAACTTTGTCTTGTCTATGTTTAGCAAACCATATCTATCCAGCCAGCTAATCAATTTCGAGTAGTTGTCTGGATTGGCATCTGCAAAGTTTTCTATAAAAGTCTCTAAATATTGCGTATCTGTGTGATTTGCTGAAAGAAGGTTTTGTTTAAGCTTGTTCTCGCCAAATTTCTCTGCAATTGCGTCTAACATTTCGGTTGAATTGCAATGCTGTAGTATGTCGCAGTTACCCAATTCATTTATGTTTACTCCCTTTTCAGACCAGTAGTTTAGCATATCAGGCCAGTTATTCTTAACTAATGTAGTCAGGCTGTATTCTTTAGTGGAGACTACTTTATCATATGCTTTAGGTAGACATTGATCCGCGATTGTGGAAGTACATGCATAGGATATGATATCTCTAGAATAAAAAGTAACATCTTCCGTTGAGTCTAACCATTTGTTGATGAAATCTTTATCACCTCGTTGCATAGCATGAAAAAGTGGAATATTTGTTTTTTTAACGCCATGCTTAATAAGTTTTTGTGCTTGATCAAAATCTTGAATATAAAACAATGCTGTGGTATTATGATCGTATCTGATAAATGTCTCATCTTTCTCAATCTTATTGTCATCTGTAGCTTTTATGAAAGGATTGATATCGTTCTTTTTGAGAGCATCTGAGATCTCTTGCTTCCAGAGGGCTTTTAAAAATAGTTTGGCCGGAGGTTTGAGCTTTAGACTTTGTGTATTTTCAATTGTTAAGGCTTTAGCACCATTTTTATGTAAGATACCTGCAGTAGCATAGTGCTCATCTTGAAGCGCTTTATATAAAGCATTGTTCAGAGTTTGTTGGCTTTTTTCAGTACTGAGAAGGTTTTTGTTTTGAGCTAGAAGGTCATATAGTTCAACATGATCTTGCTGTTCAATAGCTGATTGAATACTGCCTAAGAGATCTTCTTCGTTATCTTTTTTACTATCATATATTTTTTTGGTGCTTATTTTATTAATGGGATTAGTGCTCTTTTCGCCTGTCGTGTCTTTAGCATTTTTGCAAATCCAGAAATTTCGATATCGATAGATGCACACTACTATGCCAATGACTAGAACAGCAAGTGCAACTAAAGCTATTTTTTTATTAGAGGGAAGACGCCCCAACCAACCAAGTAGGTTTACGGTGTTTTGCGGCGTGGGCCTCTCTATTTGACATACCATATGAAAGAGTATCCAGATCGTATGCATCTTAGTCAAGAATATTTCTGATGATACGTTTGCGCAAAATGGAAGGCTGTGGTTCAATCTGGGTATGCGTAAATTGTCGTGCAAAGATGTTGCAAATTGCTTAGGGTTAGAATGTAGTAATGATGGTAAAATAGAGTCTTTTGCCATTGATAGCCGCTTAGTGGAGCCTGGTGGATTATTCTTTGCCTTAAAAGGAGAGAAGGTCGACGGGCATGATTTTACAAGCCAAGCTGTGGAAAAAGGCGCTATTGGTGTTGTCGTTTCAAAGCCTATCAATATAAAGGGTGTGGTGGTTTTTGTTGTGCCAGATGTTCGCGCAGCCTTGCAAGATCTAGCTCAGTGGGTGTTTAGTCAAAAAAAGTGCCAGGTGATTGGCGTGACAGGATCGGTTGGAAAGACGACGACAAAAGAATGTATCGCACAGGGCTTGAATGGATCAATGAGGGTCGGACAATCTTTAGCCAGTTATAATAGCCAGGCTACTCTTCCCATTTCTGTTTTAAATTGCCCAGAGGATTGCGATGTGTGCGTGCTCGAGTATGCGATGAGCGAGAAAGGACAGATGAGGCGATTAGTTGAAATCGCGCCGCCCGATATTGGAGTGATGACTCCGATCGATTATGTACATGCAGAGAATTTTAATAGTTTGGATGAGATTGCCTGTGAAAAAGCCGAGCTGTTTAAGTCACCTAACATGCGGTGTGGATTTGTCCATTACAAGGCTTGGGATTTTTTGGCAAAGGTTGGAAATTTTCCAAAAGAGAAGTATGGTGAAAATGCAAAAGGGCCTTTTGCATCGAGTGCTTTGAATGAAAATTATGCGGCATTAGAGGCGATTGCAAGGCATCTGGGCGTTAAAAAATTGAACCCTGTTTGTTCTATGCCAAAGCGTTTTGAAGTGGTTGAAAAGTCAGGTGTTTTGTTTGTCAATGACAGCTACAACGCAAATGTGATGTCGTTTAAAGCGGCAATGGCGAATTTGCCAAAGGGCAAGCGGTTAATTGGCGTTTTAGGGTCGATGGGGGAGCTTGGGCAGTTTTCTAGATCGTGCCACGACGATGTGGCCAAAATGGCAGATGCTTTGTTTGATGAGGTGTTTTATATTGGCGATGATTGGAAAGATGTGATTAAAGAGTGCAAGACGCTTTATCCATCTTTTGCTAAACTGCAAAAAGCTTTTGAAAAGCTGCTCTTGCCAGGTGATGTTGTGCTGATCAAGGGATCGAATTTTCACAAATTATGGAGACTGCTGGACTGTTTATGATACTATATTTGATGGATTGGATAGGCGGCCCTACCGTCTTTAGTTATGTTTCAACGCGCATGATTTTGGCAGTGCTCACAACGCTTTTAATCAATATTTTTGTGGGCCCCCCGTTTATCAAAAAGCTCTACCAGATGAAAATCGGGCAGACGATTCGCATTGAGGATTGTCCAACGCTTGCTAAATTGCATCAAAAAAAGAAAATGACACCTACGATGGGCGGCATGCTGATGCTTTTTTCGTTATTTGTGGCTGCCATTTTGTGGATGGATTTGACGTCCTTCTACACTTGGATTTTAGTGCTTACAACGATTTTTATGGGTGCAATTGGCGCCTATGATGATTTTTTAAAGTTAAAACGCAAACACCCAAAAGGCATGAAGGCAAGGATGAGATTTGGCCTAGAGGCGCTATTTGCTATTTTGCTCTGCTTGTATCTTTTTTGGGGTGACAGTAGCGTTGCTTATTTTCTGCCGTTTAAAAAAGGGCCTCTTTTGCATGTCGGGATTGTGATAGCTGTGCTGTTTTCAGCTTTTGTGATTGTGGGATGTACCAATGCCGTTAATTTAACCGATGGATTAGATGGGCTAGCTGCTGGAACAATTTTACCAGTAGCTCTTGTGTTTGCCGTCTTTGCCTTTTTGACAAATAATGTGGAAATTGCCAGGTATTTGAATGTGATTCCGATTCGAGGTAGTGGCGAGATAGCGATTTATTTGTCTGCGGTAGCGGGTGCTGCTTTAGGATTTTTGTGGTATAATGGACACCCAGCTCAGGTATTTATGGGTGACACAGGATCACTTGCACTGGGTGGTATTTTAGGTGTTTGCGCTGTGCTGCTCAGAAGGGAGGTTTTGCTGGCGGTTATTGGCGGTGTTTTTGTGGCAGAGGCGCTCTCTGTGATTATGCAGGTGGGAAGCTACAAGTTGAGAAATAAAAAACGCATTTTTAGGTGCACGCCGCTGCATCACCATTTTGAATATAAAGGCTGGCCGGAGACTAAAGTTGTATTGCGGTTTTGGATCGTAGGATTGATTTTAGCAAGCATCGGCTTAGCGTCGATCAAATTCCAATGAAAGCGCTGATTTTAGGAACAGGACGCAGCGGGCTGGCTGCTAAGAGTTTTTTAGAGCACCACGGGTGGCAAACACATATGTGCGAGGAGCTGCCAGAAAGTCTGAATTTCAATCTAGCTATTGTCTCACCGGGCATTCCACTTACAGATGCTAGATGTCAAACGTTGCACAAAACAGGGATTGAACTCATTGGTGAGCTTGAGCTGGGTTTGCGGTTTTTGGATCGCCCAGCAGTTGGTGTGACCGGTACAAATGGTAAATCGACAACAGTTGAGATGATTGCGCATCTAACAGGCGGTGTGGCTTGTGGCAATAATGGATATGCGATAACTCGTGCATTGCTCGAGACAACAAGTCAGCCCCTAGCAATAGAGATGAGCTCATTTCAGCTTGAGACAGCCAAAACACCTTGCTTAGATGGAGCTGTCATTTTAAATATGACACCAGACCATCTTGATCGCTACAAAAGTTTTGAGGATTACTCGCTTGCCAAGGAGCGTATTAGTCTTTGTTTGAAGCCAGGAGCGCCACTTTTCCGCGATTTAAGCGCAGAGGATGCAGCAAAAAAGCTATCTGCAATTCTAGGCTGTGTAGATGCGCCAAAAAGCTTTAAATCTCTTCCGCATCGGTTAGAGTTTATCAAAGAGATTAAGGGTGTGCGCTTTATTAACGACAGTAAAGCCACAAATGTTCATGCCGTTTTATACGCCCTGCGATGCCAAGAAAAGCCCGTATTTTTACTAGCTGGTGGGTTAGATAAAGGTGGCGATTTTACTAGATGGAAGGAATTTGCAAAAAAAGTGCATAAAATTTTTGTGTTTGGAGTGGCTGCAGATGCTCTTCTAGAGACTTTAAAAGGCGATTTTGCAGTAGAAAAGGTCCAGTGTTTGGAAGAGGCAACGAAAAAAGCCTTTAAAGAAGCGTGCGATGGTGATACGATTTTGCTAAGCCCTGGTTGCGCAAGCTTTGATCAGTTTGCGAGCTTTGAAGAGCGGGGAGAGAAGTACAAATCATTTGTTTGGGAGTGTGAAAATGAATCGTAAAGATACGATCGTCATTGCAGTATTAATTAATGCCGGTTTACTAGTTGTGCTCTTTGCAAGCGCGCTGAAGACAGAAAAATCCGTTATAGAACAGCCAGTTGCGTATCAGCAAATCGAGATGAAGAAACCGAGGTTAGAGCGCAAAGAACTTCCTAAACCCGCAGCCACAAAACCGATTGCTGTGGCGCCAAAGCCGGCACCTGCGCCTGTGAAAAAAGAACCTAAGCCAGCACCTGTGGCAGTAAAACCTGATCTGCCAAAGCAAGATCTCAAACACCACGTGGTTCAATCGGGTGATGCCTTAGAAAAAATCGCAAGGCGCAATGGCGTAAGCGTTGCTAGCCTGATGGATGCAAACAGCTTGAAATCGACGAGCTTGAAAATTGGCCAGGAGCTTTTGATACCAGCTAAAACAACAACATCAGCACAGCCTAAAAAAACGCAGCGTTACTACGAAGTGAGAGCTGGGGATAGCCCCTGGACGATTGCATCTAAAAATAAAATCAAACTAGATGAGCTTTTGAGTCTAAACGATCTCGATGAAGCAAGCGCGAAAAAGCTCAAGCCTGGGGATAAACTCCGGATTGAATAAAAGTGGATTATCACTGTTAATGTGTGTGGTTTGCCTTTTTGCTGTGGGCTCGCTCATGGTTTTTAACACCACAGCTGCCGAAGCCTTGGAAAGCGCTTTGCCTGAAGAGACGCATAGAGCTTTTGGAAGGCAAATTTTGTTTGCTGTGATGGGAATAGGAGCAGGATCAGCTGTTTATGCTCTCGGATACAAACGCATTATCCAGCTTTCCCCTTATTTGCTTGTAGGTTGCACGATTTTTTTAATCCTTGTGTTGATTCCAGGTGTCGGACGGCAAATTAATGGAGCAAGCAGATGGCTTGAAATCGGCGGGTTTTCTCTGCAGCCTTCTGAATTTGCCAAACTTTTTATTCCCTTATTTTACATTTATGCTTTCGATAAAATGAATGGGCCAATTTGTTTACGGCATTTGGTTGGTTTTATGCTGATCATTGGAGCGCCCCTTTTTTTAATTTTAATCGAGCCCGATAATGGGACCGTGGCGATTATCATGACAACGCTCATGGCGCTTTTTTATTTGACGCGCATTCGTTGGGTATTTTGGGGGTTGCCGGTGCTTGTGATGGCCATGATTGGCGGATCTCTTGCAGCTAACATGCCCCACGTTAGAAGCCGCATTCAGATCTATTTGAATCCAGAGCTCGATTTGCGAGGTAAAGGGCATCAGCCCTATCAGGCTAAAATTGCGGCGGGTTCGGGCAGGGTCTGGGGGCGCGGTCCAGGCGAGAGTTTGCAAAAACAGGGCTACTTACCCGAGGCTAGAAGCGATTACATCGCTGCTATTTTTGCTGAGGAATTTGGTTTTATAGGGATCTTATCTTTGATTGTGTTATTAATGGCGATGACGACACTTGGACTTAGAGTCGCAAGAGCTGCAAAAGAGCGCCAAGGTTTTTTTCTAGCCGTAATTATGACTTTTTTGTTATCATTTCAAGCGTTTTTGAATCTCGGCGTTGTGTCGGGATTACTTCCCAGTAAGGGAACCAATCTTCCTTTCTTTAGTCAGGGTGGATCATCGTTACTAGCGGGCTGTATAGCCCTATCGCTAATCTTGAGTGTCGGGCGGATAAAAGAAAAGTATGTCGAAAAAGCGTAAAAAACTCCTGCTTGCAACGGGAGGAACTGGTGGACATCTTTTCCCAGCTCAAGCTATTGCTGTTGAAGTCATTAATAAATTGCCTGATGTGGAAGTCTTATTTGCAGGCTCTGGGCTCAAAACCAACCGTTTTTTTGATCGCAAACGCTTCAGTTGTTATCAAGTATCTAGCACAACAATTTTTCAGCGCAATATTTTTAATCTGATTAAGGCGCCTTTTCAAATATTAAAGGGAATCTTTGACGGTTTTTCACTCATGCGCTCGTTCAAACCCTCGCTTGTTGTAGGTTTTGGCAGTTTTCATACGCTGCCGATTTTAGTAGCTGCTAAATTGTGTAAAGTACCGATCGTACTGTTTGAAGCAAATGCCTACCCAGGCAGAGTGAATCGCTTATTTTCAAGATGGGCCAAATGGTGCGCAATTTACTTCCCCGAAGCAGAGCACAGACTCAAGACACAGACAATTCTAGCTCAGATGCCCTTTTGGCGGGGCCTACTTGAAAAAGCGGAAACCGTCACGCGCGAGCAATCAAGGGCCTATCTAGGTCTCAACAAAGACAAAAAAACCCTTCTCATTTTTGGTGGATCTCAAGGGGCTTCGAGTATTAACCAAGTGGTAGCAGAAAGCTTAGGTGAGTTGGATATCGATCGGAAAGATTTGCAGATCATTCATATCACGGGAAGCGCTTACGCAGCAAGAGAGCTACGCGGTATCTATCAGCGTATGGGGATAAACAGTATTGTCAAAGACTTTGAAATTCACATGCATCTGGTTTGGCCAGGTGTAGATTTAGCTATTTGCAGGGCAGGTGCCGGTGCGATTGCTGAGCAGATCAACTACGAGGTGCCAAGTATTTTAATCCCTTATCCGCATGCATCTGGCGATCATCAAATGCGTAATGGCAAATACATGGCTAACACCGTGCGAGGGGCCAAGCTTATCAGTGAATCTGACATTGGAGTAAAAAGACTATCGGAGCTTTTGACAACGCTCCTTGCAACCGAAAGCAGCCAGCTTGCAAAAATGCGCGCGTCCATTGTCGATTACAAACGTTTGACCGAACGGCGCTGCCTATCACAACTGATATTAGAAGAGCTCCGATGAAAAAAGCGCATTTTATCGGTATCGGTGGTATTGGGATGAGCGCTCTGGCTCGTGTTTTGCATCAAAGGGGCATATCCATTTCTGGTAGTGATGCAAAAAAAACATCCATGACACAAGCCTTATCGCAAGAGGGGATGCAGATCTTTTCAGGTCACGCTTCTAAACACATCACAGACGATGCCACAGTTATCTACAGCACAGCGATCAAAGAAGATAATCCCGAATGGATGCACGCAAAGCAAAATGGGTGCAAATTACTTCATCGCTCAGAGCTCTTAGCAGAATTGCTAACAGGATACCAAATGCTAGCTGTAGCTGGAACCCACGGCAAGACAACGACAGCTGCCATGCTAGTTTCTGTCATGCAATTTGCAGGAGTAGATCCCTCCTTTGCTATTGGCGGCTTACTCAAAGAGCAAAACGGAGGTCATGGAGCCGGCAAATACTTTATTGCTGAGAGTTGTGAGAGCGACGGCACGCTATTAAATTACACACCCTTTGCGGCCATTATCACAAACACAGATCCGGATCATCTCGACTTTTGGAAAACCGAAGAAGCCTTATCTAGCGCCTATCAAACATTTGCAAAGCGGCCAGAGATTTTGATTTGGTGCAAAGATGCAACCTCAATGGAGAGGGGCACTAGCTACGGCTTTTCTGAAGGCAGCTGTTATCGCATCCAAAACTACCGTCAGATAGGTCCTTACATCTTGATTGATATAGAGCATGAGACAAAAACATTCAAAGACGTGCGCATTGCAGGGGTTGGAAAGCACAATGCTTTAAATGCCTGCGCTGTTTTTGCACTATGCCAAGAGCTAGGTATCAGCGAAGACCTGATCTGCGGAGGATTAAAAAACTTTGCAGGAGTGTCAAGGCGGCAAGAAATCATTGGGGAAAAACAGGGGCTGCTCATCATCGATGACTATGCCCATCATCCGCTAGAGGTGAGCTCAACACTCGAAGCCCTCAAAAGTGCCTATCCAGAAAAAAGGCTCGTTGCGCTATTTCAGCCGCACAGATACACGCGGCTTGAAACATTTTTTGATAGCTTTGCTACCTGCTTTGATCAAGCAGACCTGACCTTTATCACCGATGTGTACGCGGCAGGGGAAGAACCTGGGATCTCTGCAAAAAAGCTTGCGATAGCAGCTGGAGCTCATTACTTACCTGACCTATCCGAAATTCAAAACCACCTGCGTCCATTTGATCTTTTAGTGACACTCGGGGCAGGAGATATCACCCACTTTGGAAGAGAGCTTATCCAGCATTTAGATCTAAAAAAACTTAAAGTGGCCCTGCTCTTTGGTGGAAAATCTGTAGAACACAACATCTCTGTTACCTCGGCTGAATGTATTGCTAAATCCATGGACACCGCAAAATACGATGTAAAGCGGTTTTACATTGGATCGGACGGTAAATTTGATTGCGATCTAAACGAGCTGCAAGAGTGTGATATTGCCTTTCCGGTTTTTCACGGACCAAATGGAGAAGATGGACTGTATGCGGGACTACTAGAAGCGCTTAACATCCCTATTGTCGGTTGTGATTACAAAGCATCAGCTGTGTGTATGGATAAAATTTGGGCCAAGCAAATCGTCTCATCAGATGGTGTACCAGTTGCGCCATTTACTCACTTCTACACCTTTGAATGGAAAAAAAATCCTCAGGCTGTCCTAGAGCGCATCCAGCACTTGAACTATCCACTTTGGGTAAAAGCAACGCACCTTGGTTCAAGTTTTGGTATGTACAAAGTTGATAAGCCACAAAACCTATCCCAAGCCATCGAACAAATTCTTGAGTATGACAACCGATTCATTGTTGAAGAGCACATCCCATCACGCGATCTTGAAGTGGCCATCCTGGGTAACGAAAATCTGATGATATCATCGCCTGGCGAAATCCTAATCGGAGAAGATTTCTACGACTTTGAAAAAAAATACGATCCGGGCACAAAAGTGACAGAGCATGCCTGTGTTCCAGCAGAAATAGCAACGCAGGCAAAAACACTTGCAAAACAGTGCTACCAATTGCTCGGTTGCTCTGGATGGACGCGCATTGACTTTTTATACAGCGAAACATGTGGGCTCTACTTCTCTGAGGCTAATCCCATTCCCGGATGCACCCCGACTAGCCTATTTCCCAAAATGTGCGCCGAGATGGGCATTACCTACAACGAGCTAATCAATCGCCTAATTGCCCTCGGGCTATCAAAATCCTATGCATCTGTCTAAATCCCTTTCCATCATTGCTCTATCCACGCTTGTCATTTCAGGTTCAGCTTATGGTCTATTAAAAACGTATCGAAGCAAACTACAAAAACGCCTGCAAAATCCCGACTATCACCTATCACTCATCGTCCAGACAGGACCCGAAAAAAACGCTTTGCCCACCCACTACCTAGCAGAGTTGATGGATCTATCCTGTGACAAACCGACCAACCTCTACGCCTTTTCGCCCAAAGAGGCTAGAAAAAAACTACTCGCATCGCCATTGATTCAATATGCCAAAGTCAGCCTCATCAAGCCCAGCGCTATCTATGTTGACTACACCTGTCGCCGGCCTATTTTAAGCCTTGCCGAATATCCCAATACAGGCGTTGACAAAGACGGCCATCTTTTTCCCATTGAGCCCTACCTGTCGCCTAAAAATTTACCTGAGCTCATCCTAGGCACTCCGCTCGATCTGCCCTTAGCAAAAAATCAGCTCAGCATGAACCTCACATTAAACATCATGTCTCTTTTGGACAAAGAAGATATAACGCGCATCGATCTTAGCCACATCGATGCTAAAAGTGCTGGCAGACGCCAAATCGTCGTGATCGTTAACAACCACACCCTGCGCCTGACTCCAAAAAACTATGCAAAAGAGCTTGAGCGTTACTTTGAATTACGACCAAAAATAGAAAACCGCACAACAACAATCGATTTTCGCATCGAGGACATGGCCTTTATCGATAAAGGGGCAACATGATCGAATTGCAGTGATTCGAGGTTACAAGCAGTAGCTTCAGGCGGCTTTAAAATAATCTTCGAGTTTTGTCTCGAGCTCTTGAAGAGATGTGCTGTCCCACTTTTCTCGATGAAGATAATCGGCGACGAGATGGTTCACTTTTTCAGCTGTTTCACGGTCTATGCGGCCAGTGATGTGACTAGTTACAGTATCAATCACCTTTTTGACAAGTAGCGATAACTCTTCTGAGGCATCACTCTTATCATGGTAGGCAAATTTTAAGAGAGCCATCTGGCCAATCGCTGCTGATTTAGGATTCGTATTCTCCAAATGAAAAATCATGAGTTCCGTTGCAGGAAGAATATCAGCCCAAGTCTCATCACCATTTTCAAGCCCTTGAGTCAAATTGGTCAAAACGCCCATCGCATTTTTCTCTTCCAAGGCATTAATGATGCGTCCATTTTGATTGCTGACCTCGCAAATACGCAAAATATGCTCCAAATTACGTAAAACACCGCGATGTTCTTCTGGCCTCCGATCTTGCGCGATAATCCAGCTCATAAAATGCTGAGAGGCGTTGAACAAAAGTTCGCCTGGTTGTTTTCGATCTTGCCCTGGATAAGTAGGCGAGGTAGGGGCTTGATAATCTGGATAGTCCATATTTTTTACCATAATTAAAAAAAAAATTCGAGACAACGAGATAGTTGCACAATTTTTCTCAAAAAGATAAGATAGAGAAGTGAGTAACAACAGTGAATGTGAACGATGAAAGATTTTATTGCTTATTTGATTAAAAACCTTGTCGACGAGCCAGAATCTGTCGATGTGAATGTATTTGAAGGCGAAAAAAGCACCATTGTTGAAGTCAAAGTTGGTGCTGATGATGTAGCCAAAATTGTGGGCAGGCAAGGAAGAACCATTAGAGCATTGCGCACAATTGCAATGACTGTTGGGGCTAGATTTGGTCGCCGCGTGAAATTTGAACTCCTAAACAACAAGTAGAGGTAGCCTGTGACAAATGGTCTGACATTTGAAACAGAAGAGCAAGACGGGAAATTGATTTTCCGTCTAAATGGACGTCTTGATGCCACAACTTCTGCAAATTTAGAAGCAAAGCTAAATGAGCAGATTGAAGCTGGTCACAAACACATCCTTCTCGATTTTGGAAGTATCGATTATCTCAGTAGCGCAGGGATGCGTCTTTTGTTATCTGCTACAAAACGCCTCAATGGAACAGAAGGCAAGCTTGCTCTTTGCAGCATAGGGGACGATGTGATGGAAATTATTAAAGTGGCTGGATTTGAGCGTATTTTGAGCATCTTTGCAACTGAGCAAGAAGCCATCAGCAGCTTCTAATGCACAATACGCAGCCCAAGCAAGAAAGGGCCGCTTCTGATACGCGGCCAAGTGGCAAAATGCTTGTTATATCTGGGCCAACCGCCACTGGTAAAACCAAACTTTCTATCAGCATTGCAAAAGCAATTGGTGGTGAAATCATCTCCGCTGATTCCATGCAAGTCTATCGAGGCATGGATATCGGCACAGCAAAAGTGACCTTGGCAGAATCTGAAGGCATACCGCACCATCTTATCGATATCTGCGATGTGGCAGAGACACACAACGTCATGGACTTTTATCAAGAAGCTACTCACTGCGCGCATGATATTATCAGACGAGGCAAAGTTCCCATAGTGACAGGTGGTACAGGCTTTTACATTCACGCACTCATCTACGGCCCGCCGCAAGGACCGCCTTCTGTGCCTGCCATCCGCGAAAAAATAGAAGCTGACATGCTTAAATACGGCACCGAGCGCTTATTTGAAAAACTACGCGAATACGATCCTGAATACGCAGCAACGCTCACGCATAATGATCGTCACAAAATCATCAGAGCACTAGAAATTATTGCCATCACAGGAAAAAAAGTGAGCGATTTTGCTCCTAATGAGCCTGGACAAACGACAGGTGAATTTGACTTTCATTGCTGGTTTGTGCATCTGGCCAAAGAGCTTCTCTACGATCGAATTGATGCCAGGTGTGATGAGATGATAACGCAGGGCTTTATCGACGAGGTCAAGCGCTTGGATAAGGAAGGGTTGAGAGAAAACACCTCAGCTGCTGGCGCCATCGGTTATAGACAGTGTCTAGAATACCTAGACAGCCCTCAGACAGATGCTGATTACGAAATCTTTTTGACTGCTTTTAAGCGTGCTTGTAGAAGATATGCTAAGCGGCAATTCACCTGGTTTCGCAAAGAACCACTCTTCAATTGGCTCAACTTAAGCCGCTACGATCTCCACCAAGCAACCGAAATCATCGTCCGCAAATTCGAAGGACGTTGATTAATTTCTCACAAACTTGTACAATGAACCTTTATTTCTTTTTCGTGTTGAGTCATCATTATGAGCGATCAAAAAAACCTGTCACTTACAGAAGCGTTAAAAGACGCAAAAGAGACCGAAGACCAGATCAAAATAGCTTTAGATTTTATGAGGTCGGCGCTCAACCAAGAGGGTAGTCCTAGATTGCGTGACTTTTGGGATGCTAAAACAACTTGCTTGCCCTTATTCAAACAAAGAATAGCACCATCCGCTAGATCTTACTTTTGGGATGAATTTGTCGAACTATCCAACGAGGCAAGACGATTAAAAGAAGTTTTAGATGAGCAATCGGCATTTGCATCAGAGCAAATTGACAAAGCTATCGAGGCGTTAGAAGGCGATCTTGACCAATTTGACGAAATGCTAACGCAGATACAAAACCTAAAACTTTCTGATAAAGCAACAGCCCTTCTTTCCGATTTTGATACATACAATTCACATTATAAAGAGCTCACACTGTTAACAGCTCTTTCAACGCGCATTGGAAGTCTCAAACAAGAAGTCATCAAGACAAGCATGCGAGTGCGTCAAAAAGGGCGTATTTTTGAAAAACTTCAAGAATTGCGTGAAAAAATCCTACCCAAACGCAAAAAACTCATCGATACCTTAAGTGAAAAGTTCATCTCTGATGTTACAGCCTTTGTCCAAGCACATGGAAGCAAACCGACCAAGCCTTTCTATGAGCTTCGAGAAGAAATCAAAACGATGCAAGACCTTTCAAAGACGCTTGGCATCTCAACCGGTGCTTTCACAAAAACACGTGAAGAGCTCAGTCAGTTTTGGGATAACATTCGCGCTTTAGATAAAGACCGCAAAAAAGCTCTTGGTGAAAAAAAACAGCATCAAAAAGACAATACTGAACAGGCCAAAAAAAGACTCGATGCGTTAGAAAAAGAGCTCGAAGCGTGTACTCCTGAACAAGCTAAAGATCGCATCACCGAAATGTACAACTATATGCGCAGCCTTGACCTGCACCGTGATAACGTCACAGAGCTGAAAACTAGATTAAGAGAAATCGAGCAAGCAAAACCCAAATCTGAACCCATACCTCAGTCTGTCCCTCCCGCACCTAAAATTGATCCTAAGCCAAAGCTAGCCCAAGAAGCCTTGCAAGAGGTCCAAGATTCTGATTCAGAGACCATTTTGAAAAAAATTCAAGATTTAGAAGTCGACAGTAAAGATCCCTTGCTCGACCCTTTGAATGATTTGTATCAGGATGCAAGACATGCTGAATTGCTAGCTTGCGAAGAGGTTCTAGTCTCTGATGTTGAAGAGCTTATCAAATCTCGAAGACTGCAAAAAAAGCGCGTAATGGCTCGGCTTGAAACCTTGCGTAAAACGCGAGGAGCTTACAGCCTAGACTTCGAGCGCTCGATGCAAATCGACGAAGACATGAAATTAAAAAAATCCTTTGTCAAAACAATTGAAAGCGCTATAAAAGAATTAGAAGAACTGATAAAATAATTATATGTTAGAAATATTTGACTTAGACCATACCTTACTTAATACGAATTCCTCTGCTGCCTTTTTTAAATACCTGATTAAACAAAAAATTTTACCTAAAAAAACGCGCATTCGAGCAGCCTTTCTGGCCTTGCGCTATTACCGCAGAAAACTGAGCTTAAAACAACTGCACAAAGAAGTTTTTGAACGTGTGCTTAAGGGGCGAAAACTAAGTGAAATCAAAACCCATGTCGAGATTTTTTTAGATAGCTTTCTAGATAAAGCGCTCTCGCTCGAACTTACAAGCGTGCTATCGAGGGCTCAACATCTAGGACATGTTACAGCACTCATCTCAGCCTCGCCGCTTTTTCTTGTTTTGCCCATTGGCAAGCGTCTTGGCATTGATTACATTTTTGCTTCGCGCTACGGCACGAGCCAAGATGGGCATATGACCCACATCGAAGAGATCGTCGACGGTCGCCAAAAAGCACTCTATGCAAAACAACTTTCCAGAGACCTCGGTATCGGTAAGCATGCCATCACAGCCTATAGCGACAGCATCGAAGACTGGCCGCTTTTCCTCGCCGTCGGCAATCCCATCGCCGTCCAGCCCGACAAGCGGCTTTCTGTTCTGGCAGAGCGCCGAAATCTCCCTGTTTTTCCAAAAATCTAATTTTTACTGTTAACCTGAGTTCCTTCGTTTTGATTGTTTAGATTCAGAGCAGATTAGGTGACAGATTGTGCCATTTTTTGCGATTTGATAGCCAAGGCGTTATCAATGAGCACAAAAAGGGTGCAAGATGGCGGCTAAGATGCCTGAAGATGAATGATATAAACGAAGAAATTCAGGTTGCTAGAGAATAAAATTTAAATAGTTGCTTGGGTTGATGCATTCAAATGAGGCGTCAGGATATGCTTGCAGCCAGGTTTTAGGTGGTTTGGCTATTTTTTTGCCTGATTTGAATTCAAAAGCATGCAGCCCTCCGCTGTGCTCTTCTACCCAATCAATTTCCTTTTTTTCATAAGTTCTCCAAAAGTAATTTCGAGAGAGAAGATTTGTGTATTCTTGCTTCTTTAACCTTTCCATCACAAGGTAATTTCCCCAGAGATCACCAATATCATCGCGTCTGGATAAGGGGTTAAAATTATTGATTAAAGCGTTGCGGATGCCATTATCACAAAAATAGTAGCGAGAGGTTTTTGTGACTTCGCTGCGTAAGTTGCGACTAAAACCACGGATGTTGACGAGGACAAAAACTTGCTCTAAAAGATCTAGATATTTATCTACTAGAGTTTTGCTTATCGATAATTGTGTTGCAAGTTCAATATGAGATACCTCCTTGCCTATTTGAAAAGCGATTAACACGAGTAGATCAATAAGTTTTTTAGACTTGCGTATCTCATCTAAAGACAGAATATCTTTAATAAGATAGGAAGAGACAAGCTCATTTAAGTATTCGTGTTTTTTTTGATCACTGTCTAGAGTAATGATTTCAGGATAAGAGCCGAAAATTAAGCGCGATTCTAGGTGCGCTTTTGTTTCGGCAGGATTCTCTATTTTGGAGAGCTCAATTTGAGATAAGGGAAACATACGGAAAGTTTGCTTACGACCAGTTAAAGGTTCACCTACCTCTTTTGCTAAGTCGAAAGTAGAAGATCCGGTCGCGATGACGCGCACATGAGGCATGTGATCAACAATTAATTTCAAATTTTGACCAATATCGGGAACATACTGAGCTTCGTCTACAACAAGTAAGTCTTTATCACCGATAAAACTTTTCAGCTTATCAATTGATCCAGAAGCCAGATACTCGCGAATAAAAATGTCCTCACCAGTCACAAACAATGCGTTTTGCTGCTCTTCCAGGTATTTCTTAATTAATGTTGTTTTACCTACACGTCGTGGTCCATAAATGACGATGACTTTGCCTGGGGATATGCGTGATTTTAGCCTTTCTAGCTGAGCTTGAGGGATATACATAATATTGCTCCATTCTTACTTTATCTCTGAAGCGCCGAAAACCCGGCCATTCATGGCCGGGATAAACGGCGCTCACAAATTAGCTAGGTGGCAGTTGCTGTTTTTCAATATATTGTCTAATAGCGTCAATGCTGGTACCACCACAACTTCCAGCGAAGTA
>JAJFLZ010000028.1 GCA_021772435.1 Chlamydiota bacterium | reverse complement strand
CCTGTTGTTACGATTTCAGCAGTCGACATACGAGACTGAGGGTCATCTTTCCAGATGCGTTCTTTAAGAAAATCATCGATATGACAGAAAATAACTGTAACTTCAGAATCCATTTGCCCCTCTCTGTGAGTTGTTTTTTTTGTTAAGTAAAATTTATAGCTGAGGGGCTTTTAATAATCTAAGAAATTTTGTTTAAGAGTTTTAGCCTAGGATTAGGCTGCTCGTGCTAGGTCACAACTTGGGTGGTATATAGTCATTGATGGAGAGGGTTATTCTCTGACGCCCAAGGCACGCATCTTTTCGCCATACCAATCATTCTTTTTTCTTTAAAAAATGCGCTAATTTAATCGGCGCCTATTGAGCGCATGGATGGCCCTGTCTCTTTTTTTTTTGAGCTCTTTATAAGTTTTGTGCATTTGCAAACGGCAAAGAGCGGTCGTCAGTCCTTGGTTGTAGTAGTGGATTGCTTTTCCTGGCTGATTGAAAGTCATTTGAATGTCTCCCATTTCACCGTAAGTTTTCGAAAGATAGGTCTTGCATATGTCTAGATCAGGTTTTTTTTGACAGTACGCGATGATTTTTTCGCATTTTTTTTGCGCCTCATCAAACTGTTTTTTTTTGAGAAGAAGGCTAGTTATTTTGCTTATAGTTTCAAGATAGAGCTCGCCTTCTGCATCTTTCTCCTCGGTAATGGTTTCGGCCGTTTGGAGAAGCACTAATGAAATTCTATGCGTACTTGTTTGCGCGTTTTGATGTAACCAGTAGACAAAATCTAGTTTCGTAATATCTGTATCGATTTGTTGTTTATTTTCAGTTTGAATAGTTTCTAGGTGGTCTAACCAGCCTTCAAGTTTGTTAATTTGACTCGCATAGGTCTGGGATGAGAGCTGCTGAGCAAACTCAAATGCTTCAATGCCATCTAATGCATTGCATTTAGGATTCAGTAAGCAAGCGCTGCCGATGATTTGCAGATATTTCACTAGTGATTGTGCATCGTTTTCGTCGAGGTTGTTGTCGAATACGTATGTATAAAAATGAAGTGTTTCCCTAGCACAGTCGTTCTGGCTAAGCCAACGCGTGATTTGATCGTCTGTCAACGTGGCTGTGATGCTCATGCATCATAGGTTATTAAAGAGTTTATTTTTTGAGTAGTTGTTTTCTAACAGGGGTCTTTTTTGAGCCAGTTTTGAACGATGGGATAGCGCCTGCCGATGCCGAAGGATTTTTTGGAGACGCGCAGGACAGGCGGCGCTTGGCGCCGTTTGTATTCAGCTCTGTGGATGCGTCTGCATAGATCGCGGACTTCAGGTTCCGGGATGTTGAATTTTTTGGCGATGACTTTGATGGGCAAGTAGTCTTCGACGTAGGATCTGATGACCATGTCGATGAGATCGTACGGAGGAAGCGTGTCACTGTCTTTTTGGTTGGCGCGCAGCTCTGCTGAGGGCGGGCGTTCGATGGTCGACCAGGGGATGATTTCTTTGTTTCGATTGATCCAACGACACAGGGCAAAGACTTGGGTTTTTGTCACATCACCAATAACGCCAAGACCCCCACACATGTCACCGTAGAGGGTGCAGTAGCCCAGGGCAAATTCAGATTTGTTTCCGGTGGAGACGACGATGTGACCCAGTTTGTTAGAAAAGGCCATGAGGATGATGCCGCGTAGTCTAGCTTGGATGTTTTCTTCAGTGGTATCAGGAGGAAGGTCTTGGAAGTGTGGTTTGAGCAGACCTAGGTATTCGGTGAAGGGCTCTTCGATGGGCACGGTAGTGACGTTGAAACCTAGGTTGTCTGCAAGGGTCTGAGCGTCGTTTTTGGAGAGATCGCAGGTGTAGCGCGAGGGCATGGAGATGCCAAGGAGGTTTTCAGGGCCGAGCGCCTCTGCTGTGATGCAGGCAACGAGCGCTGAGTCAATGCCGCCGGAGAGGCCAAGGCACGCTTTTTTGAAGCCCGATTTGAAAAAGTAGTCGCGCACGCCAAGGACGAGTGCTTTGTAGAGGTCTGACATGGGGTCGTAGTGGAAAGGACAGGCGCAGGACTCGGCAGAAAGATCTACATGCATGTGGTCTTCTGCAAAGCCTTTGGCAAGCTGGCGCAGCTCCCCTGTCTGGTCAACGTAGACGCTGTAGCCATCGAAGATGAGGCTGTCATTTGCGCCGACTTGCGCGCAGTAAACGAGTGGGCAGTTTAGGGTGCGGGCTGTTTTGGCGCAGACTTCGACGCGCTGGTCAGGCTTGTCGTATTGGTAAGGAGAGGCAGAGAGGTTAAGAAGGATGTCGGGATTGAGTTTTTCCATCTCGAGGACGGGATCTCTGGCGTAACGGCTGGAGACGTAACCCGAGTGCTGCCAAATATCTTCGCAGATAAGGACGCCAATTTTTTTGTCTTTGTAGGTGAAGGTCTGGGTTTTTTGCCCCGGATCGAAGTAGAAGCGCTCGTTAAAGATGTCGTAGTTTGGAAGAAGCCATTTGTCTTGAAAGCCGACGAGTTTTTGATCGACGATAATGGCTGCGCTATTAGACAGGCCACGCTCACCAGGGCCGAGGTTAGGGCGGGCAAGGCCCACAACGGTCATGATGTTTTTGGAGTGCACAGCTATGGTTTGGAGCGACTGTTCCATTTTGTCAATGAAGGTGTGATGGTAGACGAGATCTTGCGGCGGGTAGCCACAGAGGGTAAGCTCTGGAAAGAGGACAATGTCAGATTGCGCTTCTTGGGCAAGCTTGATCGATTCGAGAACCTTTTGCGTATTGGCCTCGACATCTCCTATCACCGGATTGATTTGTGCTACTGTTATTTTCATTAATTCCCAAAATCATCTAATACTATATTTTCTCTTGGAACGCCATAGTCATCTAAAAGTTTCATGATGGATTGGTTGTGCATGGGCGGGCCGCACACGTAGTAAAGACAGTTTTCAGGTTCGTTCATTTTTTTGAGCTGCCCTTCTTCGAAGGCCTTGAACAGGAAGGCGGTTTTTGTAATATCGTCTTTTGGCCAGCCATTTTGAAAGTCTTCTTCATCAGGCTCAGATAGCACGAGATTATAGGTGAAGTTTTCGCGGGTTTGATCCAGATCTTTGTATTCTTGCTCGTAGATGTTTTCTTTGAGGGACCTAGCGCCGTACCAAAGCGTGACTTTGCGGCTTGTTCCTTTCTCGAAAAGGTCGAGGATATGGCTGCGCCCAAAGGATGACCCCGCTCCGCCAATCAGGAAGATGAGTTCTCGATCATCTTCGATCATGTGGGATTCGCCATAGGGGCCTGAGAGTTTGATCTCATCACCCGACTTTAAGCCAAAGGTATAGGTGGAACAAATGCCCCACGAAATGTTTTTGACAAGCTCGCCGTCTTTGATAGGAGGCGTGGCGATGCGGATATTGAATTTGTACTGATTACCTTCTGCTGGGTGAGAGGCCATGGAGTAGGCGCGGATGGTTGGTTCTGTTGGCACAAAGTCTATTTTGTGGCCCAGCATGTGGTATTTTTCCCAGTCGGGCAGATATTTGGGATCCATGGTAGCCTTCCAGTCATCTGTATTTGTGTGATATTCTGGCACGTGAAATTGCAGGTAATCGCCTGGGCGATAGGGCGGCGGATCGTCGATCTGGATAACGAGCTCTTTGATGAAGGTCGCCACGTTTTGGTTGGAGAGGACTTTGCCGGTAAATTCTTTGAGCTCGAGGAGGTTTTCTGGGATTTTGATGTGCAGATCAGTTTTGACTTTGCACTGGCATGAGAGGCGCCACCCTTCCCGCAGCTCTTTGGGCGTAAAGGAGCCCTTATCGGTCTCCAGCGGTGGCCCGCCCCCTTCTGTGACGATCACACGGCATTGCTTACAGGTGGCCTTACCCCCGCAGGGTGACGGAACTGCAACCCCCTTAGCCAGAAGGGCTGCCAGCAGCGTTTGCCCACCCTTGACCTCTTTGGTCAGCTTTTCGTCCTCATTGATGATAATCTTGCATGGCGCTGTCGATACCAGGCGTGCCCTAGCGCTCAAAATCATGAAAGTGAGCAGGAGTCCCACTCCTGTAAAGGCAATAATCGCTGCCAAAGCCAAATATAGGTTCATTCCTTCCCCTATAGCATAATCATAATCCAAAATAAAGATCCGTAATAATTACCCATTACAAAAAATGAGTAGTATGCTAAAATAGACCTTATAATTTCAATTAACGCCAGATTTTCAGAAAATCCATTCAATCTACAAGAGATGGATTCAACGACAAAAAAAATATTAATCATTGTGGCTGTAGTGGTTGTGGTTATTGCTGCTGCCTATGCAAGTGGTTTTTTTAATTCTTCGGATTCTCAACCCGTCAATAGGCCCACAAACCCGCCAAACAGACGTAACCCTAGTCCACCTGACAGCTCAGATCCTTTACGAGAATACAGGCAAAAGAAGGCCAAGCTTGAAGAAGAGGCTCGAAAACAAAAGATTGAAAGAGAGGCTAAGCAAAAAGCGGAAGAAAAGAAACAGCAGGATTTCAAAGCTAATGATAAGACGAAAGCTGAAGCTGCAATCAAAGCAAGTCAAGATCTGAAAAGCGTTTTGGAAAAACAAAAAACAGCTTTTGATAATCTATCTAGGATGCCTAAATACGACTTACAACAAAAATTAGTTAATCCTGAGCAGATCCTTTTCAAAAACGTAAAAAATAGCTGCCCTGCATTAACTGTCTTTTTTGATAACGGTGTATTTGACGAAGAAGCAGTTAGTCAGAAAGTCATTGCTTTTGGAGCCAATTTAGGAGACTCTGCAACTAAGAAATTTCTAGACAGCACCTGCAATTCATTGAGGACCAATCCCATGCTTTGGGGCTCTAACCAATCCCTGGCAATGGATAATTCTTTGTTAGTTCATAATAATGGTTTAACGCTAAGCAACATTTTAAAGAAATTTTCTAGTGGACGCTATTCAGAAGCATGTATAAATGAATACCTCACAAAGGTAAATGCTGCTCTGAGTAATGACTTTGTGGAGCTTTTAGGTAAAATTTACGCTTCCTCCCCTTAAAGACAAATTGCTGAGCAAAGCTGTGGCTGAGATTGACAGTTAAGAGTGGACTGGGGTATGCTTGACGGTCTATGGCGCAAAGACGTGAGCATTGGGGATCGAGGTTAGGGTTTATTCTGGCGGCAGCAGGGTCTGCTGTCGGTGTGGGTAGCCTGTGGCGCTTTCCTTATATCGCCGGGCAAAATGGCGGCGGCGCATTTATTATCTTGTATTTGATTTTTACTTTTACTCTGGGTCTTCCGGTATTTATCGCCGAGCTTATCATTGGTCGAAAAACGCAGAAGAGCGCTATTTTGGCGTATACGGAGCTGTCCCATAAGAGCCAGTGGAAGTTTATCGGTTGGCTGAATTTTTTGAGCTGTCTCATTATTTTATCGTTTTATTCGGTCGTTTCGGGATGGGGCGTGAGCTATACGCTGATGTCGTTGACGGGCTTTACGGAGGGTAGGACTCCTGATCAGATTTCGGGTACGTTCGATATTTTGTATAGGTCGGCAGATATTAATTTGCTGTGGCTCGGAGTCTTTTTGCTGATCAATGTGGGTGTTGTGTATGCCGGTGTCAAGAAGGGCATTGAGCATTGGTCAAAGATTTTGATGCCAGCGCTTTTTGTGATGTTGCTCGGATTGTTGGGTTTTAGTTTGACGCTGGATGGTCTTCCGAAGGCATTGCATTTTATTTTTTATCCCGATTGGGCAAAGGTTACGCCTAGTATGATTTTGAGCGCGCTGGGGATGGCGTTTTTTACGCTGAGTGTTGCTTTGGGGATTATTTTGACGTACGGCAGCTATATGAGGTCGAAGGAGGATGTTCCAAAGACTGCTCTTACGGTCGCTTGCATGACGGTGTTTGTGAGTATTTTGGCATCCGTGATGATTTTTCCAATTGTGTTTACGTTTGGGTACACACCAGAGGCTGGACCAGGATTGGTGTTTAAGACAATGCCTGTGCTGTTTGCTAAACTGCCCGGCACGCTGATTTTGTCGACGATCTTTTTTGTGCTGTTTGTGTTTACCGCGCTGACATCGTCTATTTCGCTGATGGAGATGCTGGTTTCGAATTTGATGGAGAATTTTGGATTGAATCGCAAGAGGGCTGTGGGCTTAACGGCTGTGGGGGCGTTTATTTTAGGGGTTCCAAGTGCGCTCGCTGGTTCGGGGCTGCTGTTTGGCAAGTGGCAGACGATTTATGGCCGCGATTTTTTTGAGACGATGGATTTTATTACTTCGAATTGGTTTATGCCTATTGCCGGTTTTTTAACGACGGTTTTTGTGGGCTGGGTAATCGATAAGCAGATTGTTAAGTCAGAGTTTTTGTCTGGCACTAAGTGGATGTGCTGGTACCGGCCGTGGTTTTTCATGGTCAAGTATGTAGCGCCGATCGTTGTGGCAGCTATCATTTTACAACAAGCAGGGATCATTAAGATATGACAACAAAGCAATTAAAAATTCATAGCGAAAATATTTTACCGATTTTGAAAAAGTGGCTGTATTCTGAGCGAGATATTTTTGCAAGAGAGCTGATTTCAAATGCCTGCGATGCATTGAGCAAGCTGCGAGTTTTGGGTACGAGCGATGAGAGCTCATTCCGTATCGATGTGAAGGTGGATAAGGAGAAAAAGACGCTTGTTTTCAGCGACACGGGTATTGGCATGACTGCTGAGGAAGTGGAGAAGTACATTGCCCAGTTAGCGTTTTCTGGCGCTGAAGAGTTTATCGAAAAGTATGCTGATAAGGGCGCTAAGGATCAGATCATCGGTCATTTTGGCTTAGGGTTTTATTCAGCCTATATGGTCGCTAAAACCGTGGAAATCGACACGCTTTCTCATGGGGAAGGGTCTGTTGCTGCTCATTGGGTCTGCGATGGCTCTTCGGAGTATACGATTGATACAGGAAAGAGAGAGGAAAGAGGCACAGAAATCACGCTTCATGTTGAGGATGATGAGTATCTCGATGTAGCTTACATGAAAGGCATTTTAAGCCGTTTTTGCTCGTACCTCCCCTACCCCATCTTTTTGAATGATGAGCAGATCAATCCAAATGAGCCGCTGTGGCTGAAAAACCCGTCTGATTGCACCGATAAGGAGTATATCGATTTTTATCACCAGCTCTACCCGATGGAACCCGATCCGATTTTCTGGATCCATTTAAGCGTTGATTACCCTTTCCATCTGCAAGGTATTTTGTATTTCCCCAAAATCACCCGCCAGTTGGATACGCGCAAGAATGCGATTAAGCTGTTTTGCAACCGCGTGTTTGTCTCCGATAATTGCGAGGATGTGATCCCTGATTATCTGATGGTGCTAAGAGGCGCTGTCGACAGCCCAGACATCCCCCTGAATGTGTCACGCAGCTCGCTGCAGGTTGATCGTACGGTCCGCCAGGTGGGCTCTCATATTTCGAAAAAGGTCGCTGATAAGCTTTTGAGTTTGTACCGCAATGACCGCGATCAGTTCTTGAAAGCCTGGCCTGATATCGAGGTCGTCATTAAGCTCGGCGCTTTGCAAGATGAAAAGTTTTATGACCGCATCAAGGATTTTTTAGTGTTTGAAAACACCAAGGGCGAGTGGACCACAATCCCCGAGTATCTGGAGCGTAATCCAGATAAGGTGTTTTATACCACACACGATACACACACATTGAAGCTGTATGAGAATGTCGAGGTGCTAAAATGTGGATCTCATATTGATGCGCCGCTGATCGGCATGCTCGAGCACAAGTGCTCCCCTGCTAAGTTTCAACGCATCGATGGTATGATTGATGACGCTGTGCTCGATAAGTCGCGCGAAAAGGATCTGATCGATGAATCAGGTAAGACGCAAAGCGCCCACATTGCCGAGTTTTTTAAAAAGCAGTTTGATGGCGTAGATGTCGAGGCTAAAAGCCTCTCTGATGATCAGTTGCCAGCGTTTGTGATGATCGATGAACAGATGCGGCGCTTGCGCGATACAATGGCCATGCATGAGCAGGATATGGGCTTTGATAAGCACACGCTTGTTGTGAATACGAATAGTCCACTTGTGCAAGCTGTGATGCAAGCAGAGCCTGAGACCGCAAAAGAGTTGAGCGCGCATATTTATGAGCTAGCGCTCCTTGGTCAAAGAGAGCTTAAAGCCGACAAATTAAGCGCGTTTATCGAGCGCGCTAATAAGGTGCTAGAAAAACTAGTGATTAAAACCTAGATTGGTCCAAGATCATGCGGTTCAATAGATGCTTTGCTTGACCTTTGGTTAGGACACCTTTTGAGGTAATATAGTTATAGATTTCTTCGTTTGACTCGTGGAGATCTGCTGTTTTGGACACACCTTCTAGTCTTTGAAGTTCTTTTATCGCTTGCTCCTCTTTTTCATCTAAAAAAGGCTCGTTTTGGTATTCAGAGCTCGGTTGAAGCTTCCGAATCACATCATAGTCTACACTTACATCTGGATTGTTAATAAATTTTGGCAGCCGTGAATAGATATTATCTTTAAGTGAAATTTCATTTACGTTTTGCTTAGCCAGCAAACACTTTAATAATAGAAGTTCATCCTTATCTGACAACTTTCCTGCGTTAATTGTTTCGATGTATCTTTCTTTATTAACTTCATTTAGCATATTAAAACTATATTCTAAATTAACCTCAGCTTTTAAATTAACCTCTGTCATCTCTGTGCCATCAAAAGCTTTGTAAAGATCATTATTTCTGAAAACTAAACTGCCAACTAAGGCTGCTGCTAGCGCATAGGCCATTTCAGAGTACGCATCCGATTTTGAGCGCAGCAGTGCTTCTGCAGAAGCATTCTCAAGCTTACTTACAGATGCATACCTTAGACTGATCGAGCTGTGAATCGCATGGCAAATGCTCAAAAGTGAATAGCGAATGAGCCTCAATTTTGAAGAAGGCTGATCCGTAGCATGAATGGCTTTTTGCAAATAGTGGTTTGCTTTTGATTTTGACGAAAAGTATCGCCTGCTGTTATTTGCAGCCCCAGTAATATAGTTTTTAAAGCTATCTTTATTAACCCTCATTTACCACCTCTTTTTGGTCGATAATCATACGAGCGTAAAGAAATTTTTGCTTATCTACACTTAGTTCGAGTTGGCTAACTGTATCCTTAAAAAGTTTTTTGTTCTCTTCACTGAATCCAACTAGTCTTTCGCTAAAGTTTTCTTCAGCAACAAGACCAATCGCTCGAGTGCTTCCCTTATCTAACTCATCTAATCTTTGGACGACTTTTTCGCCTATAGCACCAAATAATTGAGAGCTCACGCATAAAGTCAAACCAAGAATCATGGCAGCTCCCATAGCGCTTATAAGCATAGGTAACGTAATCAGTATGGACCCGACAACCCCTCCTGCTAAAATTGAAGCCCCAAGAATAAATGCGGCAATCCTAGCTACTTTGGCCAGACTTTTTATTGGTTTTAAGTTTGCTCTAGATGCGTCAATTTCTCTTGTTTCGATATCACCGCTTCTTAGCTGATTGATAGCGTCGCTTGAAATGATTGTGCACTTTTGAGAAGCATCACTACCTGATAAATAGCTAGTTTTATGTTCAAAAATATTATCTTGTATACTTAGTTTTGTGTTCATATTATCCACCTCTTTTTTTGTAAATTATTTTGATCTACTAACATACGAGCATATAGAAATTTTTCTTGCTCTTTTTTTAGAACGTGATGATCAATTATTCTTTGGGCAAGTAAACGATTAGGCTTATTTAACCGTATTTTATTCTTTTTAATATCTCGGTCTTCTGCTCTTTTTAAAGCTTCGATTTTTACTTTTTTGTTGTTTACATTCACTAGGTTTTGCTCTATCTCAGGAAGCACTCTAGCTGGAATTCGAGAAAAGATGGCAATACCTACTCCAAGGATAACTAAAATCCCAGTCAAGATGGGTAAGGAAACTGTAGTTGCCGCAAAAGCTATTAATGCAATCCCAAAAACAAGCAGAGCTACAGTTTGAATTTTCGCTCTATTTTTTATGTTTGTAAGATGGTCTTTTGAAACATTATTGGCTGCAGCAAGTTTAGCTGCACTTTGCAGGTTGGAAACAACATTTTTGGAAATAACTGTTTCACGATTTTTTCCTCCTTTAACAGGAAAACACCCAGGTCTACCTAAAAAACTTGTTACATCATAAATATTTTTTTCTAATCCAATCGTAGACATAAGTTATCCTATTTTAAATCTCTGAATACTGAATAAATATTGTCATTTAAGCTTAAATTAATTGACCCAGACATGATTAATACCTTTATTTTTAATTATTAACTAATAAGTATTATAACAAATTGTTTAATTAAAATAAAGATATTATTTTAAATCAGCGATAATGTCTTGAGATACAGGATCTTTGGTGTCTGAAGAGAAGAATTGATCGAGGAAGTGAGTCACAACGACCTGCTCGAGGCGCTCTTTTAGGTGCATGGGCGATGGGATGCGGAGATGCAGGTGGATGGTGTCGGGATCGGGCATCTGGATGGAGACTTTGGGCTCTACGCAGGGCAGCTCGAGTGAGCGCGTGCGCTCCATTTTGCGGATGCGACTGCGTGCTTGTTCAAGGTAAGGGGCGCATTCGTCGAGGGCAATTTTGAGCAGAATCTCTTTGGCTCTTTTCCAGTCGTCACGGATGTGGAGAGGGATGGTGATGTTGTGGATGTAGTAGTTTTGGAGAAAGGATTCGTTGATGACGGGTTTGTCGAGGAATAAAGAGTTAGGAAGGACGATTTTTTTGCCTGTCATTTGGTGGTTTGCAGCTCCCCTGCCAATTTCTACTAATGTGGTTGTAAGTAGCGTAGAGTCAATAACATCACCTCTAATTTCACCGACTTTGATGCGATCGCCAATTTCAAAATGGTTGCCGCGAAATTTTAAGAATGTGCCATTTAGGCACATGAACATTTCTTTGATCGTATAGACAGCTGCAAAGGCCATGGCAAAGAAGGTCATGGCCAGGCCATGGATGGTTTCTCCCCACACGTAGATGAGGCCAAAAACAAGCAAGCCTAAGAAGATGTTGCGCACATAGCCAATCCAGCGTAGGCGTTGCTGGGAGGTCCAGTTGCGCTCAGCATTACGTATGTACCTGGC
This sequence comes from Chlamydiota bacterium, assembly GCA_021772435.1. Taxonomy (GTDB): domain Bacteria; phylum Chlamydiota; class Chlamydiia; order Chlamydiales; family JACKPQ01; genus JACKPP01. Next base: position 11,436 of record JAJFLZ010000028.1, on the reverse strand, counting down.
TGTCATGAGCTTAGCAACAAAAAGTGCTAGTATCATGATGAGGGTTGCCAGACCTCCTTTCAGGACAAATGAATTGTTGAACCATTCCATGTTTTGCATCATCTCATAGCCTCTAAATACGCGCAATCACAACCTATTAACCCACATTGAGCAATTATGATGGAAAATATGCTTAATCTTTTAATCCCCAGCGAATTAAAAAATGCTCGCAATATTTATGAATATGGCCGCGCATTTTTTTACTCTACTGGAAATCAAAATCTTAAACATCTTTGCTCACCCTAACTGCTCAATGAGGGTATTAACTCTTAATTACTAAATTGTTTAATTATTTTGTATATTTTTATTTATAGTTATAGTATAATAATTATTATAAAATGGATATATTATATGAAATATAAAGGCCTAGAAATTAATCGTATTGCGTTTGGGCAGCATATTCACCTTGGAGACCCATTAGAGCAGTTAATGCGTGATAAGCATCGTGGAATTGACAAGCAGATGACCCATCTTATTGCTATGCAGCAATTTAAGAGTGTTAAGGGACATTTTAAGCTCCGCATTTATCATAATAGAGCAATGCTTTTGTATAATGGCGAAACAATCGATTTAACTCATGCCAATTCCAAACACTGTGATGAGCTCGTGGAACGCGTGAAAAAGTTCCGTTTTGAGCTGCCAAGTCCTTCATTTATAAAGCCACCTGGCCATCCTCAGCTTCCTGAACAACAAACGCCTCCTCCTTTTGGACAAGACCAACTGAAAAAAACCGGGAGACTTGGCGAAGATATCGGATCTGCATATACACCACCTTCTAACTCCTTGCCTAAGACTATTGCAGATGCTAAAAAAGGACTCGCTCCTGTCACGCAAAATGCTTTTATGACTAACAATCAGTCGCCAACTAATCCTCAAGAGGATTTACGTAAGACAGCAAATGGGGCTCGTTTGGCACAGTCTATCGTCTCATCTTCTAGTTCTACGCAGAGTAGTCATAATGATGAGATTCAAAAAACACTTGAAAATTTGCGAACACAAAGTCACCAAAATGCACCGACAACTGAAAGTGGAAAAGCTGCAGATGAAAAGCCAAAATCTGAATCAAGTAAGGCGCGTGTTATTTTACAAGCAGCACAAAATGATGAAGTGCAGCCAAAGCCTGCAGCTGCAAAGGCTTTGAAGCATACGCAGTTGACCGATTTTGAGCTGGAAAAGAAGATGCGCGCTACGCGTTTTGAAATCAATCGTTTACTGAAAAAAGCTTCCCTGACACCTTTGTACACTGCAATATCTAGATTAACTCAGCAACCTAGTTATAATGCCATCGAGGCTGGCGCTATCCGCGATAAAATTAAAAATTTAAAGACCGAGCTTAAAGATTTAAAGTCAGAAAAACAAACGCGCATAGAGAAGAGAAAGCCTGCAAAACAACCCAAAACTGGAGTGAACCCCAGTTTAACTTCTTTTAGTATGTTTGATCGAAAGTTTCCAGATAGGTTTAATAATTCAAATCAACTAAATGAGTCAAATGTGCAAATACCTAAACGTCTTACCCCACTGAGTCACTTTTTTAAACAGGCGGCTCAAAGCAGGAAAAAACCCGCCAATCTAAAAACAATCGGGCGGGCTTTGAATTTGTTTAGGAAAATTCCTAAAATTATTTAGCTGTAGCTGGCGTAACGTCTGTAACAGCTGCTTTTAGGATTTCGATTTTGGTATCGCCACCAGTCGAGATGGTTATTGTCATCTCATCGATTTTAACAACTTTTCCAATGATTCCCATTGCTGTGACTTGATCCCCTTTTTGCATGCTACTACGCTTGGTTTCCATTGACTTGCGGCGCTTTTTTTCCGGACGCCATAGGATGAAGTAGAAGAAGACAACGGCAACACCAATCATCATGACTGTTTGCCAGAGGTTTTGCGCAGGCGCTGCTGCTTGTGCTAGTAAATTGAACATAATTGATTCCCTGTTAAAGCTTAATTTTTATCTATTATATCATATGCGCTCAAGGTGTGCAATGTTTTCACAGTGGGGCGTATGCGGAAATTGATCGACTGGCTGCATTGAGGTAATCCGGTAGTCTTTGAGTCGTTTAAGATCATCGGCTTGGGTGTCTGGATTACAGGAGATGTAAAGAATTTTTTGAGGCGCTAGGGTGGTCAGATGTGAGCAGGCTATGGGCCCAAGACCAGGTCTTGGAGGATCGACAATGACAAGTTCTGATTTTAATAGTGTTGGAAGAAGCTCTGCCACGTCGCCGCGGATGAGTTTTAGGTTGTTAATGCCGTTGAGTTGGAGGTTGTCTTCGGCATCTAAGATGGAGTAGGGGCTAAGCTCAACAGAGGTCACTTGGGAAGCTTTTGGCGCAAAGAGCATGCCAAGTGTTGCCGAGCCCGCATAAAGATCAAGTACAGGTCCCGAAACGTCAGTTAGAGCCTCTGCATAGAGTTTTTCAGCTTGAAAGGTGTTGGGCTGGAAGAAGGATAATGGGCTGATTTTGCATTTTAGTATGCGATCTTTGATGTGCAGCTCTTCGATGATGTGATCAGGTCCAGACAGATGCATCTCAAAGAATTGTGTCGGATGCCCTTTGACAGCTTGGTGCAGGACGAGAAAGACTGAGGTATTTTTTTCAAAGAGGTTTTTGAATTCAAAGATTTGCTGTTTTGTAAGCGCATCGCGCGCTTTGGAGGAGGTGGTGAGAATGACCATTTTGTTTCCAGTGCGCTTGCCTTCTCTCAGAGTGAGCGTGCGCAAGGTTCCAGTGCCAGAGTGAGGATGAAAGGCTTTGATGTCTGAGTTTCCCCACCATGTTTGCACAGCATTGAGTGTTTGAGAAAACCATGGCGATGTGAGATGACATTCTTCGAGGTTGATAACGCGCCCCTTTGCTTGGGGCATGTGCAGTCCTAAAAATTTTTGCCCTGCTTTGTCCTGCGAGAAGGTGTATTCCATTTTGTTGCGGTGCTCAAATGGAGGATCACACGGGATGATGGGTTGAATGGGTTGATTAAAGAGCTCTGCAAGTTTGTTTTGTTTGTAGTCTAGCTGTGCTTTGTAGTCTAGCTGCTGGAAGGCGCAACCACCGCAGATTCCGACGTGTTTGCATTTCGGTGCGATGCGGTTTTTTGCGGGTTTGATAATGCTTTGTAGTTTTGCTTTGTGGCGCCGAATTTTGCTCGCCTCGATCTGATCGCCAGGAAGCGCGCCAAAGACTTCAAAGCCGTCTCCTTTGCCCCATCCCCGCTTTGTAAATTCTTTGATGTCTAAAAAAAGGGCCTCTGCCATAGACAGAGACCATAACACATCTAGCAAATAAGCTTAAGCTGTTATCTTTTTTTTCTTTTCGGCGCTGCTTTTTTCTTGGCAGGCGCTTTTTTCTTAGCTGCTGGCTTTTTCTTAGCTGCTACTTTTCTTTTCGGCGCGGCTTTTTTCTTGGCTGCAGGTTTCTTTTTAGCTGGCGCTTTTTTCTTAGCAGCTGGCTTTTTCTTACCTTTAGAGCCCTTACTTGCTTTCACAGACTCTTTTCGAAAGAGTTTGCCTAGTTTTTCTAGCTTAATTGTCCCAGTGCGCGCTCTTTGAGCTGCTGCGCTGTTTCCGCCCTCAGATTTTGTTAAGTCTGCGCCCACTTCAGCTAAAAGTGTGTGTAGTTTTTTGACCGTATCATTTAGTGCCATGTTCCTTTTTCCTCCCTCACGTGAAACATTTATTTTTCTATTTATTTCCATAATAGGTTTTTTGCAAATGTGCAAGTCTTTTTTTAATTTGCGCATGCTAAAAAGTTTTGCTTGTGGTGTAGTTAGAGAGGTATTAGGATGTGGTTATGGTTTGTTTTGTTGGTGATGAATTTGTATCGAATGCTAAGGTGCCTTTACTGGATTTAGGGGTGCTTAGAGGTTTTGGTGTGTTTGAATTTACCAGAACGTATCACGGTCGTTTTTTTCATTTAGATACGCATATCAAACGCTTTTTTCAGTCTGCAAAGGCTATTGGTTTGTCCGTGCCCTATTCTCAAGATGAGATTGAGCGGCTGTGTTACGAGTTGTTTAAAAAAAATGGCTTAAAAGATGGCAATGTCAAGATGATTTTAACCGGAGGTAGTTCGCAAAATGGTTTTGATCCTGGAGATAGGCCGCTTTTTGCTTTGATCGCAAGTGAGCCAAAGGCGTATTGTGGTCCGTTAACCGTTGCAACGTCTATTTATGAGCGCTATTTGCCAGAGTGTAAAACTTTGAATTATTTGCCAGCTATTTTGGAGAGAAAAAAAGCGCAAGCAAACGGGTTTGATGAGGTGCTTTTTTTAGATCATCACGGGTTTGTTTTAGAAGGTGCTAGAGAGAATTTTTTTGCGATTAAGAATGATGTTCTCATTACTCCTAAATCAGGCGTTTTACAAGGCGTTACAAGAGCTTTTGTGATCGAGGTAGCAAAGGATTTGATGGAGGTGCAAGAGCGCCCTCTAGCTTACGCAGAGCTTAATGAGTGCCAAGAAGCTTTCTTTACTTCAACAGCAAGAGAGATCGCTCCCATTGTCAAATTAGATACACTAGAGTTTACTCACGAGCGCACTTTCGAGGTTCAAAAATCTTTTGCTCTAGCTGTTACGGACACGCTGTCCCTGGCGGCACAAAGTTAAATGTGCCTGCAAAGGTAGCTTCCCCCTCATTGGCAGCTTGCACACCTGCTGCTGTGCCAGTGGATGATTCGATTTGGAAAAGATCAGCCATGCCTGTCCCGTTGCTAAAGAGAAGACCATCTGTTGGAGCGCTTATGTTACCCTTGACTTGTTGGCAAAGCTGACCTGCTGCTCCCCCGTGGAGAACGGATTGACCAAACGCAATCCCGGAATTACCGTAGTTGTTGTCATTGGTTTGCAAGATCGTGCGATCGGGCGATGTGATGGAGACAAAGGTATGGAAAAAGGAGTGAGAGTCAAACCCATTTTTGTTGATCTGAATGATGTTGTTTCCACTGCTTGCAACGACTGCATAAGCGCCAGAGGTTAACCCTTGAAGCGAGTTACCAATCAGAGATATTTTTGCAGGAATGGATCCCGTGGGTGTTGAAGTAATGGATGCAGCGCCAGATGTGAGAAATCCCCCGCCGATGTAGTTGCAGATGTGGTTATCGCGGACGAGCAACCCACAGTTTTCGTTGATGTCTGTGACGTTCACACCAAAGGTTGCCATCAGAGCAGGATCGATGCGGTTTTGTACGATGGCAAGCGTTGTCCCAGAGGCAAGACTTGCTAAGATCTCAGAGTTTGCTGGGGCGCCTGATGTGTTGTCACCGAGGAAGTGGTTGTTGATGATTGCTTTTAGACCAGCTGGCCCGCCAGTTGCATCTAGCCCGTTGTCTGCATTTGCTGTGATGATGTTGTTTAAAACCGTGAAATTCGTTGCACTGCTAGCGTCGATGCCGTCTGTTGAAGCACCTGTGATGGTAAAGCCATTAACGATGGTGTTGTTTGCTAAAACGATCGCATCGCCAGCTCCACTTGTAAGCTGGGGATTGTTACCCTTTGTTTGCGCCGGAATGGTCATGCCGAGAAAATCGAATTTTTTGGTGGCGCTTTGTAAGATTTGACCCGACTGAAGCGTGAGGGTGGTGGCGTAGCCTGTGGTTGTGCCATCACCTGGGAAGACGTAGATCACATCGTTTGGGTTGGAGTTTGCTTGCGCAAGCGCCGTTGTTGGATAAGGGCTCTCAAATGTTCCGTTGCTGCTAGATGTATTGTTCACAAAAACAAAAAAGAGCGGATCGCCCGTTCTAGGGTCGATGCCGATGAAGCGCCTTTTGGCTTTTTGCACAGGGATGATCTCGTTTCTTTCAACATCTTGAGTGAGGCGCCGTTGGATGAGAGCTTCGCCATCGCAGTGTTGCGATGGGTAACGCTTGCTCCACCGCGAGCCTTCAGAGCGCAGGTTTGTGGGACCAAGAGGCAAGCTCAGGGCTATGTAGCCTTGCGGTCTTGTGTTAAAAATGTCATCATAGGTGATGTCAAATCCAGCTTCGATGCCATCGTAGAGTTTGGCAGAAAGCCTGGCCTTAACACCTAAAGCATTGCCGAGTGTGACACCTGCAACGTTGCGCTCAAAGAGGTAGTAGGGGCCGATCGCAGCGTACATATCAAAATAGCGAAACCACCCGGGCAAGTAGGAGCCGACTTCGGCTTGAATGGTCGATAGAGCGGCAAAAGCATCGTTTGTGCAAAAAACGTTATGTCCTGAAAAAGTGTCAAAAACACCCTGCTGGGCCTTGCTTGTAGTACCGATGGGGATATAGCCATTGACACGTAAATCCAGGTAAGGATTTAACACCTCGGCACCTACACCCATTTGATGCGGTGAAAATGCGTTTGTAATCTGCCGCCAGTCGTAGTAAAAATTGCCACCTAGAACCCAAGGAGACTCCCCTACGCGCCATCTAGAACCAATACCTAGGTTTGTGGCCCATTTGCCATTGTTGAAAATGTGACCTTGCACGTTTAAAAACGGTTGAAAGTTGCGATTCCAGTTAGGTGTTAAAAAAACGGCTGCTGTTGAATAGCCTTTGCTATAGCCCACGCCATCGCCAGCGCGGTGGAGCAGTGCGATGCGAGAGTTTGGGCCAACTTTGCACGGCGGGCTGTAAGGGGCAGGCGGCGGATCGCTTACGGTTTTTTCAGGCTCCCTTGGCGTATCGACTTGAAGAATGCTGGCAAAGTGCTGAGCCGCGTGGTGAGATAGTCCAGGATAGTCTAGGTAAATATTATGATCAGCTTGCACATAAGTTAAGTCATACCAAGATTGCAGGTCAGGCAACGATCTTTGATGATCAATCTCTTGCAATAAAGACTCAAAGAGCTGCTTGTCAGCATCGTGGATCTGAGTTCTAGTTAGGAAAACAACAACTTCTTGTTTGATTAGATCAAGCTGCGATGGACCGACGGGTTTTGGCAATCCAGAAAATGCGAAAAGATTTGTCAGTTCAGGTTGCGTAATCCCTGGGTATTGGAAGTACGGCGATTCGCTGCCGCCAAATGTGCTGAGCACCCAAGCATCGAACTCGTCGCTTCCACCACCATAGAGTAGTATTGCCTCCATTTCGTTTGCCATACGTTCTGATAAGGCATAGAGCGGAGAGTGTGGATTTACATCTAGCCTGTTTTGCCAGCCGCGTAAAGAGCTAAGCTGCTCATTGAGTTGGTGGTAGCCCTCCATACCTGCCACTTTCTCTAATGCAAGCGCTGTTTCCAAATGACAATCGCTGCTATCTATGACCGAGCGGATAGCACTTTGGATGGTTTTGAAATCACCGCGGCTGCCCTGCTCAAAAAACACCTCGTCGATTTCAAGTGCGAGCTGCGCATCTAAGCTGTAGGGGGATAAGTTTTTTTTCCATTTGATAAAGGCGCTGTACTTGATATCGATTTTAGTCGGCGTGGGCAGTTTGTTGTAGTCTGCAAAAGCACATAGCTCCCTGACTGTTTCCATGCGGATACTGGGGTAGCGAAAGTAGACGCTGCGTCTAGCGTGAATAAATTGCTTTTCAAACCACTCCTGGAATTGATCCTTGGTAAATTCGATCGGCAGCACTTCCATTTCGCGTAACATCTCACCAGCTGCTAGATAACCATCGTAAATACATTGCGATTTTTGATTATAGCGATACATCTCAAGCTGCATACGCAGATCTGATCTATACGATGCAAAGCATGAGCAACTAACATAGAGCAAAGCGATAAATACTTTAAATTTCACTTCCGATCCTCTTCAAACCCTTCAAAAGGAGTAAAAAAACGGGGGCCTTGATCATATATTCTAAAGTGCACAGGTTCAAAAGGAATAAGCACAGAGCCCGCTTGATTCAAGTCTTCCACCCCACCTTCTTCTTTATTTAACGAATCTACATTAAAAATTGAAGCTTTACTTTCATAATTAATTAATGCGTAATTAACATTCGAAAAATTATTTTCAAAACGCAAAACTAAATCGCTTTTTTCGTGCTGGGTTTTAATGACCACATCAGCACCATGAAAAGAATTTCCAGCAACAAAAGCCTCCATCTTGCCAGGTTGCATTTTACCTCCTACAGTCAAGAGCATAGCATCATTAAAACGATCTCTGGTATGAACGCGATTATATTCCACTTGCAACTGGGCTAATCCGGTTGTCAACGCTTCGAAATGGATGCCAACGTTGCAAGCAGACAGCTCATTATAGGCGATAATCGAATAGCTCCTGCCGTGATCCAGCGCTCCCCTTACAGCATTTCGCAGCTGTGACAAGTTATTAGCACGGATATGAAAAAAGGACGGACCGCTGTAATCAATGCCGGTGTGCATAGAGCCGATGAAATTCTCGCGAATGCGCACTTCGCTACCGATGAGATTCTTGGCGCTAATAGCAGTTGCTTTTTGCTTAAATCCTGAAAACAAACACTCCTCTACCGCTTTGACCCCAGGAGGCGCTCCGTCAAAAATCACGCCTCCAAGATCTCCGCCTGTAAAATGAACCTGCTTGATGATTGCTTCATGACAATTTCTTGCATCTATTCCCCAAGCATTTTCGCTTTCAATGCTAATACCCGCGACAGAACCGCTATCTACTAGCGTCACAGCTGGGTGATCTTGACTAACAAGCAATGGACCGCTTTCTGTATAAGCTGGGTAATACGTATCTTCTACCGCAAGTGGCTGACCTGATCCCTGCAGGGATTGACCAGGCTTTAAAGTGATCGACTCATAATAGGGATCACCACTCATGAGATAGACAACCTGATCTGGCTGGCTATGCTCTTGGGCGAGCGCAAGTGATTGAAACGGTGCAGTAAAAGTTCCATTGCCAAGCCAAGGAGCTAAATTATTCACAAACACAAGCGATAATGGATTGCCAGTCAGTGGATCGACACCTGCACCTTTCAGTGTTTTTGCCTTGATGGGAATAATCTCATGGCGCGCTACAGGTTGCGTGAGAATTCTCTGGCGCCAAGCAGCATCGCTACAATACTTTGACGGATACCGCTCCTTCCAGCGCGCCTGATTATAGCGCAAAGTTGCAGGCCCAAACGGAAAGCTAAAAGCAATATAACCATTAATGCGACCATTAAACAACCGATCGTACGAAAAATTGCCGCCTAGATCCAAGCCATCTAAAACGCGCATATTCAGGCGAATCTCACCTCCGAATGCGTTGCCAAAATTGAACTGGTCGATCTCTTTGCGGAACAAATAGTAAGGCCCCAAAGCCATATACAGATTAATCGGATCAAAAAAACCACGAATGGGAAAACCAACCTCTCCATTGATGACAGTATAAGCAGCTGCTAAATGGCGTTTAACAATAATCTGATTGCCCTGGACACGCTGAATTCTAGCCGGGCCTTTTCTCTCCGTATCCGCCACTGGGAAATAGCCATTAAACCGAAAATCCACATAGCGCGAGAGCGCTTCTAATCCGCTGCCGATCTGACTGGGGTTAAGCTTTTCCACCGTGCGAAAATCATAATACATATTTGCGCCAAAAGCCCAATCCCACTTCGTGAGATACCTAGCGCCCACTCCAAAATTGCCAGCATAATACCCATTATTGAAAATGTGGCCCCTAGCATCGGCAAACGGTTGAAACGACTTGGTCCAATTAGGCGTTAGAAAAACATCTAGAGACGAGTAGCCTTCCTTATAGCCAACACCCTCGCCCTGCCGCGTACCAACAGAGGCTCTACTACTAGGTCCCAGATCACAATAATCCTGAGAAGCAAAAACCCCAGCGCAGCAAAGAAATCCAAAAATGGCTTTTTTAAACACAACTATCCCCTACGCGTAACATTCACGATCGGAGACTAAATTTCAAGTCAGTGGTTTAAAAACCAAAAACCTAAATTAAGATAGCCGGCATAGGCAACCCAGAGGGCGTAAGGAACAAGTAGATAAGCATTTAAGCGCGATGTTTTCAAAAGCAGCCAGATCAAGGCACAGATTGTAACCCACAAAAGCGTCAAATCGATAAAAGCCACAAGCATCAGTTTTTTTGTAAAAAACAAATAACTCCAAGCCAAATTTAAGACTCCATTCAAGGCAAGCAAAGTCATAATAGCGCCAAATGGCTTAGATTTAGATTTCCAAACGCGCATTAGACAAATCGCAATCAAAGTATAAATGAACAGCCACACAAAACTAAAGACATAGCCAGGTGGGACGCCTGGTGGCCGTTTAAGCGTGCGGTACCAATCCATCCCGACTTGGGTAAATTCACCACCCATGTACATCACAACAAGCAAAAGAAGGACAATCACAATAGTACTGATTCTCATACTCCCGTTATAGTGCATACAAAAAAATTCTGCAAGAGAGGGTTGATATATTCAAATGCTCATTTAAGCTTGTTCACCTATGGGTAAATTCCGCTCATTCAAAAATAAATGTAGGGGTTCAAATGACCTGCTGCTTTAGACTTAACTTCAAAAGGAAGTAAATTTTACAGAAATCTGTAGGAATTAGGGGGTAAATTTTACGTTTATTCGTTGAAAATAGGGGGTAAATATCCCAAGTGGCTGATATTAACCTGAACTCTTTCGTTTTGATTGTTTAGATTCAGAGCAGATTAGGTGACAGATTGTGCCATTTTTTGCGATTCTATAGCGAAGGCGCTATAGATGAGCACAAAAAGGGTGCAAGATGGCGGCTAAAATGCCTGAAGATGAATGATATAAACCCAGAGTTCAGGTTATTAAGACTTTTTGATAAAATAACTCTAATTAAAACCTAATCAAACATAAAAAAAAGCGCTGTATCAATAGATACAGCGCAAAAGAAAGACTTGGCGGCGTCCTACTCTCCCACACTCTTGAGTGTAGTACCATCGGCGATGAAGAGCTTGACTTCTGAGTTCGGTAAGGGATCAGGTATTGCCTCTTCTCCAAAGCCACCAAGAAAAATTGTAAAAAGGATTGGTATGATAAGTTATGTTTTCTAAAAGCGACCAATCTACTATTTTGTAAATACAAAAAAGTGATCAAGTCAATCGACCAATTAGTACTGGTTAGCTTAATGCATTACTGCACTTACACCTCCAGCCTATCAATGTCGTAGTCTTCGACTGGTCTGATTGGGATACTTTATCTTGAAGGAGGCTTGGCGTTTAGATGCTTTCAACGCTTATCCTTTCCGAACGTAGCTACCCGGCAATGCCCTTGGCAGAACAACCGGAACACCATTGGTTCGTCCACTTCGGTCCTCTCGTACTAGAAGCAGCTCTTCTCAAGTATCCTACGCCCACAGCAGATAGAAACCAAACTGTCTCACGACGTTTTGAACCCAACTCGCGTACCGCTTTAATTGGCGAACAGCCAAACCCTTGGGACCTTCTACAGCCCCAGGATGCGATGAGTCGACATCGAGGTGCCAAACCGCATCGTCGATATGAACTCTTGGATGCGATAAGCCTGTTATC
>JAJFLZ010000027.1 GCA_021772435.1 Chlamydiota bacterium | reverse complement strand
TCAGGCATCTTAGCCGCCATCTTGCACCCTTTTTGTGCTCATCTATAGCGCCTTGGCTATAGAATCGCAAAAAATGGCACAATCTGTTACCTAATCTGCTCTGAATCTAAACAATCAAAACGAAAGAGTTCAGGTTATTACGAAGATATGATGACAAACCCGGAAGCTACATTCACAACGATTTTAAATTTTATCGAAGAACCTTTAGATCGCTTGCCGGAATTTCTTGAAAACATTGAAATGCATAGACAAAAGTCCTTTGCTAGAACACCTGCAAAAACTATCTCACACGGCTTACCCATTTATCACACGAAGAACATCCCTAAACACGTTTTACGAGAGATGGATGCCCTCATGAAAGAAGAAGCTGGGTGCCTGTACGAAAAATATTTAAAACGGTACGAAGAATCGTAATCTCAAGGGAAATCCTGATGCAAATGGATGAGGTGATGCAAGATCTTGCGGGTCCATTAAATGATAAATACCTCAAACGTTTTCAGGAATCTTCTTTATAACGGCTGAGATATTTTTTCCACAGCCTGGGGTAGTTTGTTTGCAATAAGGCATCGACGGCTAATCGTGTTTCTTTTGATAGATCTTTTGAATGAAAGATGGCTGCAATGCCACTTGAGAGCGAGCCTCCAGTTCTTTTACAGGTCTGGTTGTAGAGCATGATCGATTGCTTTTGCAGCTGCTCTAATTTTTTGAGGCCAGGTTCAACTATTTTTGGATCTTCTCCAAGAAAAGTCATGAGCTTTTCTATACTATTTTGTTGATCGAAAAGTAGGTCTTCATACGTGATTTGGTAACGTTTGCTTTCAGGCCATGTGTCAAAGGCCTGTAGTTGGGCCATCGGCCGCTTGTAGTTGGCTTTGTCTAAAATGAAATTGGTGATGAATATTTTCACTTCATCTTGGCAGAGTGACAGTTGTTTTTTTGCTATAGCTCGCTTAGCACGGCTGACCATAAGCTCTTTGGGGTTGCGAGTGATGAGAACAAGTTGATTGGTTGTAGGATCGATCAGTTGGCATTTTTCCCCGCAATGCGTGTGATAGAATGGACGTTTGTTTTTGCTAGGTACGATATCTAGAATTTGTACCGGCTTTAAAGCAAATGGACGGGAAGGTTTGGTTAAGATGCGGTAAAATGGCCTCTTTGTGTACTGCTGCAAAACGAGGCGCAGTAAATGCGTGCCACCACGCCCAGGCGACATACAAATAAGTGAATTTTGTATTTGTGATGGTTGAATAGTTTGGGAGTATATGTGAGTAAAGGTTAAAATAAAGGTAAGACTTATCATTCTTTTCATAGAGGAATTTCACTTTTTGTTGCGTATCTTGATAGATATTTTTCCCAAAGGTGGGGATAGGTTTGTTTGAGCATGTCATCTGCTTGAATGAGGATTTGCAGGGATATGTTTTGCGTGTGGTAATCGAGGGTTTGACCTTTGGACATCGAGCCCCCAAAGGCTTTAAAAGTTTTTTCGTAGTTTTTTATTAGCTGTTTTTTATGTCTTTCGAATGTTGGCAGTAGGCTTTTAACTTCGCTGCTTGGCTCATCTAGAAAAGCTAAGATGCGCTCGATGGTCTTTTGAGGAGTGCTTAACATATCCTCGTATGTGATTAGTAGCCGTTTGTCCTCGTGCCACTCATTAAAAGCTTTGAGCAGATGGATGGGGATATGGTAACGTTCTATGTTTAGAAGGTTTTCTTCAATCGCTTGCTCGGTGCATTGGATTTTGGCTTTTAAAAGCTCGCCTTTTGTGTAGCGAATGGCAAGCTCCTTTGGATTGCGCATAAGCAAGAGTAGTTGATTGGATGCTTTATCGACGTGGGCTAGATTTGCTGCAAAGTGAGTGTGAAAATAAGGTCGTTTTTTAAAGTTGGGTCGTATGTCGCAATGTTGAACGTTTTGAAACATGTTGTTTTCATAGCGGTAGTAAGGACGGTGGGTGTAGAGCTGAAGTGCTAGATTGGTCACATGCGTTCCGCTTCTTGGCGGGGAGATGAATATCAAAGCGTCCTGAACGTTCGCAAATTTTGGCTCACGTGCACAAACACTAGCAACTATTGCAATGAGCAGGAATAATTTCTTCATCTATGCGAGATTAGATAAAGAAAAGATTTAGATCAAGGATTTGATATACTCTTCGAGTTTGACAATGTCAGCTGCAAATTTGCGGATGCCTTCTCCGAGTTTTTCATATGCCATAGCATTGTCGTTCAGTAGATAGCGGAAGGTTTTTTCGTCGATATCTTGCTTTTCAACTTGCGCTTTTTTGGCTATTTCTGGATCGAGCTTGCGCTGTACCTCTCCCTCTGTTTCACCCAGCTCTTTTAAGAATTGTGGGCCGATGGTGAGCAGATCACATCCGGCAAGTTCTAGAATTTCGCCGCTGTTGCGAAATGAGGCTCCCATGATTTGCGTCTTGTAGCCGTAGCGTTTGTAGTAGTTGTAGATTTCAGAGACAGACAGCACACCTGGATCTTCTGAAGATGTGTAGTCTTTGCCCTCAGCGTTTTTGTACCAGTCGAGTATGCGACCGACAAAAGGGGAGATGAGTGTTGCATGGGACTCAGCGCAGGCTATGGCTTGCGGAAGCGAGAACATGAGTGTCATGTTGCAGTGGATACCTTCTTTTTCTAATATTTTTGCAGCCGCAGCACCTTCCCAAGTGCTGGCAAGCTTGATAAGTACGCGCTCATTGGCAATTCCAGCATCGTTGTAGAGTTTGATCAGCTCGCGCCCTTTTTGAATGCTTCCATCTTTGTCAAAGGAAAGCCTGGCATCGACTTCAGTAGATACTCTTCCCGGAACAATTTTGAGGATTTCTAAGCCAAAGTTGACGAAGATTTTGTCGAGTATGAGAGAGGTTTGCCCCTTGCCGTAGCTGATGGCGTCATCTACTAAGCTTTTGTATTCAGGCATTTGCGCAGCTTTTAGGATCAAGGATGGGTTGGTCGTGGCGTCAGTGGGTTTGTAGCGTTTGATCTCTTCAATTTCGCCTGTATCGGCAACAATCGTGGTCATTTTCGAAAGATGGTCCAGCTGACTCATGAGGTGTTCTCCTTTTTTTGTTTACTCTATCCGATTTTCTTATTTGTGGGAAGTGGATGCAACATAACCCAAGGTGATCGCCGATAGGAGAAATAGGCCGACGGTGGCTGCTATATCACGCCTTTTAGCGGTACGCTTATGCTCTGCAGAGGCTAGAGGAGATAGTATTAAAAGAGTAATAATTAGTATTTTACGCATTAGTTGCTCGTGCTACTTCCGGTGCTTGGCTCGTATGTGCCTGCTACTATGGCAATTGCGGCAATTAACGCTAAGCCAAATCCCATCATCGACATGCCAATTTTCTGGATTTCAGCATCTGAGCAGTTAGTTGGTGGTGGCATAATTGGACTGACCTCGCAGCAGTCTTCAAAGTATGTAGCATCGGCTTCGGCTGCATGCATAGGTGCTAAAGCCCACACGCTAGCTAAGATAAGGACTAAGTATTTTTTCATAAAAAACGCCTGTTAAGAAATTATTTTAATCTATCCTTACCATATGAATTATAACATTTAAGGTAAATGTTTTTTTAATTGACAATTTTATAGAATTCTGTGATAATAACCTTAACTCTTTCGTTTATATCATTCATCTTCAGGCATCTTAGCCGCCATTTTGCACCCTTTTTGTGCTCATCTATAGCGCCTTGGCTATAGAATCGCAAAAAATGGCACAATCTGTCACCTAATCTGCTCTGAATCTAAACAATCAAAAC
>JAJFLZ010000026.1 GCA_021772435.1 Chlamydiota bacterium | reverse complement strand
AGAAAGGCTACAGAGTAGCGGATATCGCGGAAAACATCGAGCGTTTCCTGGAATTCTTCTTCGGTCTCGGTAGGAAATCCAACGATGATATCAGTGCCAAGGGTGGAGTTTGGCACGATCTTTTTTAAGAGAGAAACTTTTGCGTAATACTGCTCTTTCGTGTAGATGCGAGAAGAGCCTGCTTGAATGGGGAAGTGGACAAATTCGCTGATTTTGATGATTTTCCTCAGCCTGCCCAACTTGCTTTGTTAGATTTAACATACAATGCTGGCGTAGCAGGGATACATAACAAATGGGAAAAACTCCCACCTCTTATAAAAGAGCAAAACTGGAAAAAAATTGTCGAAGACAAACAATACAGTAGATCACAGGTAAGCTTCGAGCGTAACGAAGTTGTTCGCAAGTGGTTCAAGAAGCTGCTAATATAAAAGAAAGGTCTGCATCTAAAATAAACGTCGGAGGTTAAAATGAGGCAATTTTTAATAGGTTGCTTATTGTCTTTGCTAGGAATAGCGCTTCACTCATCTAGTGACCCAATATTTGTTCAAACCATAGACTCACCCACATTTATTCAATGTGACCAATCTATTGAAGCAGCTAAAAGTCTGGATATTGAACTACAATCGAAATTAGACGAGTACATTAACCTCCTCGCTGTTTCCTCACCGAACGACAAAATAACAGAGTTAAAACATAGAATGGAAAAAGCCTTTAATACTTTCTATTCTTTTCAAAGTCAGCTGAGAACTTGCCAGTCCAACAAGTATTTAGGCACTTCCTGCGCCCCGCTATCTTCTGCTTCTGTTTATCTTTACTCCATCCAGTTTTATCACCAGTTGATTCACCACACCCTTATTCACGCCCTGTTGCCTAAAACAAAAATTGAGGATACTACAAAAATCCCAACTGTATTGGGGTCATGTGACAGTCTATGCTCAAGACAACAGATCCTGAGCAACCGTGAGACGCAGTTAATGGGCCGAATAGACACCTTTCTAGAAGCCCTTGAGGCTACAATAAGATCGAATGAGCAGCACTTTAAGGAGTTGGGAACTTGGGAGGACGAGATAAATGGATCAACCGCTTTTATACAATCAGTGCGCAAGATACAGTTTGATTTCCCCTCTTTTCGAGAAAACGTTTTATCTTTCATTTCGTTTCCTTACGAAGGATCTCTTCTTTATTCTACTATCCGAGAAATTGGTTTTTTAGAAATTACAAATTGGTACTTAGATTTCATAGAAGAATTTGTATTAAATGGATCTTAAATCTGAGTTGTGACGTCAGTTAGATAGACGTGTAAAAAAATCAAAGAAAAGGACAGAACGCTTCTATATACACCTCTATTGAAAAGGAGCATCTAACATTAATTGACACTTAGTTCCTATAGTTAAAATACCCGCCGCGAGGATCAAGTTCACCTTTTCCATCGGCTGGCACATAATGCTCAGCATCTACATTGACAAGGTATGATTTTGAGGTATAACCGAAAGTTGTGTCTGGGTTAAAAAATAAAAGGGGCGTATCCTCAAAGATTTGAAACAAAAAATAAATCTTAAAACACGAGGTATACGCTCATGAAAGATAATGACAGTTTGGCAACATTTCAGACAAGCTTAGAAGAAATTTTGCAACAAGGGGCAAGAAGATTGCTCCAGCAAGCAATTGAAAATGAAGTTGATGAATTCATTAAGGCAAGCAAAAATAATGGTCATAGCACCGGCGTTAAGCGGAACGGATATCTCCCTGAAAGGCAAATTCAAACAGGAATTGGGCAAATGACAGTGAAAAAACCGCGAGTAAGAGGAACAGCATTTACTAGCGCAATACTACCGCCGTACATGAGGCGAACGCCAAGCATTGAAACGCTTATCCCAGCGATGTATCTCAAAGGAATATCCACCAACGGAATGGAAGAAGCTCTAGAGGCGATTCTAGGCGAACAGGCCAAGGGATTATCTCCAACAAACATCGTACGGCTAAAAAAGCTATGGGAACACGAATATGAAGAATGGGGCAAAAGAGATTTAAGTGACAAAGAATACGTTTATGTATAGGCAGATGGGATTTATTTCAACGTCAGATTGAGTAACGATAGACCCTGTCTACAGACTGGGTTTGGCATCCAAGCAAAGAGGCAAGCGCTATGAGGCTGTAAATGGCTTGTTGGGTTTTGCAGAGCGTGCACGCTCTAGCCTCTACTATCTGCGTGGCTGACAAGCACGCGCAGCAAATAAAAAATATAATCGAATAAACTAATCTACTATTTGATTGCATTAGACATTTAACACTTCAATCTGAGGTTTTATGGCATTCAAAAGCTCGAGCAGCTTTTCCTTACTGCCGAGGCCCTGCCATTCGCGCCTGAACTTATTAACCTGAACTCTGGGTTTATATCATTCATCTTCAGGCATCTTAGTCGCCATCTTGCACCCTTTTTGTGCTCATCTATAGCGCCTTGGCTATAGAATCGCAAAAAATGGCACAATCTGTCACCTAATCTGCTCTGAATCTAAACAATCAAAACGAAAGAGTTCAGGTTA
>JAJFLZ010000025.1 GCA_021772435.1 Chlamydiota bacterium | reverse complement strand
TAGATTCAGAGCAGATTAGGTGACAGATTGTGCCATTTTTTGCGATTCTATAGCCAAAAGCTATAGATGAGCACAAAAAGGGTGCAAGATGGCGGCTAAGATGCCTGAAGATGAATGATATAAACCCAGAGTTCAGGTTAAAAAGAAAATTCCTTGGCTCGACTGTGAATTCCTTGCAACGGAACCGAAGATCTTACCATGAAACAACACGGCGGAATGTAAAGCACACTTTTTGAAAATAAAAAAACTTATTTGCTTAATCCAGCTTGCAAAATGTCGTGCAAGTGGATAAGGCCAATTAACTGTCCACCCTCTACGACAGGAAGCATCATAACGCGTTTTTCTCCTTCCATCACTTTAAGAGCAGCAAAAGCTAAGGCACAAGGAGCAATCGATTCGAAAGATGTTTGCATCAAATCGGCGATGGGCAGGTTTAAACAATCAGGGTCTTTTTGCAGGCTGCGGCGCAAATCACCATCGGTGAAAATTCCGAGCAGTTGGTCAGCATCTACAATCAAGACACAGCCGCACCTCTTTTGCGTCAACTCAACGAGCGTATCTTTTAACAACATCTGAGGCTGGCACCTAGGAAGAGCATCACCTGTTAGCATTAAATCTCTAACTTGCATCGTCGCTTTTTTACCGATGGCCCCAGCGGGATGGTTGAGCGCGTAGTCATCCAAACTAAAACTTTTGGTTTTCATCAAAGCCACGATCAAAATATCGCCAAAAATAAGTTGCAGAGCGCTCGATGTCGTCGGCGCTAAATCAAAAGGGCAAAGTTCTTTTTTTAATGGCAGCGTCATCGCAAAATCGCATAGCTTAGCAAGTCTAGAAGCTGGAGAAGATACCCATGCCATCGTCTTAACACCTCTTTGCTTTGCAAGAGGCAACAGATCCAAAAGCTCATCGCTCTCCCCACTTTTGCTAAGCAAGACAAGCAAATCTTTCGAATCGACAATGCCGATATCTCCATGGAGAGCATTTGTTGGCGGCAGATGGATCGACTGGGTACCTGTCGATGTCAGCGTCGTCGCCAGCTTCTCTGCCACAATTCCGCTCTTACCAATACCGCTAAAGACAATTTTACCCTGGCAGGCAAGGCAAGCGTCCAGCACTTTTTGCGCCTCGACTAAATCGATCGCATCAAAAAATGCATTCACCAAAGAGCGCTGCTCACTGAATAACTCTTTCAACATATCCCTATTTTGCTTGATTTTGGGATAAAAATCCCATAAAAGAAAGCTATGACAAAGGAAAAAGTCTCAATCGCAGTTGCTCACGGTGATGGCATCGGTCCTGAAATCATGGATGCTGTCCTTAAAATCCTCGATGCAGCTGGTGCCCCACTCGACATTCACGAAGTCGAAATCGGTGAAAAAGTTTATTTAAAAGGGCATAACTCTGGCATTGAGCCCAAAACCTGGGACACTATTTTAAACACCAAAGCTTTTTTAAAAGCGCCAATCACAACGCCTCAAGGCGGCGGTTTCAAAAGCTTAAACGTAACCGTGCGCACAACGCTTGGTCTCTATGCTAACATCAGGCCTTGCGTCTCCTACCATCCCTTTATCCAAACCAAACATCCCGTCATGGACGTAGTCATTGTGCGTGAAAACGAAGAAGATCTCTACTCAGGCATCGAATACCAGCAAACACCAGAAGTCACCCAATCTCTAAAACTCATCAGCCTGCCTGGCTCTGAAAAAATCTGCCGCTACGCCTTCGACTACGCCAAAGCAAGAGACCGAAAAAAAGTCACCTGCTTTGTTAAAGACAACATCATGAAAATTTCAGATGGTCTTTTCCATAGCGTATTTGATAAGGTTGCAAAAGACTACACAGATATTGAAAACGAAGCGTGGATCGTCGACATCGGCGCTGCTAAACTTGCCGATACGCCTGAAAATTTTGACGTCATTGTCATGCCCAATCTCTACGGCGATATCCTCTCTGATGTAGCCGCGCAAATCAGCGGCTCGGTGGGCCTTGCCGGCTCTGCAAACATCGGCGAACATGGCGCCATGTTCGAAGCTATCCACGGCTCTGCTCCCCGCCGTGCCGGCCAAAACCTTGCTAATCCCTCTGGTCTGCTTCACGGTGCCATCCTTATGCTACTGCACATCGATCTGCCAGACATTGCCACACATGTTCACAACGCCTGGCTCAAAACCATCGAAGATGGCATCCACACCTACGATATCTTCACCGAAAGTGTGAGCAAACAAAAAGTGGGAACAAAAGAATTTGCAGGGGCTGTCATCCAACGTCTGGGAGAAAAACCTTCTACTCTCAAAGCTGCAGACTACAAATCTGGAACGCGTATTGCCAAGCCCAAATTAACCGTTAAACCGCCGCAAAAGCGGGAGCTCATTGGCACAGATGTTTACTTTTACTCTGCAGACGACATGGAAACTTTTTGCAATACCATCTCCTCCATAGACTGCGCTCCATTCAAACTCAACCTCATCACCAATCGCGGCGTTAAAGTCTTTCCAGACGGCATGAAACAAACCTTTTGCGTCGACCACTGGAGAGCGCGTTTTGTCAAAAAAGACTGCACACAAAAAGAGACCATCGACCTTCTCTCCACCCTATCTCACCTCGACATCATCAAAACTGAAAACCTCTACTCTTTTGATGGAGCGCCCACATTTTCTCATGCGCAGGAATTAATTTTTTAAGCGCAACTCATATAGTTTTTCATAGAATGGAAGCATCTTTTGATAAGCATCCTCAAGAACGCTTAAGTGCTCTTTTAATACGTGCTGAAAACGATTTTCTAAGGGCTTTGCAGGCATGAATTTACTTGAATTTGCAGCATCCTGATGAAACGGAGCAAACGGCACCCACTCACGAGGCATTCGGGGCTGCCAAGAAAGCATTGCAGATTTAAAATCCACTCCTAGCTTATCACATATCTTGGGCAGCATACTTTCTGGGCAAGTTAAAAAATCATCCGCATCGATAATGAGAGGATCATCAACTGTCTGTGAAAGCTCATACTGTAAATCAAACCGATGCCATAATCCGATCTTTGGAATATCTCTAGGAAAACGATGCAAAATTGCGCGATAATTGGACTCTATTGTCCTTGCTGGATTGCGGATCAAAAAGAAAAAATGGATATCGGGATGTTGCAACCAGCTAGGGTCTTCCTTTAAAAAATCACATACAGCGTTTGACATATCTTTTACGAATACAGCTTGTTGTTTAGCAGCTTTCATAATTGCACAAGTCACTTCAGAGTAGTCAAGGCTCTGGTATTCAAAATCCAATTTTTGAACGATCTGATCGCCCAAAACTCGATGCAAAAAAACCTGTTGGAAGGGCTCATGAAAGATCTTCAAATCGCCCCGTTCCATAAAGCTGCGTTCAATCGCCGTGCTTACAGAACGGGGATTGCATACCATCACATAAATGGGGTGGCAACACAAAGCAGTAGAACATAGCATCAGTATGATTAAGCGTCGCATAAATTTTCCCCTATTCAAAAATCACTTGACGATAAATTTTAAATACCAATATAATTTATGTCCATGATTACCATAACAAACCTCACAAAAAGCTATTTCGAAAAGAAAAAGATCGTCACCCGCGCGCTTAAAGGGATTGATCTTGACATCCAAGAAGGTGAAATCCTCACTCTGCTCGGTGTCAACGGCGCAGGAAAAACCACACTTTCATCAATTATTGCATCGCTCCACCCGCCGACAACTGGCGAGGTACTTTGGAAAGATAAATCCATCTTCAAACAGCTCTCAACATATCGTCGCATAGTCGGTCTCTGCCCGCAAAAACCCAATCTTGATCGCCGCATGAATTTAGAAGACAATCTCTTTTTCTCAGGCCTCTCCTTTGGCATGTCGGATAAGGCGGCAAAAGATAAAGCAGGAGAGCTCATGGATAAATTCAACCTCGGCACCTATGCAAAAGCGCTCGCTTTTACTTTGTCTGGTGGCTACAAACAACGCTTTCTCATTGCACGCACTCTGATGCATTCACCTAAACTCGTCATTTTAGACGAGCCAACCATCGGTCTCGATCCGCACGTGCGTCACAAGCTTTGGGACACCATCCGAGACCTAAAAAAAGATGGGACAACAGTTCTGCTCACCACACACTATCTCGATGAAGCAGAAACCCTATCTGATAGAGTCTGCATTATTGACAGCGGACAAATCAAACTCATCGACACACCGCAGGCCCTCGTTGAAGGCTACAAACAAAAAAATCTAGAAAACGTCTTTATCCATCTAATCGATCAACTGCAAGAGAATGGCCATGAGTCTTAAAATTTGGTTTAACTTGCTCAGACGGGACATGAGCATCTTAAAAAGCTCGCTCAAAACCAAAATCATCAACACATCTGTCATCACAACAACCAATCTGCTTGTCTTCGCCTACCTCATCCCCGGTCTCTCCGAGAACCAAAAATACGGCGCATTTATCTTTTACGGGGCGATTGTCATCTTTGGCTTTTTTGACATCATGTCCAAAGTCACAGAAACCATTGCTGATGTCACAGGTGAAAATGCACTCAGCCACTCGCTAGTCATTCCCCTACCTCCCAGAGCTGTTTTTCTAGAAATAATTGTCAACTGGGCAGCTTCCACTGCCATCATCGGGCTTGTCATGTTCCCTCTTGGCAAAATTTTCCTCTGGTCTGAAATCAATTTGCTCACTATTTCCTACATCCGCCTCATTCCTGCCTTCATCACAAGTTGTCTGCTCTTTGGTTCTTTCTCACTCTGGCTAGTTAGCGTTATTAAGAGCCTAGAAGAAGTCCAAACACTTTGGTTCCGAATCATCAATCCCCTCTTTATGTTTGGCGCCTACTTCTTTCCCTGGCAAGAAGCCTACAACCTCAACCCTTACTTCGCCTACCCCATGCTCATCAATCCTCTGCTCTACGCGATGGAAGCTATGCGCTCAGCTGGCCTTGGCAGCTCAGGTTACCTTCCCTTTTGGATCTGCATGCTAGCTATGTGGGCCTTCATCTTCTTCTTCACCGAAGATGCCACACGCAAACTCAAAAAGTGGCTCGATTGCCCCTAAAAACCAGATCCTCTTTTTAGCTTTAACGCTTCACCATACTTAACAATCTTGTTAAAATTTAACAAAACTGTTAAAAATGAAAACATGACTAAGCTGAAACTAAATCCATTCAAATTTGGTAATCCCGTCGAAGGTGATTACTACCTTCCTCGTGAAAAGTTAACGCAACTTGTGAAGCAGTTTTTACAAAATCAAATTCACGTCGTGTTGATTGGACCAAGACGTTTTGGCAAAACGTCGTTTGTTTTAAATGTGTTGAAAGAACTTGAAAATGATGGTTACGATTTCTTTTTTGTCGACATTTTCAATATTACATCCCACAAAGACTTCTTGAGCCAGCTTGTCCGAGCCATTTCCGCTAAAAAGAAATGGTACAAACGTCTGCAAGACAAAATCCCCAAGCTAAGACCCAAAATGTCGTTTGATATCGATCAGGCTACAGGAGAGCAATCCTTTGGTCTATCGATGGAAGATGCATCGGACAAAGACATTAAAGAAGCCATTCAAGATGTGTTATCAAGCTTAGAAAAACTCGGAAAAAATGTCATCATCGCTATCGATGAATTTCAAAAGATTGCCGACATCGCTGATAGCGGCTGGCTAGAAGCCACGCTGCGCACCCATATGCAACAGCTCAAAAATACATCGTTTCTATTTACCGGTTCGCGCCGCAGCATCATTTACGATATGTTAAATAACAGCGCAAGGCCTTTCTATCGCCTTTGTCAATCTATCGAATTCCCCTCTTTTGGCGACGAGTTTTCCACTTGGATCGTTAACCGGTTTAAATCCATTTCTATCGATTGCCAAATTGACATCATTGATGATCTGCGAGATCTTGTGCAGGATACACCGAACTATGTACAAATGATCTGTTTTCACTTAGCTGCAAGCCATCTCAAATCGATTCATTCCACAGACGTTAAAGAAGCCCTCGATCGTATTGTTGGACAAAACGCCTATGCCTATCAAACGCAATTAAACAGCTTGTCCCGCATTCAACAACGCACCTTACGGCTAGCTGCGCACGAGCCTCAAAACGTCTACTCCAAGTCCTTGCTAACCAAATTTGAGATTACCAGTCCACCAGCACTTGCCTCTGCCATCAAAGCTCTAAAAGCCAAGGGTATCATCGAAGATATTGGCGCCAAAAAATCACAATTCGTCTTCGACGACCCCCTCTTTGCAATCTGGCTAAAGAAACTATTTGATTAAATTATCAGCGCATTACAGATTGAAATATAAGCGGTTTTTCCCTATATTAACGGGGTAACATTTACAAAATTAGTAATTATGGCATCAAACCTACCTAGCAATCCTTACGGCCAAGTAAGCCAAACAGGTTTCGTATCCTATCATGACGGTGCAAGTCATTACTCGAGTGATGAATTGGCTGAGTTAAAGCCTGAGCCAGAAGTCAAGGGTAAAAAAAGAGCATTTTCTAAGGTAGAGCTTCCCTCCAGGGTCAACTCACCTTGGGGTAAAAATGCGGCCCCTGAAAAACCTACTCGAACAAGAAAAAAACAAAAGCATACCAAGCAGGAAGAGAGCAGCTCAACTGACTTTAGGTTAAGTCCGCCTTGGAATAAGAAAGGTTTAATACATGTTACGCCTCCAATACCTCGCGAATCTAGTCATATAGAATCAGCAGAAAAATCTGAGCTTGTACGACAAAGTTTACAACTCGATCCACCGCCAGCTTCTGGTTGTTTAAGGTATTCACAAGAGTTTCAAGCTGAGCGTAATCATACTATAAGAGCTGATATGAGCAGACTATCAGGCCATATTGAGGGACTGCTAAGACGAAATAGGTACCTGGAAAATGAACTCACCATTCTTTCTAAGGATAATTATGCATTGCGAGAAGACAGCAGGTATATGCAGGCTGAACTTGAGAGCCTTTCGAAAGAAAATACTAGTTTAAAAAATTTATTGACTGTCAAAGAAATCAATGATATCTAACTAAAATTTTCGAGATGGTTTTTAAGGCTGGCTAAGAATTTGCAACCGTCCATGCCGTCAATGAGGCGGTGATCGAAGGTGACAGAGATGTGCACGCGTTTGCGGACAGCTGTTGTCTCATCGTCCAATGCTACAACTTTACGCTCGATAGCCCCCACACCGACAATGGCGGATTCGGGATGGCGGATGATGGGAATGCCGATATGCGTGCCACCCATACCAAAATTGGTCATGGTGATGGTACCTTCTTGTACATCATCGGGTTTAAGAGAATCACTGCGAGCTCTATCTGCAAGCTCTGCTACAGCTTTGGAAATGTCTGCTAAAGACTTTTCGTGACAGTTTTTGATCACAGGAACCATAAGCCCTTTTTCTAAGCTGACAGCAATACCTACGTTGACAAATTTTTTCGCAACGATTGTATCACCGTAGAGAGACGCGTTGAACATTGGAAATTCTTTTGCAGCTTTTGCAATTGCCTGTGTGATAAAACTTGTGATGGTTAGCTTGACGCCATGCTCTTTTTGAAAAGTGTCTTTTTCACGCGCAATATGAGCTAAAAGGTCTGTGACATCGACATCGCCGATCAGTGTAGCATGTGGAATTTGGGAGTAGGATTTTGTCATGGCATCAGCGATACCTTTACGCATGCCGGAAAGTTTTATTTCTTCTACTTCTCCACTGAAGGTTGGAATTTGTGGATGAGCCGAGTAGTTTTCTAAGTCTTTTCTTGTGATCCGACCGCCAGCTCCTGAGCCGTGCATTTTGCTTAGCTCATCGACTGAAATGCCTTTTTCGCGCGCGATGCGCAGCACTGCCGGCGAGTAGTACTCGTTCATGGATGTGTCATCCATCTGCGTTGCTACTTTTGCTTTTTGCTCTGGTGTTGTATTTGCTACGCCAGTTTCACCAGTTGCAATAACAGCAAGGGGCGCGCCCACATCGAGCTCTTCATCAACTTTAGCTAAAACTTTTACAAGCGTGCCTTTAACAGGCGATGGGATTTCGCTGTTGACTTTGTCTGTTGCTACTTCAAGCAAAGGCTCATCGAGAGCTACGCTATCGCCTGGTTTTTTAAACCATTGGACGATTGTGGCGCTCATAATGCTTTCGCCAAGCTTTGGGAGGTTAACTGTAAATTCGCTCATTCTAACCAAGTCGCATGGTGGTATTTTTTGGTATCGAGTTGTTTTTCTTTCGTAGCAATGAAGACCGCAGCGACTGCATCACCGAGGATGTTAACGACAGAGGAGACCATCTCACGTAATCTGTCAACACCAGCGATGAGAGCGAATGCTCCAAGCGGATCGAGCGGCAGCCCCATTGCATTCAACACAACTGAGAGCATAATAAGCCCAGTTCCTGGAATGCCTGCTGCACCAACAGCAGAGACGAGCGCAACGAAAAATAAAATGCCAATTTTGAGCACGGAAAGTTCAATGCCGTAGGCTTGCGCAATGAAGATAGCTGAAATAGCTTGGCCAATAGCTGCACCATTCATGT
The DNA here is from genome assembly GCA_021772435.1 of Chlamydiota bacterium. Lineage (GTDB taxonomy): Bacteria > Chlamydiota > Chlamydiia > Chlamydiales > JACKPQ01 > JACKPP01. The sequence goes on along the minus strand of JAJFLZ010000025.1, from coordinate 119,138 downwards.
TAATTGTGGAGCCCAAAGAGACGACAAAACCCGAGATGTCTTCAGACACACCCAAGTGATCACGCGTGCACTCTAAGGTTACGGGCAGCGTTGCTGTACTGCTGTTTGTTGAAAATGCAAGCACGATGGCATCTTTCATGCCTTTGAAAAATGGCGCAATTTCAAGTCCGGCCAACAGCCGCAAGGACAGGCCAAATACGAGGAAAATTTGAATAAGGCATGCAATGTAGTTACACATCAAAAATTTTAAGAGCGGTACAACCGCATCAAAACCCATCGTCCCAAGAGCGATCGCAATCAGTGCAAAAACACCGTAGGGCGCAAACTTCATGATAAAATGCGTCAGCGTATACATCGTCTCTAAAATGCTTTCGATTAGACGCAGTACAGGTTTGCCCTTTTCTCCAGATAGTGTCACAGCCACAGCAAAGAAAATCGCAAAGACAATCACTTGTAAAATATTACCCTCAGCAAAGGCCGCAAAAGGATTTGCTGGGATTAAAAAGAGTAGGAAATCAAGAATTTCAACTTTCTGTGTCTTGCCAATAAAGTCTGCTGGTATCGCATAATTGAGGCCATTGCCTGGTTTGAAAACCATAGCCAAAACAACACCAATGCCGATCGCGATGAGCGTTGTGACAATGTAAAAACCAATTGTGCGAAGACCGATGCGGCTTAGCTTTTTAGGGTCGTGCAAATGACAAATACCGCTTACAAGTGAGGAAAACAGCATAATACCAACAAGCATTTTCAAGAGATTGATAAACGCTTGACCAACAGTATGTAGGACATCTTTGACGCCTTCTAGCTGAGCGATATCGTAGTGATCGAGGATATACATGATAAGGCCAGTCACTAAACCTAGTGCTAGACCAATCAGAATTTTAATCCATAGTTTCATCTACAATCCTTTGTATGTGTTCTTTACCAAACACCCATTCCAGCTCTGCATGTACGCATTCGATTGGCAAATCAATATTTTTCAGTTTGACCCAATCTTTTGCTGTACAAACCAGTAAATCAGCCTGACTTGCAAGCTCGGCAAGTTCACGCTCCTTAAAAGGCAGATGGTCTCTTTTGACCATCGTGGCTACAATTTCGGCTCCAGCAGATTTTAAGTCTTCAAAAAATCGCTCCGGATTTCCAAGCGCGCAAAAAGCTGCGATCTTCTTTCCGTGCATCGGATTCAACCGGTAGCGCACAGCGCAAACTGGAGCATCTGTATAACGCTCGATGTCCTTTAATAGCACAGATAAGGCATTTCTGTCATCTACACCCATAATTACGACTAAATCAGCGCGCTTTAACTCGCTTAATCGCTCTCTTAAAAACTCTTTACCGGTAAAATCTTTTTCATTAACAAGGACAATTTCAACATCACGCTTTAGATAACGGTATTGCATACCATCATCTAAGATGATGACTTTTGCCCCTTTTAAAGCAGCCATCTTTGCAGACTCGCACCGGTTCTTCCCGACAAACACCAGGGGAGCTTGCTGCATCCTAGCGATCAAGGCCGGTTCATCACCGCAAACTTTTGGATCACAATGAGCATCGATAAGTTTTGGCGTCTTATGTTCCAGCTGGCTGCGATATCCGCGCGTTAAAACCGCTGGCTGATCAAATTGTGTAGCCAGCCACTGCACAAGAGATGTCTTCCCCCTTCCACCAGCTGCTAAATTCCCAACACTGATCACAGGAACACCCACTGAATGAGGCTTAATCAGCCCATTTGCAAAACAATAATTTTTAACTGATGCTCCAGCTTGAAGAAGCTTACTTATTACAATCTTCAAATAAAAGCCTCTCGACCATCTCGATTACAATATGAATCGCCGCCATATGAGCTTCTTGCACGCGATCAGAAAACTTAAAACCATCTACGATCCATTCCAAATCGCACACACCCTTCATCCTACCACCTGTCTTTCCCAAAAAAGCAACTGTTTTCAATCCTCTAGATTTAGCAGCTTCGATGGCACTAACCAAATTTGTCGAGTTACCACTTGTGGTTAGCGCAATAAAAACATCGCCCTCTACACCATAAGCTTCAACACCTCGTGAAAACACCTCATCAAAACCGACATCATTACCAACACAGCTCATATGTCCTGGGTCAGATAGAGCAATGGCTGGAAGCGCGCGCCTTTTTCCGCGAAAAAAACCGGTCAGCTCCTCAGCAAAATGCATCGCATCGCACAAACTCCCCCCATTGCCTGCAATGATCAGTTTTTTCTCACTTTGATAACACCCTACAATCATCAAGCTCAAAGCTTCGATAAAATCTTTTGCGCTGCTCTCTTGTAATTTCTTCGCAGCCAAAACAGCATCATCAATCGATTCTTGCATCGCATTTTTCACATCAAAAAGAATTGTTTCCATCTTCCACACTCCGTATTTCTGTCCAGCATAGACAAAAATCGATTTGTTTTTCCATGAAAAACGCTTATACTAAGTTCATGCACATAGCCATCATCGGAGCCACTGGACTTGTCGGACGTGAAATTTTAACTCTTTTAACAAAGCGTAAATTTCCATCGTCAAAAACATCTCTATTCGCAAAATCCTCACATCAAAACATCGATACAGCCGATTGGGCATCGATTGATCTCGCTTTTTTCGCCGCGGGCAGCGCCGTTTCCAAAAGCTACATTCCAAAAGCTCTTGGTGCCGGCTGTCGTGTTATCGACTCAAGTTCGGCTTTTCGTCAAACAGCGCCCCTCATCATCCCTGAAATCAACGGACCCCTCATCGAAAACGCCCCTCTCGTCTCATCTCCAAACTGCACCACATCCATTATGCTCATGGCGCTCTTCCCTCTGCATCAACATACACCGATAAACCGCATCATCGTCTCTACCTATCAAGCAGCCAGCGGCGGCGGCTATCCCCTCATGCAAAAACTCCAAAACGACCCACTCAACTATCCCCTTCATTTGCACACAGGCGGCGAAGAAGAAAAAATGCGCTTTGAAACGCGAAAAATTCTAAACCTACCGAACCTTCCTATTTCTTGCCGCTGCGTACGCGTACCCGTCATGCGAGCCCATTGCCTATCTGTGCATGTAGAGTTTGACAAACCTATTCCAAATGCCGAAACACTTCTACAAAACGCCCCGGGCATAAAACTTATCTCTGCACCCACGCCACACGATGCCTCTACTCGCGAAGACATCCTCTGCGACATCCGTCAAGATCTAGACAACCCACACGCCTATGAGCTCTGGATCGTCGGCGATCAACTCCTCAAAGGAGCAGCACTCAACGCCGTCCAAATCGCTGAAGGCGCAATTCATGCAGTACGATAAGCACAACGCAGACTCCCACATGCACCTGCGAGATCTCAAAAACAACCATGAACAAAAAAATAGATTTCGCTCTCCAACGCGGATTCCAGAGCCAAATCTCATGTTTTTTCGTAGATTTCGCTCTGGAACTAGAGATCTAGAGCGAAATCTTATTGCACAAATACTCAAATATTTAATAACCTGAACTCTGGGTTTAGATTGCTGATATTTAGAGAGTATCGAGTTTTAGAATGAGTCATTTTGAGTGAAAACATAGTCCAAATGCCTATTTTTGAGCTCCAATGATCTCATTATAGGACTTGAGACTCCTAAAGATAAGTGATAAAAACCCAGAGTTCAGGTTAACAGCCCGACTTGCCACCCTATTCTCGCGTAAGATGCGTTAGCAAAACGCGTGAGATGCAAATCGTACTATCTATATCAAAAAAAAATACTAGCACAAAAAATATTACACTAGTAAAATTGCGATCCGAGCGTGGAGGTCGTATGCGTATTTTGCTCAGTCTAGTTTTTATTTGCAGTGGATTTGCGTCGCTGCTTGATGATGTCAATCCAAAATACGCGGAGCTAACTCATGAGCTGCAACAAAACGGTTATGTGGCAAAATTTGGCGACGATGCCAAATGGCGCCCGCTTTTTGTCGGCCTGCAAGGACAAATCGAACACCTCTTAGCTCAAGCACTAGAAAACCACAAAATCAACGATCTACTTGGCATCATCCACACTCCTATGCCGACAACTCCTCTATGCAACAAACCCCATTTAGAAATCACCGAAGGCCTAGTTGATAAACAAATTAAAACCGACCCAGCAAGGCTCAAAACTGTTTTGGATCGCAGCCTCATTTTACGAAAGTTTCTAACTGCAAATGGACAGTTGCAAGTTGTCTATCCAAAAGGCGGTCTAGAAAGACGATCACCCGAGCAGCAATCAATTTATCTGCAAGAATTAGCAAAACACAGCAACCTTATTGACATCCAAGTCAACAAACCTTTTCCAGATAATCTTGTTGGTGCAACCTACACATTCAACACACCTGAGGGTATCATGATTTTTTCCATCCGCGCCCGCCAGGCCAATGCACCCGAAGATAATGCTCCCTGGGAGATATGGTTTGCTCCCGAAGATAACGCTTTGTGCAAAAAACGAAAAAACCAGGTTTGCAACTGGATTGCAGCAGACTCTTCAGATTAATTCGCTCTTACTAGATATACTCCCAAATTGTCAATCGGTTTCAGTATAGATTTTGTCCGGGAACTAGAGATAATGTTTTACAAAAATGGCTTGTCAAAATACTCTGAAGCCGTTTACTAACTTAACCTCCTTGAGGACTCCATGAAAAAACCTTTGTTTTTTATTATGTGCTTCGCTGCAACAAGTATTTTTGCACTTGGTTTTGCAGACTCTGATTGGCAACAAGCCGAAAATTATTTAGAACAACAGCAATACGACAATGCGCTCAGCTCTTATGAAAAAGTCATAGAGAAGCTTTGTCAAACAACGTGCGTGCAGGATTTATTCATAGATAGTGCACATAAAGCGTCGATATTGTCCGCTAAGTTAGGGGATCAAGACAAATCTCAGGTCTATGCAGATCTCATTCGCTCCGCCACTCTCGACTGGTATGGCAAGCCCTACAGGATCAGGACTCGCCAATCCATAAATGGCCAAATCGAAAATACCCCACGCTTTAAACAAATAAGCTTTCAACCCTGGAACTCATATTGGGGTGTAATCTATATTTGCAATAAGTGTGGCACCATTTATAATTCAAATCCTGGAACTTGCGAAAGACGTGACTGTGATAGTACTTTATTTACTGCCACAGACGTATTCCCCGATTAGCGTTGATCGATGAAAAAAAAGTGGATCATTTTTTCTTTGGTAGGGCTCGCTATCATCTCATGGCTGCCCTATCAATACAAAAAACAACAAACTGAAAGAGCTTTTGCAGAGTATTTGCTGATTCGCGAGACCGGTATTTATACTCTGCTTGGATCTAAACCAATCACAAGCGTTTTGCTTAGCTATAAACAAGTCAACAATTCCAAGCCTGCTGAACCAACACCTATCTTTGGCTTACAATTTACAAAATCTAATCACTTCAAAAAAGAACTACCCGATCTTTGGAAGCACTGGAAAAAAAGACGCCCAATAAACTCTAGCCATTTTTCTTTGGTAACTATCAGAGAAAAATCCTCTGAAGATTTATGTTTAGTTAACAAAAATTTGGTGCGGGCAGCTCTGCAAGAATATTATTCTAAAATTGCTGAGCATTTAGGCGAAGATTTTAATATTGACGATGTCATCAATACAATTGATGAACCAGATTCCTATTTTTGGACAAAGATTTTTAAACACCATCTTGCTTGCGGCATTTTTTATGGTTATGGCATCGAAAATTCTGAAAAATTTAAAATAGACACTTCTAATGCAAAGTTTTCTAACTCTATTAAAGATCTGCTCAATGCCAGGTTTAAAAAGAACATTTCGCTTTCTGACTTGCCACTGCCTATGTTTAAATCTTTCTCTGATCCGGACCCAATGATTGCAAAATACAAAACAGAACGCCAGCAAATACAAGATAAATACCAATACGCAAATCTAAGAAAACTGCTTACTGAAGCTTTGCGCTAAGTAAAACAACATGTGTATATCAAAGTAAATTCAAAATGCCGGTTTTTAGCAGCGCCGATTCTTGTGCAAATTTCTCGCCTTCACTTCGGTTCTTTGTCTTGGACTAATAACCTGAACTCTTTCGTTTTGATTGTTTAGATTCAGAGCAGATTAGGTGACAAGCGCTAGATAATTAGGCAGAGCAGTAGAAAAGACTCGAAGCTAAAACAAATATATTTGTATGCGGGTTGATATATTAAAACCGATCAGTAGGGCAAATTACTTCTACCTGCTCGTCTTTGACAGGATGCGGAAACGACAAATAGCTATGATGCAAGGCAATAGCGCCCGACAATGTTTTGCTTCCATATTTTTGATCGCCAAGAATGGGATGACCAATTACGCCAAATTGCGCGCGGATTTGGTGGTAGCGACCGGTGTGCAAGGTGATTTCAACTAAAACACTGACGTTACGCACATATCTGAATTCATCTGCCTGCTGCAGGCACCAATCTACGGCATCTTCCTCCTCACCAAACTCTTTGGAGTTTGCCTCGTCGTCATTTTTGTATCCTGGCACCTTCGCCAGCGCATCTGAACCCACCTCTGTGCGTAACGTCAGTGAGCCATCTTTTACAACGTAATCTAAAATACACAGCTTGCCGGATGGATCAATCTCTGCCTTGTGATCGCCATGAATAAGGTAGTGCTTAAGTGTGCCAGAGCCAGTGAGATTTCCTTCAACACGAGCGAGGTATTTTTTGGTCCATTTGCCCTCGCGCTGAGAGGCATTGAGACGCGAGAGGGCTTTGCTGGATTTGGCAAAAACGACTAAGCCACTGACAGGTTTGTCGAGACGGTGCACGCAGTAAAGGTATTTGTAATCTTTTCGCAAAAGCTCTTCTAGGCCTGGTTCTTTGTGGTTACCTTGGGTGAGCATGCCGGCCGGCTTTTCGACAATCAGGAGGTGGTTATCGTTGACGAAGTACTTCATACAGCATCAGCGTTGTGGCGGCGGCCACGTTGAGTGAGTCAGCTTCCCCTAACATGGGAATGCGCACTTTGATGTCGGCTTGAGAGAGCCAGGCATCGGAAAGCCCGAGCTGCTCCGTGCCCACAGCAATGGCCACGGGACCGGTGAGATCAGCGTGCGTAAATTCTAAATCGGTATCAGGTGTTGTCGCAACAATCTGGATATTGTTTTTTTTCAGCCACGGCAGGAGCTCATCGGATGGCATTTCAGTTGTAGGAACAGTGAATAGTGTACCAACGCTTGCTCTTACTACGTTGGGATTGTAGATATCTGTGCAGCGATCAGCAACAATGCATCCATCGACACCTGCAGCATCGCAAGAGCGCAAAATGGATCCGAGGTTACCAGGCTTTTCAATGGCTTGGGCTATAACTAAAAAGGGATTATTTGATAGTTTTGGCAGCTGGGACTCAGGCTTTTTTCCAACAGCAAAGAGGCCGTCGGGGCGATCGCGAAAGGAGAGTTTTTTAAATAAGGCTGGCGATAGTTTTAGCGTTTCAACGTTGGTGCTTTGTATCAGCGCTCCCTCGTTGCTGCCGAGGAAAAGTTCTGGACAGATGAAAAGTGTTTCAATCTCGATGGATTTAGCCCTTGAGATTTCGCGAAAACCTTCAATCACAAATAGGCCGGTTTTATCTCGCTCTCTGCGATCTTTAAGTTTGTGCGCTGCTTTTAGGCGCGGATTTTGCGCGCTTGTAATTTCAAGCATAGGATCTCCTAGCAAAGCTACCGCAAGGCAAGTCGAGCGGGCCGGGTATTGTCATTTCTCCGCATTCACCACCACCTAGCATGTGGCGCAAAACAAGCGGTGTGATGCCTGGGGTATGGCAAGATAGCAATGTGAAGAGCGGTGTATCAGAGAGCACTTCTTTGCATAAAGCGAGCAGCTCGGGCAGGTCGTCTTCGATTTTAAATACCTGGCCTTGCTTGCCACGTCCAAAGGAGGGCGGGTCTAAAATAACACCCTCGTAGAAGGATTCTCGCTTGATCTCACGGCGCAAAAATTTCATCGCATCATCGACAATCCAGCGCACCGGCGCATCTTCTAGCTGATTGAGTTTAGCATTTTCCCTGGCCCAGTCGACCATGCCCTTAGATGCGTCGAGGTGTGTGACTTTTGCTCCAGCTTTTGCTAAGGCAAGCGTTGCAGCTCCCGAGTAGGCAAATAAGTTAAGAACGCGCGCATCTTTACCCTGAATGCATTTTTGCATCCAATCCCAGTGACCCGCGTGCTCGGGAAAAAGCCCCATGTGACCAAAGTCAGTTTGCTTGACCAAAAATTTTAGCCCTGAAAATTCGATTGTCCATTGTGACGTGAGTTTTTTATCCCAATGTCCATCGGGGTCGCGCGTAAATGTGCTATCTGGCGTCCATTTTTCTGGATGAGATTTGGGCCAGAGCGCCTGCGCGCAAGGCCTTGCAATGAGATGTTTTCCAAACTGCTCAAGCTTCTCCCCCTCCCCGCTGTCGATCAGCTGATAGGAGTTAGTCATGGTCCTCCTCAAATGGAGGTATTCCATATTTGATTAAACGCCAAAGACTAGATAAGACAAATGTCGCTGTGATTTCGATAATAGTTTCTCTTTTGTGCGCTGATTTTGTTTTGGGCACAAGGCCAATATGCGGTTTTTCTCCTTTTTTACCAAGTGCTACCCATACAGTCCCGACAGGTTTTTCTTTTGTTCCACCAGAGGGGCCTGCAATTCCGGTTACGCTAATGGCATAATCAGAGCCAAATTTTTCAAACACGCCCTCTAACATTTCACGCGCTATCTCTTCGCTGACAGCCCCATGAGTTTCTAGCGTTTGTTTGCTCACACCTAAAATTTGCTCTTTAGCTGAATTAGAGTAGGAAACAACACTTCCTAAAAAGTAAGTGGATGCATCAGCCAGAGCTGTGATGCGAGATGCTAAACTTCCTCCCGTGCAGCTTTCAGCAAAGCTAAGCGTTTTTTTCTCTTCAATCAAAAGCGTGTGCAAGGCCTCTTCTGCTTTGCAGGCACAAAGAGCCATGACCTGGGTGGAAAATTTTGCAGTGATCACATCTGTCGCCTTTTCCAGCACATCGGGTTTTAAAGCGCTCATGCGTACAATAAGTGTGCCGTAAGAGGGATAGATTCCAAAATCGATTGCGGGAAGCGTTTTTTTCAGCTCGCGTAAAGTGGGATCAACAGAGAGCTCTGGCAAATGGCACAGCGTGATTTTTTTGTGATACGTAAGTATTTCACTTGCCAAACGCTCTTTAACGTATGGCTGAACACTTTGCCACATAGCCTCCATCTCACGCGGCACACCAGGCAAAACAATGAGCCCTTGATCCTCAAAGAGCAACCCACTAGCTGATCCGATCGTATTATCGAGCTTTTTTAGACCATCGGGAAGGAGTTTCGTCACAATTTCTTCTGTTTTGTCATCGAGCGTTGGACCTAAACCTCCCGTTGTGATCACAATTTTTGATCTAGAAAGCGCTTTTTCAATACCAGCAAATAAAATGTCATCATCATCGGGAAGCGTTGTCATGTGAGCTACGTGATAACCCATATCAAAAATTTGGGAAGCCAAATATTTAGCATTTGTATTGAGCGTCGACCCATTGAGGAGCTCATCACCAATTGAGATGATTTCAATCATGAGGAAGCCTCCCCGTCCATTGCTTACCTAAGCGGATAGATACATTCATTTGCTTGCCATCGATAGTGAGCTTTGCGGGTTTAGTATTCTCACGCATCCATTTTTGCAAACTCAAAAATAGCGCGCCATTTTCAGTTGTTCGAAGCGTTTTCTCCAAATGGCCAGCCGCGTCCATCGCAATTTGTGGGTAGGCAAACTGCAAACCCCAACTAATGCTTTCCTCTCCGTGCACCATCGATAAGCACTTACCACCCGCTATCACAAAAGCATGTGGTTGCATCTGGATAACAGGCTTATCAGGCTTAGCGATAAAACGTCCCTTACCAAGGTCACAAATAGGCACCGGTTCCTTCGAGATAGCTGCTGAAAACAAATGGCGATCAATCACAGGTTTTTTCCCAGTCTTAAGCGATTCGACATACGCTGCGTACGCTGCAAAAAACCTATTATTATCGATGAGCGCACCGGGATTTGTCAAAACTTCAGAGACATTATAGAGGCACGAGTCCCCAAGCAATTCTTTTAACTCGGCTACTTCTAATAGCGCATAAACCTTAAGCCACTTCGATACGTTCACGAGAGCGCCAAGACTGAACAGCCAGCCAAAGAGCCCCAATACAAATAGCAGCGTCTGCTAAATTAAAGACAGGGTATGACCAGCCCCAAAATTTTAAATGAATCATGTCGATGACATGGTTGTACAAGAAACAATCGGCGATATTACCAACGGCACCAAACAAAATGAGTGTGAGGGGCAAAGTGGATTGTGCAGGTCTTTTGCAAACAAATAAATAGATGGCTAAAGCTACGCTTACCACAATGCGTAAAACCAGCAAAAGCGTGTAAGCGCCGGCAAAAGAGCCCCAAGCAGCACCTCTATTCCATACATGCACAAGGGAGCACTCAATACCGAAAAAATCCTTGAATACTCCTATACCCCCATATGGGTATCCGTGAGACGCAAACGGCATCTGCACAAATGACTCTTGAATCCACCACTTAGACGCAGCATCTGCACCCAGGAGTAAAACAAACAACAAAACAAACGGCAGGGCTCTTTTCATGATAATAATCCTTTTTCTACTTGCTCTTGCGCCTCAACAGTCATCGCTGCATAAGGAAGCGCTTCTAACCGTTTAGCAGGAATAGGTTTTCCTGTCACATCGCAAACGCCATAAGTACCCTCATCGATCTTTTCTAGTGCGCGATCGATTTGGCGTAAAATCTCTTGTTCTTTGCTCGAAACTGACAAACTAATCGTTCGATTAAAATCATCAGTGCCCTCATCTGCTTGATGTTGAGAATAACCTTTCACCTCATCCACAGACTTAACATCTTCTGATGCTTCGCGCACTTGATTAACAATCTGCTCTCGCATCTTTAAAAGACGTTGTTTAATTTTTTCGATATCGCTTTTCTTCATCTTTTCTCCTCTGGGGACGCCAAACTCAAAGCATCCATCAGCTCATCTACATCCTTAAACCTTCTGTACACACACGCAAATCGAATGTAGGCAACCATATCGAGCTTCTTCAAATGATCCATGACGAGTTCTCCTAGCTGTGTGGTACTAATTTCACGCAATTGCTTCTCCATCAATTCCGCTGCAACCTCAGAAGCTAGCGCCCTAACCTTATCGTGGCTAATGCGCGTGTGACGACAGGCTGCATCTAATCCTCTAATCAACTTACCCGTCTGGAAATCCTCATAGCCACCGTCCCGTTTTTTCACTTGAATCGTCAGATCGATCGTTTCAAACGTTGTAAAACGCTTCTCACACTCCAAACACTGACGGCGCCGTTTAATAGCGTTCATCTCTGGGGCGTCTCTAGAATCTGTAACCTTCGATTCAACGGTGTGGCAAAATGGACATTGCATAAGCACCCTTCTAGCTACGTAAATCTTTTATTTCCAGAAAAAATTTCGGAGGAAGTGGGATTCGAACCCACGATACGTTTTCACGTATACACGACTTCCAATCGTGCTCCTTCGGCCACTCGGACACTCCTCCAGGAGAATAGGCGAGTATAGCACACCCGACCAAAATTGACAAACGGGTATTAAATAATTAACTATCGAGCTCTTCTAAATCTTCATCAGATAGGCTAGTTTCGACAAACTCAACAGGCAAACCGTCATCTTCGACCATTGCGCACCGGTAGCCAGAAATAGGCTCATGCGGCCCAAACAAAATCTTCTTCCCCTCAAGTACCTCATCCAAATCATCCACTTGAAAAGCAAGATGTGGGACCTTCGTTACAATCTCTGGGAAGCCATGACCCTCTGGAAACCTATGCCACTGCACGCCGTACGGATTCGCTCCATATGGTGTAGCATAAAACCTAAAACCGAGCATTTCATGGAGCTCTTCACCATCTTTTTTCTCATCTGTCGGAATTCCCAGATGATGAAATCGATATTTTTTCATATGTAAACAAAGTTACAACATCAAAAACTTGATTTGTAGCAATTTTTTAAGCATACTGTAATCTATGAGAGCACTCCTTATTTGCATCATAGCTTTGATAACCGCTTGCACAGGTAGACCCGTTAGCAACAAACCCCTAGTCATCGTTAGCATTCCTCCCTATGTCGAAATCGTCAAGGAGCTTGCTGGTGATGCTGTCGACGTCATCTCATTTCTTCAAGAAGACGACAACCCTCACACCTTTGAGCCAACACCTAAACAAATGAAACAAGTCGAGCGAGCAGCTCTTTGGGTTGGAGTGGGCGAGCCGTTTGAAGCGCGCGTCACGCATGTCATGAAATCAGCAAATCCGAGAGCCGAAGTGCTTGATTTGGCCTCGGTCATTCAAACTGGGACTGGTGATCGGCATATTTGGATGAGTTTAAGACTCATGAAAAAACAAGCCATTGTCATCTCCGAGGCCATCGCTAAAATCGTGCCAAGCCAGGCCCTACAAATCAAAAACAACGCTCTAGATCTTACCAAAAAACTCGACACCCTAGATCAAAAGATTTTTAGAGAACTTATGCCTTACCATGGCCAGGCGCTGCTTGTAGCCCATGCTTCCTTTGGCTATTTTTGCAACGACTACAACCTCGTGCAAGTTCCTGTCGAAGCAGAAGGCAAAAACCCCATTCCAGTGCAAATTCAAGTCATTTTTGAGATGACTAAATCAACTAAGTTCCGCTGCGCTTTCACTGTACCTCAAGGTAACAACAAAGGCACCAGCTTAATCGCTGAAAGAATGCACCTTCCAGTCTTCTCTTTCAATCCCTTAGCAGAGGATTTTCTTTACAACATGGACCACCTAGCTAACCTAATTGCCAATGATTGAATTTAAAGGCGTTTCTTTTGCCTACGAAGATATCCCTGTCTTAAAAGATGTAAATTTTAAAATTGAAACAGGTGAGTACGTCGGGATTATCGGCCCAAATGGCGGCGGAAAAACAACGCTTCTAAAACTGATTTTAGGTTTTATAAAACCTACCTCTGGCTCCATACTTATGAGTGAAGACTGTCCCGCGCATGTTCCACAAGGGCGCATCCACGATCGTAAATTCCCTATCTCAGTTCTAGAGCTCGTGGGCCTTGGCCTACTTAAAACGCGTAACTGGAAACCTGGAGCCATCCAAGCACTAGAAGAAGTCGGACTAAGCTCGTATGCAGACAAATCCTTTGCTGCGCTCTCAGGCGGCCAACTACAAAGAGCTCTAATTGCAAGAGCACTAGTTTCAAAACCCAAACTCCTCCTCCTCGACGAGCCCACAGCCAATCTCGACACGGGGGCGCAAGAAGACATCCATACCCTGCTGAAAAAACTCAAAAAAGACATAACCATTTTGATGGTATCGCACGATTTGCAAACCATCATCAAAGAGGTTGACCGCATCTTGCTCGTGCAAGGCACCATTACACCTACCATGCCAAAAGATGTTTGCGAGCACTTTGCGATGGGACTATACCACAAACCGCTTCTAGGAAAGGACAAATCATGAGTTTATTCTTGATTCTAGCCTTTATCGGTGGCGCTCTCGCCTCCATTGCCGGCGGCATCATTGGCTCCTACGTCGTGATTAAAAGGATTGTTTTTATCAGCGGCAGCATCTCTCACGCCGTCTTTGGCGGGCTGGGTCTATCGCTTTATTTGCAGCGCACATTCAACCTGCCCTGGCTCTCCCCACTCGTTGGAGCTTTTGTCTTTGCCATCCTATCTGCAATTCTAATTGGCTGGATTACACTGCGCTTCAAAGAGCGTGAAGACACCGTTATCGGAGCCCTCTGGGCCTCTGGCATGGCACTTGGCGTCATCTTTCTATCTCTCACGCCTGGGAGCACCAGCGAAATCTTTGGCTTTCTATTCGGCAACATTTTATGGGTAAACAAAACCGATATTATCATGCTCGTTATCGTCGATAGCATCATCATCGTCTCGGTTCTAGCATTGCATCGCAAACTGCTAGCGATTTGCTTTGATGAAGAGCAAGCCAAACTGCAACGCATTGCCACAACGCCGCTCTACATATTTTTATTATGCTTAGTCGCTATTACAACTGTGCTACTCATCCAAATCGTCGGGGCAATTTTAGTCATCGCCATGCTCTGTTTGCCAGCAGCAATTGCAGGCCGCTTCACCTTTCACTTGCCGCGCATGATGTGCCTTGCCAGCCTCCTTGGAATCCTCTTTACAGGTGTAGGCTTAAGCCTATCGTATGGACTCGATTGGCCACCAGGTGCAACCATTGCCTTGACTGCCACGGCAGCCTATTTACTATCCCTATCAATTAAAAAATACACTACGATTTAAATCACTCTTGACTTTACCCTTGTAATTGTTATATGCTGGACATCTAAAAAAAGGAGTACACGCATGTACGCAATTATCGAAACCGGTGGTAAGCAAGTTCGCGTCGAAGAAGGCGACACCATCGATGTTGAGCTTCTCCACGCTGAAGGTGATGCTATCCAATTTGACCAAGTTCTCTTCATCAACGATGGCACCTCCATTCAAATTGGCACCCCTTACCTGACTGGCTGCGCTGTTCAAGGCACACTTCTTGGCGAGGCCAAAGGTCAAAAAGTTATCAATTTCAAATACAAAAGACGCAAAAACAGTCACCGTAAAGTCGGTCACCGTCAGCGCTACTCTAGAGTTAAAATCACCAAAATCGCCCTTAGCGGAGGAAAATAATGGCACATAAAAAAGGACAAGGATCGTCTCGCAACGGACGCGATTCGAACGCTCAGCGCCTTGGCATTAAAATCGCTGATGGGCAGACAGTTAGAGCAGGAGCTATCATTGTGCGCCAACGTGGCACCAAATGGCATCCAGCAAAAAACGTTGGCCGTGGCCGTGACGATACACTCTTTGCACTAAGTGATGGCGTAGTAAAATACCGCAGCAGCAAAGTGACAAGCGTCTCTGTTGTACCACCCCAATAAAAAATTGAATTACCATGTTTGTCGACCACATACGACTTAACTTAAAAGCTGGCAAAGGCGGCAATGGCTGCGTTGCCTGGCGTCGTGAAAAATATCTACCCAAAGGCGGTCCCTACGGCGGTAACGGCGGCCCTGGCGGATCAGTCATCGTCCGTGCTACCACCAACGTCCCCTCTCTTGACCACTACCGCAACAAACGCATCCTATCTGCTGAAAACGGCCAAATGGGCGGTCCTAACTGCCGTCAAGGACGCCTTGGCAAAAACCTCATCATCGAAGTCCCCTGTGGAACTCTCATCAAAGACCCTGAAACAAACGAAATCTTACACGATCTGACTGCCCATGGACAAGAAATCAAGCTTTGCAAAGGCGGCAGCGGCGGTCTTGGTAATCATAACTTTAAAACATCGACGCGCCAAGCGCCTAACTTCGCCTCGCCTGGTCAGCCCGGTACCGAGTGCAACGTTGAGCTCGAGCTTAAACTCATCGCCGACATTGGTCTTGTTGGCTTTCCCAATGCGGGTAAATCCACGCTCTTCTCCTCTCTCACAACCCGCGACTCAAAAGCCGCTCCCTACCCCTTCACCACACTTAAACCTGCTTTAAGCTTCATCCAATTCGACGACTACACACGTGCCTTCATCGCCGACATCCCAGGAATCATCGAAAACGCCTCTGAAAACCGTGGCCTTGGGCTAGAATTCCTACGCCACATCGAGCGCACCACCACCCTTCTCTACGTCATCGACCTAACCAAAGAAGACCCCTACCAAGACTTCCTCACCCTCCAGCGTGAAATCCAAAACTACAACGCCGACATGCTACAAAAGCCCTACTACATCCTCCTGAATAAAACCGACATTGAAGACACCGAACCTGCCGCTGTCGCCTTCAAATCCAAGCACAAAAAAGACAATATTTTCTCCGTCTCAGCCTATACAGGCGACGGCTTAGAAAACATTGTCCGGATTATCAAACAATCAATTAAATAAAATAATAATTATATAGCGCGCTACCCAATGCAAGACTGGTGCTTACAGTATCGCCTTGTGACAGACTTTCTGCTGCATTTTGTATGCTAAAGCCAACTTGGCTCACTGTGGCTGCATAATCACCAAGTTCTGCAGACGTCGCATATAGAGCAACCACCGATGAACGAACAGCAAGCTCAACGCTATTCGCCTCAAGCCCGCTCATGGCATAAAATTGGTAGCCAATCGCCGCAGCTCTTGTCATCTCAGGCAAATGCCTAAGTGTTGAATGGTAATATGATGATAAACCTTGAATACTCATGCTATTTAAATTAGATACACCATCCGTCTGAATACAAATCTTGATAATAGCCAAAGTGCTCCTGAGCCATTTTATTTTCGCCCGCTAAGCTCTTATGAATACCAAGCGATAATTCACTTTGAATATCTCTGATATACCATGAATCATCAATGACAACATGTGCGATTGCCAACACATGGTCACCTTGTACTTCTGCAACTGCATCGACAGATAGGACTTCCCAGCCTAGACGACCATTTGGCCACATAAATCCTTCAGGTCTTTTAAATTTAGTAATTAAAGGATGATCCTGTGGATATGCTGCTACAATTTCTGCATCAGTATAATTTGTTTCAAAATCCAGCGTCATCTCATCAGGACTTTTGAAATCAATTTGACTTTTCCCTGTTTGCCATGACTCATCAGAAGTAAACTCTGCGTAGACAACCTGTCCACTTTCACCAAGCTTTACATGTGTAATTTTACGATCCGTTTCATGTTCAAAATCCTTGTTTACAACATCGAGCTGCTCCTGAGTTAAATCACCTGTGTCCTTTGACATATTTTTCAAGTGATTAGTCTCCGGCTTGTGCATTCTTTCCATGGCATAGTTAGCACCTATCGATGCGCCTTGGTAGCCGCGAAGACCGCCAAGACCCATCTGCAAGCCAGCTAAACCAATCACAGTCCAATCTTTTTCCTTTTCATCCCACTGCTTGATTAGCATAGAAGCACCTTCAACGATATCCTCAGAGCCTTGTGCAACAAGTGACAGAGCGATGTAAACAGGATTTCCAGAAATCATCGCCCACATATAAACAACGCTTGTTCCCATTCTAAACGCATCGAGAGCAGCGGATGGAACTTCTCCTTTTCCCATGTGGCTAATAAACTCTGACATATGCGAAAACGAACCCAAAAAGCCGCTAGCAACAGCACCGGCTGTTGGACTTAAAACGCTTACTCCAATCAAACCAGCAGTTTTTGCCATGCTGCCCATAGTTAAGACGCGGTCTTGCCAGCCCTCTGCAGCAGCCAGCTGACTGTTTAATGCTTTGAGTTGCAAATAACCGCTCGTAAATGATGCGACACGTCCAACGACAGGAACTAAAGCAAAAGCTTTCATAGCCATTTGGCCTTTGTATTGCGCAGCTTCCGATTTTGACGGATCGCGTGGCAAGTCAATACTCGGATTATAAATAATATTTGGCATTTTCATAACTAAACCCTCTTTGTAATTAAATCGGATTAATTATAACAAAAACAAGGATAATAAAAAAAGATAAAAAGTTTTTATCTTAAATAAATAAAGTTTAATGTTAAATTTTATTTATTTACAGTCAACTGAAACCAAAGAATAAACCGGACAACCGATATGGTCTCGCCCCTTTAAAAATGGCAACTCGATAAGCGCACAAACCTCATAAACATTGCCACCAATTTTTTCGATCAGATCGCATGCTGCTTTTGCTGTTCCTCCAGTTGCAATCAAATCGTCAATGACAAGAACATTTTGCCCTTGTTTAATACTATTTTTTTGAATTTCTAAAACATTCTGCCCATATTCCAACGAGTAGGCCTTTTTCTCTACGTCGCCTGGCAATTTTCCAGGTTTCCGCACCATAATGAAAGGAAGCTCAAGCTCATAAGCAAGAGCCGCTCCAAAGGTAAACCCCCTTGCATCTAGTCCAGCAATCGCATCGATTTGCCCGTCTTGATAGCGCTCGGCAAAGGTTTTAATCACTTTTTTAAAAGCTTTTGGATCTCCCAAGAGCTTAGCATAACATTGAAACTCAACTCCTTGCTTAGGAAAATCTGAGTAAGCATCAATATGACTACGTATCCAAGAGGTATTTGAAAAAAGACTACTTACGCAAATAAGTGTTAAGCAAAAAAGTTTCATAGCTACTCCTAATTTGTTGTCACTCTAACTCAAGAATGATCACTTCATTTAAACCTGATTTAAGCCACGGCCCAGGCACAAATAGCTTCTCCTGAGGGCCGACGTTCCAAAACCTACCAAGATGATGCCCATTAACCCAGGCATGACCTTGAGTAAAATTTTTAGTATCTAGATAGGCGTCGCCAATTTGATCCAGCTCAAATTGAGCTCTTCTAAAATAGGGAGCGTGCTTGATTTTGCGAGTAAAAATAAGTTTATCTAAGCTGTCCAGGGGCAAACGGTACATTTCCCAATTAGTTAACGTCTGATCGTTCCACAGCACATCGGTGATGATGCCTTTCCTCTCATCCACGAGCTCCTTGCCAAAGTTGACACGTCCCATGTTTTCAACAAGTATGCTAAGTGGGGCTTCATGTTCTAAATCCAGCTCAAGTTGATGCTCATCTCGTGTGCGGTTAAGACTACCCAGCAGCTTGCCATCATAGTAAATATGCGCAAAATCGCGCACCTCTTGTAAATCAAGAACACCTTTTCCAAGGCCGCCAAACGGATAACGATACAGCACTAAGCCGGTATTTTGACCTAACTCCTCCATCGTGAGCGGATCTGTACCTTCTACCACATCATCCAGCAAACCAAATAGCGACGCCGAGTCATTAAACACAAGTTCTGGAAGTTGAATCATCGAAAGCTGTTTTGGCAAGCTCGGCACATCTCGGTTGTACTTTTTAAACACCTCTCTTAAAGCAAAAAACTTTTCCGTAGGCCGGCCTGCCTCATCAAGCGGCGCATCGTAATCATAACTGGACACATCTGGGCGATACTGGCCATCCACAACATTTGCGCCGTTCATAAACCCAAATGTCGTGCCTCCGTGAAACACATACAGATTCACCGAAATCCCCTTTGCGAGCATCCAGTCAATCTCGCTTGCTACCGTCTCGGCATCCCGCGTATGGTGCCCAAAACCCCAGTGATCAAACCACCCAGTCCAGTACTCACCGCACATACGCGGTACATTCTGTCTAAACTCTGCAAACTGGGAAAAACTCATCTCTGGATCATTATAAAAATTAACCGCTGAGACAACATGCGGAAGCGTTCCGCCATCTAGCATTTTTTCTGTTGGGCCATCTGCTGTAAAAAACATTCCATCAAAGCCCGACTCCAGCATAATCTGCTCAATCTGCTGCATATACTCATGGTCGTTGTCAAACGATCCGTACTCATTTTCTATCTGCGTCATCAAGATCGGGCCACCTCGTGAAATATGCAATGGCGCCAATTCGTCTGCCAGGCGCATAAAATACCGCTTCACAGCTGCCAAAAACAGTGGATCAATGCTTCTAACCGTCATTTCTCTATCCTTAAGCAGCCAAGCCGGCAATCCACCAAACTCCCACTCAGCGCACACATACGGCCCAGGACGCACAATCACCCACAAGCCTTCTTCTTGTGCAATTTGCACAAAACGCGCCACATCCAACTGACCTGAAAAATCAAACTCACCCGGCACCTTTTCGTGAGCATTCCAAAACACATACGTACAAATCGTATTCAAGCCCATCGCTCTCGCTTTCTTGCAGCGATCGCGCCAATATTCTTTCGGAACCCGCGGATAATGCATCTCACCTGACATCACGACAAACGGCTCATCATTCAGCAAAAACTGCTCGCCTTCAAAGCTAAACGATCCAGCAAAACAGCTTACAACCAATCCCAAAATCAACAAAAGCGAACGCATACCAGACCTCACAAAAAAAGTTTCTACCACCATACGCTAAATGCGCAAAAAACCACAAACATCTGTGATCAAAATTCTAATGCTTAATTTGCACCTTCGTCTCGAAGAAGTTCAACGATGTCTAGATATTCTGCAAGAGCTGCACAAATCAATGGCGTGTTGCCATTATTGTCCCGCACATTAAGATCTATATCTGATTGATCGCATAAGGCCCGTACGGCGTCTTCTTTTCCGTTGGCTGCCGCATAATGCAGAGGTGTTTTCCCAGATCTATCCTTTTCGTTTAACTCAATCCAGGAGGCTTTACATAATGCTTTTATTACCCGTGCGTGACCTTTTTCAGCTGCATAATGAAGTGGGGTTTTATCATTCTCGTCTTGTGCATTTTTGGATTCAGTCGAGTACTTATAGATAGCATTAACAACCTCCTCATTTCCACTTAATGCAGCATAATGCAAGGGCGTCTTGTCTTCATCATCTTTAGCATTTAAAGACTGACGCGATAGCTTGCAAATGGCTTTTATTGTCTTAGCTTCTCCATTTTCTGCTGCTCGATGTAAAGGTGTCTTTCTGTCGGAATCTTTATCATTTAGCCGTTTGTGCCATTCCACAAAGGCCTCATCATCCCGATCTCTTAACAGCTGGTCTAAAGATGAGCCTTCCTCCCACTCTCTTATTTCTAAAACAGTACAAAACCTTTCTAACAAACGATATAAATCTTTAAAGACCTCCACTTCACCTTGTTCTGCAGCTAAATGGTATTTATTCTCACCCCATCCAAAAACAAAGCAGCTTGTCATACATGCCAAAATCAACAATAGCGTACGCATATCACACCTCTCGAAAATAAGTTTGCAGTCACCATACGCCACCACACAAAAAACCACAAATCCAGTTGTTTTAAAAAATCGTGATAAATAAGTTTGAATGCAAACAAGCAGCTTGCAGCGAAAAAAGCTTTAGATAGCGCGGGCAGTTTGAACCTGAAGAGTGCCAGAGGCACCGAAGGCGAGCCAACGGCTCGTCCGTCGCGAAGGGGATATACCTTCTAGGTAAGACCCTGAGCAAGGATTCAAAATGCACCGATAGCTTTGCTTTTTTTGGCCAAGACTGGAATCGAACCAGCGACACAAGGATTTTCAGTCCTCTGCTCTACCAACTGAGCTACCCGGCCTCACCGTTTGGTGATTAGACTACAGGATACGTGTTAGAGGGATTTTTGTGCAATAGATCTTGTTGAGGAAATTTCCACCATATCGCGCATGATGTTGACAGCTTCCTGCATTTGCAAATCGGTTGTGCCAAAGTTGTTTTTGAGAGTGCAAGCGGTTTCTTTGCCATTAATGACTTTGAGGAAACATTGGAAATTGGGATCGCTTGCGATCCGCTTTTTGCTGTTACGCTTGAGCTGGGAGACCATTTTTTGCCACTTGGGATCCCGCTTTTGGACGTAGGGGACGTATTTCTTCTGAAGGAGCTCTTGCGTTTTGGAATCGATACCGGTGAGAGGGTCAACGTAGGCAGGAGGCAAACGATCACCGCTTAAGGGATATTCGAGGTAGCGCTCGCCAATGTTGTAGGGTGAATAGCGCGATGGAACGTGAATATCTGCAGGCACGCCATTAATCTGGGTCGACTTACCAGAGACCGTGTAATATCTGCCAACAGTAACTTTGTAAAAAGAATCCGCCCTGCTGTCGGTGATGGTCTGGTACTGCATCGAGCCTTTGCCGTAGGTGCGCTCATCCCCGACAACGAGGGCAACACCGTAATCTTGCAAAGCACCAGCTACAATTTCTGCTGCTGAGGCTGACGCCTTGGAGGTGAGCAGGACAATGGGCCCATCAAAATAGACACGTCCATCGAGGTTACGCATGTACTGCACCTCACCCTCGGAGTATTTAGAGATCACAACCACACCTTGGGTAATAAACATCCCAGCGATTTTGACAGCCTGAGTCAAAAACCCACCTGAGTTATCGCGCATATCAATAACAACACCGAGTAGTTCCCCTTGATTTTTCAGATCGCGCAGGGCCTCTCGCAAATGACGTTCAGCATTGATCTCACCACCATTATCGTAAAAGGCTGGAAGATTAATTTTACCGATGATGCCATTTGAATAGGGTTCAGCCTCATACGTCACAAGCTCATCAGTCATAGCGATCTTTTCTCGCTTGAGCTTCACCGTATACTGAGCATCCTGACGCTGCAAAACAAGCTCTACCTTACTACCAGCTGAGCCTTTGAGCTCATCTAAGACCTCTTCAAAACTCATCTCTGTGACAACTTTGCCGTTGACCTCAACGATAACATCACCAACTGCTACACCACCGCTTTGAATGGCGGGGCCACTTTCGATTAGATCCGCGATATAAATTCCGTCGATACCTTCTCGTAGAATCACACCGATCCCTTCAAGCTGTTTTTTTAAACTAGCGCGGATCTCGTAGGCCTCATCTGGGCTGTAATAACCTGTATGAGCATCTAAGCTGCGAGCATAAGCCTTTAATGTATGAAGAGTCACATGGTGCTCTACTTCGTGTTCAGGAAGGGACACACCCTCTTTAGTAAAGAGAGCATATCGACGCTCACGCCTTTGCAGCTTTTTCTCCCAAAGGGCAATCGCTTTTTTGAGGGTTTGGGGGTCGAGCTCCCGATCATCCAGTCTTAAAAGCTTGTATAACCTTCCTGCTAACCTTTCTTTGAGCTCCTGTTCAGACCTAGCGTAATCCATGTGGATATTTGTAGCGCTCATCTTTAATTTCTTACCATTCAGCAAATCCTGCTCCACCTCCTGGCGCAAACGTCTTGATCGCTTAATGCTAGTTGAAATCGTGCTGTTGACAGTTAGATAATCTGAAAAGTCATTACGATGATAGCGGTCAATGACCTGGCTCACATGAGATTTGCTTAATTCAAGATATGGAAGTGCATCGCTTTTAAGAAGATAGAACTTATCTGGATCAAACTGCTCCATATAGACTTTAAAAGATCGTTTGACCAGTTGTGGCGTGAGTTCCTTATATTCAACGTGATAATAAAACATCTCACGCATAGTTTTTTTAATGTCATCATAAGATAGCTGCTTGGCAAAAAGTCCGCCAAAGCATAGAATCAGTGCAATGATAAAAGTACGATACAACATAGTTTTTAATTTAGTTTTATAATATATATAAATGTATGAGAATATTAAATAATTCAATCAAAATCGTAATATTAGCAATAATATTTACAGCCAATCTGGAAGCAACCTATCAGATCCTTCCAAAACAGCCTAAAGATGAGACAATTGTGTGCCTACATGGATTTTTGCGATCCAAATGGTGTATGTCGCGCATGTCGCATTTTATGGAAAATGAAGGTTTTAGGGTTTACAACCACGATTACCCTAGCAGATCTAAGCCAATTGAAGCACATGCAAACGATTTGATCTTGCAACTAAATTCTTTAGTCGCAAGATATCCTGGCAGACCCATCCATTTTATCACGCATTCAATGGGCGCCTTAGTGCTGCGAGCTACCATTAATCATCCCGACTGCCCAGATGAGGCCAAAATGGGCAAAGCTGTTTTGCTAGCACCACCTAATCGCGGATCAGCTTTCGGGCGCAGCTTAAAAGATTTTGAAGCTGTCCGCTGGATAGTTGGGCCGCAGGCAGGAAAGCAATTACTTGAAACTGAACAAGATGGGTTCGACACTCTAGGGGAATTCCCCCCAACGATGGACATCATGGTGATCGCAGGAGAATTTGATAGCAAAGTTTCTGTTGATGAAGCCAAGCTCAAAGGACCCCATACATTCGTGGTTGTCCCCAGAGGCCACAGCCTCATTATGTACGATCGGAAAGCCATTCGCGAAGCAAATAATTTTTTATCTCGATAAACCCTTGGCAAGAAATAGCTTCATTCGCTACACTGTTCTCTTAAACTGTCATCGGAAAAAGTAGAAGGAACCTATGCCAACGAAAAATCAGCTACTGCGAAAGCCACGTGCTCCTAAAAAGCGCCGCAGCAAATCGCCAGCACTTGTCAAATGCCCTCAAAGACGTGGCGTTTGCTTGCAAGTCAAAACAAAAACACCTAAAAAGCCAAACTCTGCCCTTCGAAAAGTGGCTTGGGTTCGCCTATCTAACGGTCAAGAAGTCATCGCCTACATCGGTGGTGAAGGCCATAACCTTCAAGAACACAGTATTGTGCTAGTGCGCGGTGGTCGTGTAAAAGACCTTCCCGGTGTGCGTTATCACATCGTACGCGGAGCACTTGATACATCCGCTGTAAAAGATAGAACTCAATCGCGATCCAAATATGGCGCCAAAAAACCTAAGTAAGTGAGGAACTATGTCACGTCGTCGTCGCGCTGAAAAGCGCCCTATTCAAAAAGACCCCCGTTTTAACAGCGAGCTTGTCACCAAGCTCATCAACCGTGTGATGCAGGGTGGTAAAAAATCGACTGCTCAAACAATTGTGTATGGTGCTTTGGATAAGTTTGTAAAAAAAGTAAACCAAGAAGATGCCCTTGTGGCATTTGAACAAGCGCTTGAAAACGCTATGCCATCCCTAGAAGTTAAATCTAAGCGTATCGGCGGAGCGACTTACCAAGTTCCTGTTGAAATCTCACCTGAGCGCCGCATGTCGATGGGCATGAAATGGATTATCACGAGCGCTAGATCAAAATCTGGCCGTTCAATGCAAGATGGCCTATCGATGGAGCTAGCAGACTGCTTCCAGAACCAAGGTTCGACAATTAAGAAAAAAGACGATACACACCGCATGGCCGAAGCTAACAAGGCCTTTGCTAGCTTGAAATAAGGAACAAGACAAAAAATGGCTGAAAGACCTCTTAAAGACAAACTCGAAAACGTACGCAACATCGGTATCATGGCTCACATCGATGCCGGGAAAACGACCTGTACAGAACGCATTCTTTACTACTCTGGAAAATCTCACCGAATCGGTGAAGTTCACGAGGGCGCCGCAACCATGGACTACATGGAGCAAGAGCAAGAGCGTGGCATCACCATTACATCGGCTGCTACCGTTGTCTACTGGGGGGGATGCAAAATCAACATTATTGATACTCCAGGACACGTTGACTTCACCATCGAAGTTGAACGATCACTGCGCGTTTTAGACAGCTCCGTTGCAGTCTTCTGTGCGGTAGCTGGTGTTCAGCCTCAATCTGAAACCGTTTGGCGCCAAGCAGAGCGCTACGGAGTTCCTCGTATTGCCTTTGTCAACAAAATGGACCGCGTTGGTGCTGACTTTTTTAACTGCATCGAGACAATGAAAGAAAAACTTGGCGCAAATGCTATCGCTGCACAGTGTCCAATTGGCGCTGAAGGCGATTTCAAGGGCATGGTTGATCTAGTGAGCATGAAAGCTTACGTCTTCAACGACGAAACTCTAGGCGCAGAATACGAAGTCACAGACATCCCTGCCGATCTTCAAGACAAATGCCAAGAAATGCGCGCAGCCCTCCTAGAAGAGCTAGCTACAGTGGACGAGACAGATGAAGACTTCATGATGAAAGTCTTGGAAGCTCCAGAAACGTTAACTGAAGACGAAATTCACGCTGTCATCAGAAAAGGTGTCATCGGCAACATTATCAATCCAGTCCTTTGTGGAACTGCTTTCAAAAACAAAGGTGTACAACCCCTTCTTGACAACGTCATCCGCTGGATGCCATCACCGCTAGATCGCGGCGCTGTCAAAGGCATGAAAGAAGACTCAGAAGAACCTATTATTGTTGAGCCAAAAGATGATGCACCACTTGCCGCATTAGCATTTAAAATCATTACTGATCCATACGTTGGCCGTTTAACATTTGTCCGTATCTACGCAGGAACACTTGAAAAAGGTTCGACAATTTATAACTCAACTAAAGAGAAAAAAGAGCGTGTTTCACGTCTGATTGAAATGCATGCCAACCAACGAGAAGACAAAGACGCCTTCTTTACAGGTGACATCGCAGCATGTATTGGCCTAAAATACACGGGAACAGGCGATACGCTTTGCCTAGACAAAGACCCTATTATTCTAGAGAAAATGGAATTTCCAGAGCCTGTGATCTCGATGGCGATTGAGCCAAAATCCAAAGGCGACCGAGAAAAGCTATCACTTGCTTTGTCTGCTCTATCTGAAGAAGACCCCACCTTCCGCGTTTCATCTGATGAAGAAACCGGCCAGACGATCATCGCTGGTATGGGTGAGCTTCACCTAGAGATTCTGAAAGACCGCATGATGCGCGAATTCAAAGTTGAGGCCAACGTTGGTAAACCGCAAGTCTCCTACAAAGAAACGATTACTGTTGCCGGCAAATGCGAGACCAAATACATCAAACAATCTGGTGGTCGCGGTCAATACGCTCACGTTAACCTAGAAATTGAACCGAACGAAAAAGGCAAGGGCAATACCGTCACAAGTAAAATTGTGGGTGGTGTCATTCCAAAAGAATACATCCCAGCTGTTATCAAAGGTATCGAAGAAGGTTTATCTACAGGCGTCTTAGCTGGCTACCAAATGGTCGATGTCGATGTAAAAATCGTCTACGGATCGTACCACGATGTTGACTCTAACGAGATGGCGTTTAAAATCTGCGGATCGATGGCAATGCGCGAATGCGCAAATAAATGCCAGCCACAGCTTTTAGAACCTATCATGAGTGTCGATGTGGAAACACCTGAAGATCACATGGGTGATGTCATTGGCGATCTTAACCGTCGCCGCGGCAAAATCATGAACCAAGAAAACACGCGCTCAGGTGCTAAAATCAAAGCTGAAGTGCCACTAGCTGAAATGTTTGGCTACTCAACGCAGCTTCGCACGATCAGCTCAGGAAGAGCCACCTACACCATGACACCATCGCACTTCGAGGCCGTGCCTAAAAAATTACAAGATGAAATCGTACAGCAAAGGAAATAACAAAAATGGCTAAGCCGCAAGGCGCTTCTACGCGCAAGAAGATTCGCATTCGCCTCAAAGGATATGACCCTAGAGCGATTGACAAATCAACAGCTGATATTGTCGAGACTGCTAAGCGCACTGGCGCTAGAGTTGTTGGCCCTATCCCACTACCGACTAAAAGAGAAATTTACACCGTACTAAGATCTCCACACGTCGACCGCAAATCACGTGAGCAATTCGAGATGCGTACACACATTCGCCTACTTGACATCCTCAATCCGACACCTGACACAATCGACAAACTCAAAGTTCTACCTATCGCAGCTGGCGTTGATATCAACATCAAAGCCGCGTAACACTTAGAATTCTTGCCCTCGTGGCAAGGTTCCTCCCCTGCCTGCTTGTTTTCTCCCCCCTCCTAAACAAGCAGGCTTTTTTATTCAAAACCCAATCACAATCCGATATTTATTAAATTATAAAAAGATACCATTGAATAATATTACAACCCTGACTACACTTTACTCTAATCAATTAGACCCATTAGAACAACTATGCCTAAAGTAGAAAACAGACTTCCTTTCGTAAGGAATCCTCAATTAGACAGAGTAATCTATAGTTTAGATGCTTCTCGTCTTGATCAACACCAATGCCATCTTTTTTGTTTTGACCCACTTTCCAAAGATTTTATTGTAGCTATTGCAATAGAATTTATGTACTTCAACCCCAATCAACCAGCCCTCAATGAAAAGTTTGTCGCAACAAAATACAAATTCGAAAAATTTCAACTTATGCACTTTTCTTTTCCAATTGAATATATGTCCTTATTAGAAAAAATTGCCAACATCGAACAAGGTAGTATTACCCCTAAAGAAGGCTGTCTCTACGCTGGTAATGCTAATGCATCACGATCTTTATTTATCCACTTTCCCCGCACTCCAAATGTCATAGAATTTAAAGGTGCAAAAATATCTTCTTTTGATAAAGCTGAAGGTAGAGGACAGCAGTGGAAAGGTGTTGGTAATGCTTTAGACCGCATCGACATTGATTAACGAAATATCCTAGCGTCAATATATTCAGCATTAAAAGATTAACTTACCAAACTTGCTTTACAAAGATCAGAAGATATGTCAATCCAACCACAACCGCAGCTGGAATAAGCGAGACCAATAGAGAGGCAAAAAAAGCTCTAACCTTACTGAATTGGTTGGCCTCAGACGCATACCTGAGTTGCAGTGTAACTAAGTGAACAGCCGCAGCGATATACACCAGGCCTAGAATAACCGCAGTACTATTCAGCGCAATAGAGCTGGGCTGTTTTAATAAAATGCTTAAAAGAATCACAATACCAAGCACAGGAAGAAGAGAAACATTTGTAAGAAGAAATACCATGCGATTTTTTTTAACATTACCCTGGCCATTAAACCACTTTGCAATAACGGTATAGAACCACGCATAAAAAAATGAAGCTATCCAGGTAAACAAATACTGACACACAACGGCTAAAGGAACAGCAACCGCAGGTCGCATTGGAAGCGTCGTAGCGCAATATAAAGCCATAGGAACCGATGCAATCAATAAAAAGACATGTTCTATCTTCACCGATTGCTGAGCTAAAAAGAACCGAAAAGCTCCTCTAGGATTTGTCCAAATTGAAAAAAATGATAGTTTTTGACTTGCTTCCATAGTTGTCTCCTTAATTAAATAGGGATGGTAAAGCAAATAAGCTTAACAAGCAATCAGTCAACGCAAAGCACCATCTTGTTTTATGCGCTTTGATGGGTGAGGATGCATATCCTCCCACCCTTGAACGCACTTAGCAACTGAGACGCCCTCATTATCTTTTAAATCGAAATTAAATCCATACGCCTTAAGCAAAGCTATAATTCGATTCACGCGCTCTTCTTTTGGCGGATTGATAAAAAGCATATGGCCAAATGTCGATTTGTCTGGGCCTCTTACAGTCAAGTCAGCACCATTTTGAATCATGATGATTTTGGACAAACTACAATCTGGATTAACTCCCCATAAGAGTGGGGGGTATCCGCTAGAGTTTTTGGCAGTGGGATCAGCTCCATGCTCAATTAACAGACGATACAGCTCTTGCATAGAAGCCTCGTCTTGATCAGCAATAAACCCGAAATGATGTAAAACGTTGTTATGCCTACGGTCAACGGCAGTCCCATCTGCTCCAACTGCCAATAAAGCTTTGACAGCTCCTAAATTTACAGGAGCCTGCTTTCCATGGTATTTTGGAATAATTGACGTTTTGCGATAACAATAGCTATCTAATAAAAATAGCAGTGGATCAGATAGGTCCCGCTCATCCTCATCTATACTCTTATAATTAGGGTCGGCACCATGCTTTATCAGCAATTCCGCCAATTTCAGTAAAACATCTGCATCTGAATAGGCTATGAAGGCAAAACTATAAAACAATCTTCCCGAAACAGGATGCCCGCGCTCAATAAGCCATTCTACTATCTGAATAAATGCATCACTTTTAACATCACCATCTAATGCTTCAATGGCATCAGCAATATATTCGTCACTTAAGCTAAATTGCTCTGGGGAAAAATACTGCACAGCTTTAAAAGCGCATTCTGAAACCGCAGCTTTGAAATAACGCATCTTGCGCCGACTAATTTCAGGAAACTTTTCAATGAGAAGATCTACACCCTCATGCCAGTCAGCTTCAATGATTTTTATGATATATTTCGGCGGCACATCACTTAGAGACTTTGCTAATAAACATGAGCGCAGTTTTTGAATATCTTTGTTTTGTATGCACTGGTCTAAATCATCATGCCTGCTTGGGTTATCTCGATGCACAATGGTTACTGAATCAAATTGAAGAACAATAGCCATACCCTACCCTTTCGATTAGAATGCAGATTAAGCTTAGGCATTTGGTGATATTAACTCAACCACTTCCTTGCTAAGCTGCTGCGTTTAACTATTATGCGGGAAGGGGTCGTCAGTTTGCGTTGGCAAGTATGGCGGTGGACGTTGCAAGTCAGTGCGCTTACCAACAACTTTACCGTTTGTGATGATAAGAAAGTAATGGCGCTGGTTAACGACGTAGGCACCCACATCGAGGCGCTCGATGTATTCCCACTCGTCGGTGTTACCGCCACGTGAATAGATCGCGTAGGGCTCTCCGTATTCTTGGCGCACTTGCGCCGTTGTTGACCCAATGGGGATACTAGCAAATTCATCAGCTGTCATGAGCGGGCGATTGGAATAACAAGCGCAGAAAAGAGGTAAGATCAAAAGCCATTTTTTCATTTCTCTTCCTCGAATTTTTGCCAGATGCGCCCCTGAATTTTGGTGCGAAAATCATCCGTTGTTGAGTATTCTGCGTGCATTTTATATCCGCCATCCGGCTGCAGCTCGTAAAATTCCATGCCTTCAAACCCTAAGTCATTTAGGCGAAATTCCCAAGCAAGCGTTTTATCCGTAGCTAGGCCCTTGCCAATCACTTTGCCCATTGATTGATTTTCTAACTCAATCTCGAATTTATTTCCATCGATGTTAGATAACAAGAACTCGTTATGCATGGTTTCCGATAGGCCCTTGATCTCAATTTCTTGCACAGCCTCGATTGTGCCATAGTTGTCGATGTAGCCAATGTGCCAGCGCGTAACAAACCCCAGCTCTTCATTGACCATGTTGAGATTGATTGTGCCTTCACCTAGCCAAATACCAGGCTTGAAAAGAAAATGATGACCCAGCATTAAAACATAAACCTTTTTGAAAAAATGCTCTGTAAAATACCCAATGCGCTCATCGTCGCCAAAATCGAAGACCCTCCATAAGTCACTAAAATGAGCGGCACACCCGTGATGGGCAAAAAGCCACACATCATGCCAATATTGACCACAACGTGCATCGCCAAGTATACCGCTATTC
Source organism: Chlamydiota bacterium (assembly GCA_021772435.1). GTDB lineage: Bacteria > Chlamydiota > Chlamydiia > Chlamydiales > JACKPQ01 > JACKPP01. The sequence goes on along the minus strand of JAJFLZ010000025.1, from coordinate 88,410 downwards.
CTGCTGATAATAGCCGGCCGAAGGGATCTTTGGCAAGAGCAGAAACCTGAAAACTAAAATAGATCAAACCGAAAAAAGCAAGCAGCATACCAAAAACGCCAAACAGGCCAAATTCTTCAGCGTAGGCTGCAAAAACAGAATCTGTTCTTGCTTCGGGTAAAAATCCATTACCGGTAAATTCGCTTTTTTTCCAACCACTACCGGTCAAACCCCCAAGGCTAATCGCTGTTTGCGATGCCCGCTGGTGATACGTGTTGGGGTTGAGGCGCTCGTATTGATACTCTTTGAGCACTTTGGTTACAATGGGCCTCATTCCCTCGTGCGAGATAAAACCCAAAAACATCATGTTGATAAATAACAAGAGCGCAAGTCCTCCAATTGACATGAGGGCTATCACTCGTCTTTTGATTCCTGCAAAATAAAACATCACCAAGGTAATCGGCATCAAAATAAGCGCCGAGCCCAAATCCGGCTGTTTCAAAATCAGTACAAACGGCGCAAAAACAAGTAAGCACGCCTGAAAAAGCACCGGCCACCGGCGTATGCTGCGCCCCTTTTTCTCAATAAAGCTGCTCAGAGCAATAACAAGTGCCAGTTTGGCTACCTCTGCCGGCTGAATTTCAATCCCAATGAGTGGTAAGCGGTACCATCTGCGCACATTATGAATCGGATCAGTAAAAAACAAACCAATCAAAAGAATCAGAGAAAGCGCATACAAAAAAGGTGCCCATTTGCGCAAATTATGGTAATCTAGGCCTGCACAGAAAAAATAAGCCACCCATCCAATAGCAAACCATTGCAGTTGTTTTTTAACGATGGGGCAAAACAAAATATCGCCGCCCGATGTGGCAACAAGCACAAGCAAGCTAATCCCCATCAACAGTAAAATGATGGGAATAGGACGCATGTCAATGCGGCGAAGAGCCAAAGGGTTCCAAAGCATGGATTACATCGAACTTGAAAGTGTTACATCATCACACTCGTGGGCCAAAGACCACTTAAGCGAGCTCAAACCAAATCCTATCCTTTGCATCACTGCAAATGAACAAACCGCTGGACGCGGACGCATGAGCCGCTCGTGGGTCTCTCCCCGAGATCAAAACCTTTATGCCACATTTGTCTTTTTTCTGCCGCCAAAGACTCCAGCTCACAATCTTTGTCAGATCATTTCCCTTTCAACTGCGCACGTTTTAAAAAACGCAGGATTTTCCCCTGTCATCAAATGGCCTAATGACATCCTGCTCAACACAAAAAAATGCGCCGGCACTCTTTGTGAAGTCGTAGATCAAACAGCAATCCTCAGCATTGGCCTTAACATCAACATGCCAAAAGACCTTTGTGACACCATCGACCAACCAGCTACTTCCCTACTCGCCGAAAAAAACAAAGAATTTTCGATTACAGCCATGCGAGGCGACATCTCCAAACAGCTTGAGCAGGACCTCAAGCTCTTTTTCAAAGATGGTTTTGCACCCTTTCAATCAGCCTACAACACACTCCTAGCCAAAAAAGGGGAGCCTATCACCATCGATTCCAAGCAAGGCATCCTGCAAGGAGCCTCCCAAGATGGTCGCTTGGAGGTCAAACTCGAAAACGGCACCATTATCAAAACCACTGATTACGAGACTAGTGAAACAGATCATCAAGAGTAACTTCAGCGTTTATCAGCTCCTGCGACCATAAGTTTTTCTTCACACCTTTAGTTGTGATCATGGCCAAAACAAGCTGCTTGGATATTTTTAGACGGGACTCAAAAACTTCCATTTTCTGTATGAGGTTTTTGCCATAGACTTTTTCGATAACAAACTTTTGCTCACAGTACTTGATTTCGCAAATGGTAATGATTCCATCATCTCGATCAAATAATAGATCGATCTGCGCGCCTTGCTCTTTTGAGCCTTTGCGAGGAATCAGACGCCACGTCCCAACCAGAAAAGGAATTTGCGACAAACCTAAAGCTACTGCGATTTGATGAACGTGTTTTAGGCAAACGCCTTCAAAAGCATAACCTGCCCAGCTGTATCTACCAGGACTTTTAACCACCTTTTGCCAGTGGGATTCTTTTCCTGAATAGACTCCACTTCGCGTAAGTGGTTCGATCCATTTAAGATAAAAGAGCGTGTATTCATCGACGATGCGGTAGTACCTATCTCTGCGTTTTTTTCCGTATGGAATATAGCATTGGATAAAGCCTGATGCCTCTAATTCGTATAGGCGTCTGTTTATCGACTCCCCGGATGAGATTTTTAACGCTTTGAGTAATGCCTCTCGAGAAAGAGTAGATCCAGCCTTGGCTATCTCCCCAATAATTTTGTGATGGACTTCCGCTTGATCGAAAAGAGCATACAGCAGATTTTTAAACTCCGTATGTAAAAGACCAGATTTTTTAAAGCATAGATCATCGATTATTTGAGTTGCCGACCGACCTTTTCTGACCTCTTTCAGATAAAAAGGAATACCGCCTGTCACCATGTAGAGTTCAACAATTTGACTGCGACTGAGTCTAATGGACAAGCTTCTTAAAAATGTCTCCGTGTCTTTCAAATCAAAAGGTTCTAAATGAATTTTATTTGTAATACGATTGTATAATCCGCCTTTTGCGTGGATGAGGTTATCCAACATCCATGATGCAGCAGAACCACACACAATGAGAGTAAAGTTTTGAAGCTCCGACCAATGAGCATTCCAGTAATAGTCGAGGGCTTGAACAAGTTTTGATCTTTTGGTTGCAAGCCACGGCAATTCATCCAAAAACATCACAATTTTCTTTCTGTGAGAAAGTTTTTGAATTCGCTCTGTTACCGTCTTAAAAGCTTTATCCCAGCTCGCTGGAGTTTCTATGGGCGCATTATCGAAAAATGCCTTAGCGATGGCTTCCCCAAATTTCTTCAGCTGATCTTTTATGGAAGCATCTTTTACGCCAGTCGCTTCTAGGTAAAGACTTTTGCTATGCGAAAAATACTGTCGTATTAGATAAGTTTTGCCAACCCGTCTACGTCCATAAACAGCAACAAAATGAGCTTTTTTTGAACGCTCAATTTCTCGAAAAATTCCAATCTCATTTTCGCGACCTATAATTTTTTGCTTTTTCATTTTTGTTATCTATTGATTTTTAGACGCTTAAGGAACTTGAATTTTATTATAACTGGCCGCATCTATTTTACTCAAGAAGATATGGCCAATTATAAAAATCTATAAGTGGCCATATCTTTTGTTAGAATTGGAGGGTAGACGGATCGGGCGTGACGGTGAGATCAGGATGGATGCGGGTAGTGATCATTTGCTGGATCGCGTTAAGGGTAGCGCCCGTTGCTGAATAGCAAGATGTGCAAGCGCCTTCGTAGGCGATGATGATATCGTTGTCTTTAAGATCGGCGATGCGGATGCCGCCTGCATCGAGTTCAATGTAGGGACGAATATCTGAATCGATGAGTTGTTCGATAAGAGCTATCTTTTGCTCTTTGGCAAGCTCTTGGAAGCCGGGATACTCGGAGGACTCTTGGCCATGATGCGGCATGGGCGTTTCGATATAGGCTTCTGGAAGGGGCAAATGCTCGCAATGTCCCATCGCCTCTAAGGTAAGATCGATGATGAGATTGAGATAAGAATACGCCTCCTGTGGAAAGCCCACCTCGCTATCTAAAAGATCTGCTGTAAAACGTTTGACTTGTGCATGATTTTTTCGCAAAGAAAGCTCGCAAGCAACTTGAGCTGCACCGATTAAGGCTGATGGACCAAAGGCTATGAATTTGCTGTCTGTAATGACACCGTCTGTCTCATCAACTAAAAAGTAAAGCAGTACGTTTGCAGATTGAGCAGTAGTAAGAACCATCCCTTCGCGCTCAGTTAACATGCCTTGGCAAGTGGGTTTTAGGATTTTTTGCGTGAGCTTTTTTGAATAAAGTTGCCAGGGGTAGGGTTTCATACAATCTCCTGCAAGGCTTCGATAAGCGGCGTTGGATCTTGATCGATGGAAAAGCTCAAGGTGCTAGCTGCATACTCGTGACCAGCTAAGATGTTTTCTAGCATTTGATAGGCTCCGCCACCAAAAGTGACGTTTAAGTTTTTGTGATGTAGATGAAACGCTAAAAGCTCTGCATGGATTGATGGAAATGCCACAGCGCTAATACCTGGAAGGCGCTCATGGCCAGAAAATAAGATTTTGGCAGAAGGGATGGCATCCAAAAGACGCCTTTCAAAAAGATCACGCAAACGCACTCCTTCACAGCCCACTTCATCTAAATTAGCGATGGTGTTTTTGGCTTTTTCTCCTAAGCTAAGGATAGCCTGCGGATCTAACGGCTCACCACAAATAAGCGGTCCAAGTGTTTTACCACGGCGCGCAAAAATACCGTGCGGAATTGTCAGGTAATCAATCGGCAGATCTTGAAATGGGACATGCAGCTTTCCAATGACTGGCGAGGCATCTACGTGCAGGGCGACACCTTTTTTTTGGCAGATGGCAGCAATGGTTTCGATAGGATGGATAACGCCTGTTAGTGTATTTGCCCAGGATAGTGTGACTAAGCCCGTCCGCGGTGTGATGTAGCGCTCGATTTCATCAAAAGCGCATTTTTTGCCAAAGCACCCAGCTTTTTCCAGGCGCTCAAGGGTTAGAACGATAGGGGCATCTTCGCCTCTAACGGTTAGATAATGGTTGCGTCCCGTTTCTGTAATTTCATCAAAATAGTAACTATACAGAACGTGTGATATGGCATGAGCTCTCGATGGGGCGTAGATAAACTGATCATCAGGATGCGCGCCGACAAGCGCATAAATATCTTTTAAGGCTTGTGTACAATCGGGAACATTTGCTGTCGGCAAAGAGCCAACGTGAGAGTGGAAATTCATTTGCTAAACTTGTGATCTTTGTATGTATAAAACAAAGGTACGCCTGTTGGAATTTCAAGTTTTAACACTTCATCTTCGCTTAAGCTATCAAGTTGCATGATGATCGCGCGCAGAGAATTGCCGTGGGCTGAGATGAGGACGTTTTTATCTTGCTTAAGGTGGGGCAGGATGGTGTTTTCAAAATAGGGCAAGGTTCTAGCAGCTGTATCTTTAAGACTTTCTCCACCTGGAGGCTGGGTTGCATAGCTGCGGCGCCAGATGTGAACCTGCTCTTTGCCAAATTTTGCTCTTGCATCGTCCTTGTTCATGCCCTGCAATTCACCGTACATGCGCTCATTAAGCTCAGATGCAACATGTGTAGGAATGAGATCTTGGTTGCCATAGCTTTTGCCCCACTCCTCTTGCTTGCCTTCGCGGGGGTGCAAAACGCACGGTACTTTCCCTTCCGCATGCACGCTCATCGCCAGCATGGCCGTGAGTTGCGAGCGACAAAGCGAAGATACAAAGATCACATCGAAGGGAATGTCTTTTATCTTTTGACCGGCATCGAGTGCCTCTTCGATCCCCTTGGGGGTCAAAGGGACATCAACCCATCCTGTGAATAAATTTTTTGCATTCCAGACCGACTGGCCATGCCTCAAAAGAACTAATTGCGCCATATTCTTAGTATACAGTATCTTCTCTCGCATAACAACGACTTGCATATACAAAACAATTTATACCGGCGGAATTGATGATTACAGTTCTGCGCTAGAAAATCAGTTCGATGTCGTGATCAGCCTAGTAGAAGTGGAACGCCTCCCCTCCCTTATCCATCACAAAATCGCCCTTTTAAGCATGGATTTGCCAGAAAGCTACAAGCACAACGCCAAGGAAATTGTTCAACTTCTAGATCTAGCCCTGGAGAAAAACTGGACGGTCTTGATCCACTGTTATCAGGGCCAGGTGCGCAGTCCAGGTGTTGCTCTCGCCTATGCCAAACTACGCGATCCGCAAAACGCTCCAAAGCAAACCTCTTTTAGCCTTCTGTATTTCAAAAAATACCTAGCTACATAATTTGCAAAAATAAAGGAGAATGCATGATTCCCGTATCAAATAGAGAATTTAGTATGTTGCCGACAACAACAGATTGTGGCCTTGGAAAAATCAATATTCGAGACAATTTCACTCATCTAGGTTTCAATTGGGTTCAAATGCCAAGTAAGGGCCTAAGAGATCTCTCCCCTCGCATACAGAATATCCGCCTAACTCTATTTAAAGACTGGGAGATGGCCTTTCTACCAGAAAACTGGTCCCTACAAGAAGGCTCTAGTCAATCGATGAATCATTACAGCTTTGCTATTTTAGATGAACGGGACCATCCACGCATCGATGTATTTTTAACACGCTCCTTTTACGAAAACACCACTGTTGTCCAATTTTATACCCCTGAAGCAGGACAACATATAGACAATTAACAACTTAAGTTAGATGTAAAGCTGTTTTACATTTGAAGCCAGTTCTGATATACTGCTTGCATGAGACTTGCAAAAGCATTAGCACAAGCTGGAATCGCCGCGAGGCGCAAATGTGACCAGCTCATCTTGACCGGAAAGGTATCTGTCAACGGTATAGTTGTTAAAAAGCCTCAAACCGATGTCGACCTAAAAAACGATAAAATCACTGTGGATCAAAAAAATCTTGCTAGAGAGAAAAAATTTTACTTTGCGTTCAACAAGCCCAGGGGGTTTGAGTGCACCCATAAAAAAGTCCCCGGTAAGCAGCTCATCTACTCTTTTTTTAAAGACATTGAAGCTAGGCTTTTTACTGTAGGGCGCTTAGATAAAGATACCACCGGACTGATTCTGCTTACCAATGATGGCGATTTTGCCAATCAGGTCATCCATCCATCATCAAATATCGTCAAAGAATATTTGGTCCGCACAAATAAAGAGATCACGCATGAGCATCTAGTGGCATTAAGCGAGGGCTGTGTGATCGAAAAGGTCCATGTCAAACCTGTCAAAGTGAAAAAAGTGCGTAGAAACACCTTCAAGATTTCCGTCAAAGAAGGTAAGAAGCGAGAAGTGCGCCTTTTAGCAGAGGCTGCTGGATTAAAAGTTCTCGAACTCGTTCGCATTCGCATCGGCGGTTTGCAGCTGGGATCTTTGCCCGAAGGTGTTTTTCGTCCCCTAAAAGAAAAGGAACGTTTGACTTTATTGGCAAGTGTGCCAAAATAAGATCATATGCGTGCCCTGACAAAACTGCTGGGGAAATCCCCCTTTGCTCCACTTAAGAGCCACATGGAAAAGGTGGCCCTTTGCATTGAAAAACTCACCGAAATTTTTTCTGTCATAGATAAATCCGAAATTGAATCCTTGAGCAAAGCTTTATCAGAGCTTGAGCATGAAGCGGATATTGTCAAAAACGACATCCGCAATCACCTTAAAGGCTTGTATTTACCGATTGATCGCTCTCAATTTCTCGAAATTCTCTCCTTCCAAGATAGCATCGCTGACAAAGCTGAAGAGATCGCATTATTACTGACATTGCACCCGCTCGAGAATCTTGAAGAATTTGCAAGTGACTTGCAAAGTTTTTTTCACAAAAATTTAGAAGCTTTTCAAGATGTTCTTATCATTACTGGTGAGATGCAAGAGCTGATAGAGTCATCATTTGGTGGCATCGAAGCTGAAAAAGTCAAACGCCTAGTGGAAAAAGCCTCGTTTAAAGAATACGAAGCTGACAAGGCAAAATACGCCCTTAAAAAGAAACTTTTCTCTAAAGCAGAGGGGCTCTCCACACCTGGTTTTTATTTATGGATTCGTCTTATTGAAGAGGTTGGGCAATTATCCCACCTTTCAGAAAGATTAGCTAACCGCATTCGTATGATATTGGAACTCAAGTAAACTATGATACTGATCACAATCGTACTGCTTGTCGGCTTTTACATGGCGTGGAGCATCGGTGCGAATGATGTTGCCAATGCCATGGGCACATCTGTAGGCTCAAAAGCTCTTACTTTAAAAAAAGCTGTTATTATTGCAGCCGTATTAGAATTTAGCGGCGCGTTTTTTCTCGGATCGCGCGTGTCCGAAACAATGCAACAGGGTCTAGTCGATCCGCAGATGTTTGCACACGATCCCTACACCTTCATGTACGGAATGCTATCAGCACTTCTTGCCACAGCTATTTGGCTACAGGTGGCCTCTTATTACGGCTGGCCTGTTTCAACAACCCATGCCATCGTGGGCGCTGTGCTAGGTTTTGGACTCATGATTGGCGGATCGTCCACTATCCACTGGCCTATCGTCGGAGCTGTCGCTGCAAGCTGGGTGATCTCTCCAGTCTTAAGCGGCATCATCTCTTTTCTGATTTTCTTTGTTTTGCAACGCGTCATTCTCTACTCGTTCCACCCCATTAAAATGAGCCGCAGGCTTATTCCTGTTCTAGTCTTTTTTGTTTTCATGACATTTACACTAAGCCTAACTTTTCATGGGCTCAACCACATTGGTTTTTCACCCACCTTCCTTCAGGCCTTGCTTATGTCAACTGGGATCGGGCTAATTGCGATGCTAGTTAGCATCTTCCTTTTGCGTTCGATAAAAAAAACAAAACGAGCAGAGCAAAAAGAGCAAGAAGCACAATTTGGTCAAGTCATCAGTATGCAAAAAGCACTAAAGCACCTGCAGCGTGCCCGTTTGACTTCTGATGGCAAAGCAAAAGAGGAAGTTGCTAAGCTGCTCGATCAAACAGCTGCTCTTACAAAAGAGATGCGCAAAAAATCTGGATTTTACACACCTAGCTCGCGCTATCAAAATGTCGAAAACATGTTTGCCTACCTGCAGATTTTAAGTGCAGGCTTTGTGGCCTTTGCTCACGGTGCCAACGATGTCGCTAACGCCATCGGTCCTGTCGATGCTGTTTTAGAAGTTGCCAGAACTGGTGTGATCAACCTGCAAAAAACAACGCCTTCGTGGCTGCTTGCTCTTGGCGGTGTTGGTATCGTCGTGGGCCTTGCTACTTGGGGCTGGCGCGTGATTGAAACCGTTGGTAAAAAGATCACACACCTAACACCTACACGCGGCTTTTCAGCTGAATTTGGCGCAGCACTCACTATCCTGCTCGCCTCAAAAATTGGTCTTCCCGTATCTACCACACACTGTATTATTGGATCTGTTTTAGGCGTCGGTCTAGCCCGGGGAATTTCTGCTATCAACTTAGGCATCTTACGCGATATTGGTCTCTCCTGGCTGATCACCATTCCAGCTAGCGCCATCGTCTGCGTGATTTTCTACTACATTATTAGTTCAGTAGCCTCTGTTCTCTAGTTGCATTAATCTTTATCTTTCTATACCATAAGTGCACTGCATGAGGAGAGTTTATGAAAAAATCTGTATTTATCTTTTTATTATCAGTCATCTTTGTAGGATGTGCCAGCTATAGCGCATATGGATTAACTCATCTCGAACCCGAGCCTATATTTTCCTCATCGGGAGAACAATCTTTATGCATAGCTTGTAAAGCTTATAATCGTTTTGACTGCGAGCAGTTTTTAGGTCGCAATCTGATCGAAAAAGGCTATCAACCTATTCAAATCACCCTTAGAAACACATCTGGAAAGACCTATGTTTTTGATCCAGCAAATCTCAGCATTCCTCTGGCAAATGTCGGGGAAATTGCCAAAAAAGTCCACACAAATACTGTAGGTCGAGTGGCTGGCTATACACTTGGTGGATTCCTACTGAGTCCCTTACTGTGGATACCTGCTGTCGTCGATGGAATAAAGTCAAAAGAGGCCAATGAAATGCTCGATTACGATTACCATCGTAAAATAGCAAAAACACAAGATCTAAGACCGGGAGATTTCTACAGCGCCGTCGTTTTTGTTCATTGCCTGGATTTCATTAACAATATTACTTTAACGCTAACGGAAAAAGGAACAGCAAATATTGAAACCTTACCACTTATAGTTAGATGAAACTCCTTTTAGCTGTAAGTTTTTGTTTTGCACTTTGTAATATACAGGCGGAGGAGCAAACTCCTCCTCCTGTAACAGTTCAACTAGATGAATTTTTTTCTCCACACGCTTCTAGCCCAACCCTTCTTTCCCTTCACGACGGCATAAGGCGCGGAGGGAATCATTATATTGAGCAAAATTTTAATCTATCTGATAGCAAGCTCAATCGGTGCATGGAACTAGGTTTTTTCTATCTACCCGTATCGTACCTAACAACCGTTTTCCAACACGAAGTATCTGGACATGGATTTCGGCTTCGCAGTTTTAAAAAAGATGTCGCAGAGGTCAAACAATACACTTTTAAACTACCTCCTCCTTTCGGTGAAGGTGGAGCTGCAACCCATTATGTAGTAACCAAACAATTCACTGCCCTGCATGACAACCTCTGCTCAACAGGAGGTGTTGAGGCCACATCTATTCTCGCTCATAATGTGAGAATGAAATGGCTAAAAGACAGTTCAATAGACGCCAAAGAGAATTTGCTCCATCTTTTTGCTCATCATGATTTATCCAATTACGCTTTCAGTCTATTTTTCACAGATGAGGCTAAAGCACCCAAGGGACATGATTTAATCGCTTACAAACAATCTCTCCATAAACTCAATCCCCAAACCAAAATCACCAAAAACCATTTAGCTTTTCTCTCATTTATCAATTATGTAAATCCATTTGATTTTCTCGCTTGGAGCGCCATGCATAACTACGCAGCAACAGGACAAAGAGCAACGCCTCTATCCATGCTCAAAGTAAAAAATGTTTCAATGCTACCCATGATGCGCATAAGCCTTGCGCCCTACGGACCAGAACTTTTTGCTGAAAATTATATGTATATTGGAAAGCACCCTATTTACTCTTACGTTAAAGGCGGCCTACTCGGCGAATCGCATTATAGCGGCCTAGGATTTGAACATCCAACTTTGCTAAAAATCAAAAACCACACTATCGGCTTAAATGGCCATTTTTGGCATCACCCGCTCTTAAACGAAAATCAACGCTCTAAAATAGGGGCAGCCTGCTCGGCTACCTACAACTACCAATTAAACGAAACACCTTGGTCGATGCAGATGGAAGTGGGTCATAAAATGGAAGGCTTTTTGCCAGGCCATCCGCTAGATGCCGCGCCTATCTTACGAGGGGCCCTTAGCCTAAAAATCTAATCTCCTTCACTGTGCTTTTAATTTTTCATTTTCTCTGATACAAACAAACATTATGGGAGAAGAGGAAAATCTAGACGGTATCGCTAGTCGCATCATTAGCAAAATTAAGCATTATTTAATTGTATCGCTGGGGCGCAGCGTCGAAGATGCCTACGATGAAGAATTTTATCGCTCTTTTGTGTGGGCACTGCGCGAAGTGATCATGGCTAATTGGGCTGCTACCAATCATGCTTTTAATGACCAAAAAGTGCGTAAACTGCACTATCTATCGATGGAATACATGCCTGGACGGCAACTATTGAACAACATCACCAACATTTCAGCGCAGGATATTGTTCATCTCGTATTGAAAAAAATGAATCGACCCTTAGAGCGCATTGTTAATATCGAGCATGACATTGGCATCGGTAACGGCGGCCTTGGAAGACTTGCCTCTTGCCTGCTCGACTCACTAGCCACCCAGCAATATCCCGCCATGGGCTATGGCCTGCGCTACCAGTACGGCATTTTTGAGCAAAAGATTTCCCACGGTCAGCAAATCGAAACACCAGACAACTGGTTAATCATGGATAATCCCTGGGAAGTGAGGCGTGATTTCCACGCTATGCCCGTGCAATTTCGCGGCCAGTTATCAGAAAACACAAACGATCACGGCGATCAGGTGTATGGCCTTTCTAACCACGAAGAAGTGCGCGCGATTCCCTACGACTATCCCATCATCGGCTATCAGCCATCGTCTGATTTTACAGTGCTTACACTGCGGCTGTGGTCAACAAAAGAATCACCGCGCAACTTTTCCCTCCAGTGCTACAACGCCGGAGAGCTTGGCCACGCTGCTGAAAACACATCGCTAACAGATGTTTTGTATCCAAACGATAACCACGAGATGGGTAAACGCGTACGCCTTAAACAAGAATTTCTGCTCGTTTCAGCCTCCCTGCAAGACATCATCGCTCAGCACCAGCAGGTGTTTGGCAGCATGGATGCTTTTGCTGATAAGGTGCGGATTCAGATCAACGACACCCATCCAGCTCTTGTGGTTGCAGAGCTCATGCGCCTACTCACGAACGAGTACAACATTCCCTGGGGCAGGGCCCTAGAGATGACAAGATGTTCATGCAGCTATACGAACCACACGCTCTTAAAAGAAGCCCTTGAAGAATGGAACATCTCAAGAGTGCAAGATCAGCTGCCGCGCCAACACAAAATTATTGAGCGCATCAACGATGAGTTTTGCAACCAGATTCGACAAAAATATCAAGGCGATGAAGAGCGCATTAACCGGATGTCGATATTGCATGGAGATCAAATCCGCATGGCCCATTTAGCTATTGTCGGATCGCACAAAGTCAACGGCGTGGCAAAATTACACTCCGAGCTTTTGAAACACGAAGTTTTCAAAGATTTTTACGAGCTGTGGCCAGACAAATTTACAAACGTCACAAACGGTGTAACGCAAAGACGCTGGCTGATGCTTGCAAATCCCAAACTCACAGAATTTATCGATAAGCGCATCGGCATTGAGTGGCGATGTGATTTTACACAAATTTCTAAACTTGCAGAATTTGCAAACGATAGCAAAAGCCAAGAAGAATTTCTGCAAATTAAAAGCGAAAACAAACAAAAACTGCTTCACGTTCTCTGCCAGCAAATGGAGCAGCACCCGTCCAATTCTAGCGCAAATTGTGATGTCATACTTCCACCTACTGCACTTTTTGATATCCAAATCAAACGTTTTCACGAATACAAACGTCAAATCATGAATGTTCTGCATGCCATCATGGTCTACCAAGAGCTAAAAGCAAATAAAGATTGCCGGCAAGTACCCAGACTCATCCTGATTGGTGGTAAAGCTGCCCCTGGTTACACAATTGCCAAAGCAACCATACGCCTGATCTATGCTGTCGGTCGCAAAATCAATCATGATAACGACACAAATCACAAACTTAAAATCTGCTTTTTTGAAAACTACAACGTCTCTGCTGCAGAAGTGATCATTCCAGCGGCTGACCTCTCCGAGCAAATCTCAACGGCCGGCATGGAAGCATCAGGTACTGGCAACATGAAACTATCCATGAATGGCGCGCTGACAATCGGCACCGAAGATGGCGCCAATATCGAGATGCACGAAGCTGTGACAGACAAGTGGTGGCCCTTTAGCTTTGGTTCTACTGCTGAAGAAAACTTTTCAACACGCCACGATCCCGCAGGCATCTTACAATCCGATCCAAAAATCAAAGCAGCCCTCTGCACCCTAATCGATGGGACCTTTGCCACAAACAGCGAGGAGCAAAAAAGCTTTGAAATACTACATCAAGACCTGGCAACGGTTGATCGCTATCGCGTTTTAAAAGACATTACACCCTATTACGAGGCTCAGAAAAAAGTGGAAGAGCTGTTCACACAGCCTAAAAAATGGGCCGAATATGCCATTCACAATATGGCGGGCATGGGAACCTTTTCAACCGACGAATCGATCAAAAACTACGCCACAAAACTGTGGGATTTAACTCCCTGCCCACCCGATCCGAAAGAGATCGCACGCATACGCACCGAATCTCAAAGCATCTCAGCTTAAAGACTACTTACGTCTGCCTTTATCTCTCGAAACACTTTCAGTTGCGCTCGAGCTCGGTGGTTTATTCGAAGAACCACCTGAGCCTCCTACAGGAGGATTGCGACTGGATCCGCTTCCGCTATTACCTCTACGCCCTTTGTCTTTTGACGTTGTTTCCGTCTGCCAAGATGCAGGCGGCTTACCAGAACGATAAGGTTCCTGCCTTGGATAAGGAGCCTGGTTACTCGTAGGATAATTTGTTCTGGCACCATTTGAATAGTCATGGCGGCGGCGTGAATGAGTCGTATGACGATATGACGAAGAAGTGTCTACATTATCAAGGGATAAAATACCGGAAAAGATCATATCCATGAGGGCATAAACCGCAGTCGTTGCCCAAATAGCTTGAATGAGTTATTGCTGAGACTTAAGATCCTTAACGCAAAATACTGCAACACCTGTCAATCCAATTGCCATGAGGGCAACCGACGAAATGCGGCTGCAGGGGCTTTGGAAAAAGGACTCTGAACTTGCATTAGATGAAACGTGTGTAACCATAATTTACCTCTCTATTCGCTTGCTCGAGTTTGTGAACCTGTTTCTGTATTGATGAGGAGCATGCGGTGTGAAGGCTCACTCCACCATTCTTTGTTTGTTGCAACAAAAACTCTGTCACCCAGTTCCCAATCATCTAAGCTAGCGTTATCGCTTGGGTGTAAGTCGAATGTAAACGTTGCCTTATAGTGATTGATTAAGACAACACGTCTGCTACCGCGATCGATTGATTTAACAAATTTTGTGTATGGGCCATTCTTATCGGGGCAGCAATCGAGTTTAATGGGAATGGTTTCACCTGTGCTTAAATTACGCAGATCGTGCAAATACTCACCTCTGCAGAACCAGCTCGTTGTAGGGGTCACAAAAAGTGGATCACCTTTCTGCCAGTTAGCAATAATGTGATGAGCAGATCTTGGAACAAGCCAAGTAGATCGGTCTTCGAGTTCAATGCAACGTCCATCAATAGCAACACCTAATAAGTAATGCGTATCTTGTGTTTTGTGTTGATAATCTTGAAACGATTGAACATCGTCGAAGGGATGGTGCATACCGAACAGGGATGCTGCGCTAAGCGCAATGCTTGCAAAAATAATGGACAGTTTTTTCATGTGGCCTCCTTATGAAGCCCTTAACCCTACCCCACTGCATAATACTCGTCAATCCTTATCCAATCTTTACCAAAACAGGAAAAACAATCTTCTAACCAACAATGGCTAGCAGGCGCTTACGAGATCTAGATTTTAGATGCAGTTTTGACTTGAAGAGCGCTCCGAAGAGAGCGTCCGTCGCGAGGGGTGCTGTATTTTAATACTGCCCCCGAGCAAGGATCTAAAATGCGCTAAAAGATAATCTCGTCTTTGATCCAACGATTTTAGTTCTTAACGACGCCCACGTTCCATTTGGTTAGAAGCTTGTCGTACGTTCCGTCTTTTTTGATTTTCTCTAGGCCGCGGTTGAAATGATCAATAAGCTCTTCTTTTTTGCCTTTGGCCGATATGAGACGCAGCCCTGCATCATTGAGAGGGTCACCTGAGACTTTCAAACGGTCAGCGTAGATATCTTCGACAAAGCTCACTGCTGGAATGACGTTCATGATCACGCCTTTGTATTCGCCCTTGGAAAGCTTATCGAGTGCAACTGCTGGACTGACATAAAACCTAGGCACGGAAGCTGGGTATTGATCCAAGATACGTTCAGCCTCAGAATCTTTTTGAACGGCAATTTCAGCGTCTTTCATTTTTTTGAGATCTTTGCTTTTAGCGCGCTCTGGAATCACGAGCACATAACCTGTAGGTAAGTAGATGCTGGAAAAATCATATTGTGCTTCGTTAAAATTGTAAGGAGGAAGCGGAGATAAAACCCCGTCGTAGAGCTCTTTTTGTAAACCTTCTAGCGTAGAGTCCCACGAGACATTGACACGCTCGAGTGGAATGCCCTCTTTTTTACTGATCGCCTTCAGAATATCGCTCGAGAACGCATAAACGTTGGCCTCTTTTCCCATCAGATCGAGTGGATACCAGCTGGGATCGACAGCAATTCGGTATGGTGATTTAGTGAATGTCCCACAACCACAGAGTAGAGCAGTCAAACAAATTAGAAGTTTTTTCATAATCCAAATTTTAGCACAGAAAAGGAGTGAATTGCAAATAAAGGTTTGATTTGATTTAATCGAATCCACCTTTCAAAAAAACCGTATGAGGAAAGCATGAAAAATTTGATTGTTGGCTTGAGTGCACTTTTGTCTTTGTGTTTTTGCTTTGCAGATGATGTGCCTAAAAAAGCTTTAATTTTCGGTGTAACTGGACAAGATGGAGCGTATTTAGCAGAATTTTTACTTGAAAAAGGCTATGAGGTTCACGGCGTGAGGCGCCGAGCTTCTCTTTTTAACACCGCACGCATCGAACACCTCTATCAAGATAGCCAAGAATTAAATAGACGTTTTGTTTTGCATTACGGTGACCTGACAGACTCCTGCAACGTTTTCAGGCTTATCCAAACTATTGCACCAGACGAAATTTACAACCTCGCTGGCCAAAGCCATGTCCAAGCTTCATTTGAAATGCCCGAGTACACATGTGACGTAAATGCGATGGGTACACTGCGTATCCTAGAAGCAATTCGTCTACTGGGCAAAACAAAAAATGTTAAGTTTTATAATGCCAGCTCCAATCACATTTATGGCGGTATTCAAGAGATGCCTCAAACAGAAAAAACTCCGACTCATCCTATGTCTCCATATGGCACATCAAAACTATTCTCCTATTGGATAACAGTAAACTACCGCGACGCCTACGGCCTCTTCGCCTGCAACGGCATCTTATTTAATCATGAATCGCCGCGCCGTACTCAAACTTTTGCTTCTCGTAAAATCACTGAAGGGGCCGCGAAAATAAAGATGGGAAAAAAAGAAACGCTTTATTTGGGTGATCTCAACGGCATGCGCGACTGGGGCTATGCCAAAGACTACGTCGAATCGATGTGGCAAGCGCTGCAACATGACAAAGCTGATGATTACGTCGTCGCCACGGGCGAGAGCCATTCTGTACGCGAATTTGTCGAAATGGCTTTCAGCGAGGTCGGCATCGAAATGGAGTGGCAAGGCACAGGCCTAAATGAAAAAGGCATCAACAAAACCACCGGTAAAACAATTGTGGCAATTGATCCTATCTATATGCGTCCAAGCGATATCAATTGCGCTCTTGGCGATGCAAGCAAAGTAAAAAAATCTCTCGGATGGAAGCCCAAAACTTCGTTTAAAGACCTCGTGAAAATCATGGTGCAAGCAGATCTCAACGGACAGAAATAAACACCTAACTCTGAGATGAATAAAGACAAATTATGACAGAAGTTGCGATTTACACATCCAAAAAAGGAAAGGTCAATCTAGAAGTCAGCTTGGTTGATGAAACCGTTTGGCTTTCGATGAATCAATTAAAATTATTATTTAACAGAGATAAATCTTCTATCTCAAAACACCTCTCCAATATATTTAAATCCAAAGAGTTAAGCAAGAATTCAGTTGTTGCAAAATTTGCAACAACTGCCGAAGATGGAA
The DNA here is from genome assembly GCA_021772435.1 of Chlamydiota bacterium. Classification (GTDB taxonomy): domain Bacteria; phylum Chlamydiota; class Chlamydiia; order Chlamydiales; family JACKPQ01; genus JACKPP01. The sequence goes on along the minus strand of JAJFLZ010000025.1, from coordinate 71,233 downwards.
AGACTTATCAGGTAGAATACTACAACCTTGATGCCATCATTTCCCTTGGCTATAGAGTCAGCTCAAAAGAAGGGATCGCGTTCAGAAAATGGGCTACCCAGGTTTTGAAAGATCACTTAATCCAGGGCTACACAACTTACGACAAACGCCTGTCAGAAATTGGAGTGCATGAGCTTCAACAAGCCATCACCAGTTGGGCAAAAAACTTAGCAAACCTGCTTTCTAGGTCTAGACGTAAAAAAAACCGTAAACATTTAGGTAGAGTATGGCAGGAAAAATCAGTCCTCAGGCTCATGTCGAAAAGCTTTACAAGCGCTATGACAATCCTCAATGGTTTCAGCTTGCAGCTGATATAACCAACTTTGCCGAGGGTACTTTAGACGGTCGTTTTATAAACGAGCTTTTGCAAAATACCGACGATGCTGGAGGCTTAAATGTTTACTTTAAGTTAGATAAGGACCAACTTACGATTACCCATGATGGCAAACACTTTGATTACAGAGATGTAGAAAAAATTACAAGCTTTGCAAACCGAACATTGGTTAACAAGTCTGAGAATACTGAAATGACGGGCTTTAAAGGCATCGGCTTTAAGGGAACTTTGTCTCTTGCATCTAAAGTCCACATCATTTCTCAAAACTACACTTTTTGTTTTGACAAAGACTATTGGCACACACTTCCAGGTGCACCCTGGCAAATGCTACCCATTTGGGAATCCGCACCAGAAGGTATAGATACATCCAAGGTTACCTTCATTTTTAAGCTCATTCATCCAGACAAGTACATCAATCAAATGAATGATTTTATCCACAACCCAACTCCACTTCTATTTCTAAGAAATATTAAAAAGATATCGTTCACAGCCAGCGGTGGGCAAACTACTACTGTTGTACGAACGGATCAAGAGCCCGTCAGGAGCCTGTCTACAAACAGAGCACAAAACAATTATTTGATTAAGACAAAAACCATAAATATCACAAGCCTCCACCCACACTTGCAAAGTTTAAACACGACCACTTGTCCTGATCGAATTAAAAATGCGGACGAAATTAAAGTCACTTTTGTTTTCTTTTTAAATAGCACGAATGAAATCGATGCTTTTCCTCAAACTCTTTTACCGCTTTTTAATACGTTACCAACAAAAGTTAAGCTGGGCATTCCCTTTGGGATTAATACCGAATTTCTCTTAGAAGCACAACGAGAGCACCTCGTTGAAGACACTTTCAACGATCATATATTTTACTGGCTTGCTGCTCTACATTTTGAATGCTTAAGGGAAATTGCTGCAAGTTCGGATTGGAAAAATGTGGTGAGTGTTTCCGCTCCACCAGAGATCGCAAGTGTACCTAATAGGTTCTGCTCCTCTTATAAGAATGGATTTATGTTTGGGCTAGACAATTACGCATGGGTTCCAAACTGTCATGACCCTAAGCAGCTGCTCAAAGCGAAAGAGTGCATAATAGATGGCACAGGCTTTTATAAAGCATTCCTGAACGATCTCCCAAGAACTTTAATTCCTAATGATCTTGCTCATCCAGATTTGAAACAAATAGACAAGCTCTCCTTATTTACGTCCAAAAAAATCACAGATAAAGAAATACTAGCCCATCTAGAGAAGATTTTTCAGCAAAACCCTGACTCAGGGCTTTGTTATCGTGCGCTATTATTTTTGAAAGACCGATGTTCTTCAGGTATGATTTCAGACGATCAGCTCAAAAATATAGCCTTTGTTATCTCAAATTCGGGCAAAGCAAAAAAACTATCTGAGATTTCTTTTCCACCTGATCGCGAAATCCCACAACCACCATCATTCATTGAAATACCAACCATTAGCGAAGCTATTCTTGAGCTCGACCAAGACGGCCAACTCAGAAGATGGCTTAAACAAATAGGCATAGAACCCTTATCAATAGAGCGGGTTGTTGATAAATATATACCTGGCTACCTCTCACAAAATGTGATTGAATGGGATACCAGCTCTCAAATTATCAAGTACTTATTTAGGTTGTTTTCTACTGGGCTGATTCACGATTCACATTTAGCAACACTGCAAACAATGTCACTTTTAAATCAGTCAAAAGGCTTTAGCCCGGCACGCGAACTTTACCTTCCTACAGATTATCGCGCCTCCGATAGCCTGCCATTGGAACACCTCATGCCAAATTCTACAAGCGCGTTTTTGAGTCCGAGTTATTTAACTGGAGAAGAACAAAAGCAACGTTTACAGTTTTTTCTTGGTCTAGGGTTAAAAACAGAGCTCAAACTCCACTGTGTGGACGAACCCACAAGTGTTGAAGAGCTGAGAAGATGTGGGATACACAACCTAGATTCCTACCTAACCTATCTCGTTCGTGGTCAAAATCAAATTCTTAAAGATCCAATTACATCAACACACCAATTTACAAACTTCTGCTACTTTCCTAACATGGAAAATATGAAACACCCAGCTTTTGCAAACTACTTCTGGAATTGCCTAAAAGTCAGTTCGAAAGATTTTTTGCGAATAGATAAACAATGCCAATTCGTTACTAGAAACAAACAAAAAAGATCCTTATCTGGCAAAAAATTGTCATACATTCAATATTACTTAGGGCATAACAAGTGCATTCTGGGTACAGATAACCAATATGAAACGATAACCAGCCTCTACAGCCCAGATTTACAAGCTTTAAATATGGCAAGGGTTACTTCAGCCAAAATTCAGTCTGATTTAACTGATGATCTCATCAAACATTTAGGTTTTGAAACACATCTTTCCTTAGAGCTTTGTTACGACCTACTGATAGATTTAGCAAAATCTCGACCAGACCTGAAAAAATACGAGATCGCCATCAGACAGTTAGTGACAAATTGGGACAGCTATGACTGTGTTCAAAAAAAGAGTTATTTAAGAAAACCATGGCTTTTTGTAGCAAATAATAATCAGTGGAGAGATGTGAAATCGCTTACGTGCTTTGCAGTGCAAGGGACTGATCCAACCTTTGAGGCTGGTCAATGGTTTAAAAATATTCTCGAAGAAACAGACATGCGGTTGTTAGCAGAGCACTTTGGACGCCCCGTCGAATTTGGATCCATTAACCCTAGCGATATATCAGATGAGAAACTGGATACAGTTTACAAAGATAGAGTCAAAAAAAGACTTCCCTTACTAGCATGGAGCGCTGCCCATTATTTAAATCAGCCTAATAAAGATGTGTTGAAAAATCTATTTAATCTGCTTAATCAGTTAAATATATACAAAGAATGCTCCATAAAGAAGCGCAAAGGCATGCGCCTGCTGCACATAGCTCAACTCAACAATAATATTTATTATACGAATAGTTGCATTGAGGAAAAAATTACAGAAGCAATCGGAAACTACTTAGAATTTAATGGTATTAATCAACTAAAAGAGTTTAAAGATATTTTTTATTTAAAAGAGGGGATATCAACTAGACAGGCAGTAAACATACAAGACTGGATAAATGATAACGGAATACCTGCACGAGACTTATGCGATCTTCAAACGTATTTAGACCAACTAACTAAATGTTCTAATAACACCAGCTCCATACCAATCCCTTGTCCCACCTCCCCTGAACTATCCCAACCTCCATCACCTGATATCCCAGATCTTAATGTAGAATCGGATGAATTCTTTCCCCCAAATCCGGTAACAGACCCTCCGAGCACAGCTCCCGTAGGCAGCCCGGGGTCGCCAGACGATTCCATACCCCACTCACCTGATCCTCTCTTATCTTCATTACCTCCACCCAGAGGAATCAAAAAACTGAAAATTCAAAGTGAGCCATTACCAAGTAAGCAACCTAAAGCAAAAAAACCTGCGAAAAAATACAAAGCTCGGACATCAGAAAAACAAAAAATAGAAATTGGAAAATGGGGCGAAAGCTTTGCTTTCAGTGAGCTAACAGCACATTATGAAAAGAAATCTCCATCTTCCTTCCAGCTTACTGGTAATGACCAATATGAACTGACAACGAACAAGGGGACAAAAATAGCACTTCAATGGCTAAATGAACACGAGGAAAGCTATGAGCCTTACGATATGAAGCTAACTAAGACAAAAGTTGCAAAACCTCCTGTGACTAAATACATAGAAATCAAATCGACACAACAAGATGATGTTCATTTTTCGATGTCTAGCAATGAATGGGACCTCATGAACAAAGAGCCTAATAGCTATCGCCTTTACTTGGTTTTTAATACCGGCACCCAAAATGCAGAAATGCAAAAAATCTCTAAACCTCTTACTTGGATGAATGGAAAGGGTATTGAATGTAAAAATACGTATAAAATAAGAGCCAAAAAACTTAGTTAACCTGAACTCTGGGTTTTGATTGTTTAGATTCAGAGCAGATTAGGTGACAGATTGTGCCATTTTTTGCGATTCTATAGCCAAAAGCTATAGATGAGCTCAAAAAGGGTGCAAGATGGCGGCTAAGATGCCTGAAGATGAATGATATAAACCCAGAGTTCAGGTTAGTTAAAGGTGATATACTGCAGCCGATTAAGGCAATATAAGTAAATTCAGAATCATCTATAGTGGTTCCCAAAAGCGAAACGAAGATGCCGACAAAAAAAGCGCCTTAGGTTTATCAGTCAAAATTTAAACTATACACCTTGACTAGAGTTGCTCGCCATATTACGACGTCTATCATAAACACCTGGAATCACCCAGCGATTACCAGCCTCTTCTCGCGATAAATCACGGACGGATAAGGCGCAAGCCGTATGAGACGACAAGGAGCGAGGCGCCTGTGTCGGCAGCGATCGCCATCCAGAGGCTAGCAAAGCCAAAAATCGCTAGGCACAAAAAGATCGCTTTGATGCCAAGCGCAAAAGCGATGTTAGATTTAATCGTTTTAAGCGTTTTGCGCGAATGACGCATGAGCCAGGGCAGCTGAGACAAATCATCTGCCATAAGAGCAATGTCTGCTGTTTCAATGGCGCTGTCAGAGCCCGCGGCTCCCATAGCGATACCAAGTGAAGATGAAGCCATAGCTGGAGCATCGTTAACACCGTCACCTACCATGCCAGCATAAGTCCAACGTTGGACCATTTGGCGCATCGTGCGTACTTTGTCTTCGGGAAGCAGTTCGGCAAAATAACGATCGACACCACTATGGGAAGCTAGAGCTTTAGCTGTTGGCTGATTATCACCTGTTAGCATAAAGGTTTCTTTAATGCCGCTACGTTTTAACTCTGCGATAGTATCGGCAATATTTTCCCTGGGCTCGTCAGCTACACTGATGATGCCACAAACGTGCTTGCTTGTACCGATGACGATGATTGAATGTCCCGCATCTTCCATTTCCACTGCTTTGGCATGCATTTCAGGCGTTTCGAGATTTTTTTCGTGTAAAAAGCGGTGGCTTCCAATCCAATAGTTCTCGCCGTCAAGCACAGCTTCAGCGCCTTTGCCCTGGATGACTTGCAGGTTATCGGGTCGTTTAATTTCAACTTTTGCATCAAGTGCTTTTGCCATGATCGCTTTAGCTAAGGGATGAGAGCTAACAGATTCTAGCGATGCCGCAATGGAAAGCAACTGCTCTTCGGTGTGATCGTTTAAGGGAACAATCTGCTGGACAACGGGTTTACCATAAGTGAGCGTTCCCGTTTTATCAAAAGCAAGAGCTTTTAAACGGCCGGCTGTTTCTAAATGGATGCCGCCTTTAATGAGTACGCCTTGTTTTGCAGCAGCAGTTAGCCCCGCAACGATACTAACTGGCGTGGAGATGACTAGAGCACATGGACAACCGATGACTAAAATGACAAGACCGCGATAAATCCACTCATTCCAAGCGCCTCCAAAAAATAAAGGCGGGATGAGAATAAAAGCTGCTGCCAAAATAATCATGACGGGTGTGTAGATAGTCGCAAATTTCTCGACCCAGCTTTGTGCCTTGGCTCTTTTGTGACTCGCTTGTTTGACAAGTTCAATCATCTTAGCAAGTGTCGTATCGCCGGCTTTTTTAGTCACTTCAACTTCTAACAATCCATCTTCGTTGAGCGTTCCAGCAAATACAGAATCATCTAGCTCTTTGGACACCGGCATAGACTCGCCTGTGATCGCTGCTTGGTTAACGCTTGATACCCCTTTGATCACGCGACCATCTAGCGGAATTTTGTCTCCCGGTTTAATTGCAATGGTTTGCCCAATTTCTACTTCATTGACATTTTTTGACACGATGCCGCCAGGCTCAATGACGTGCGCCTGCTGAGGACTCAGTTCCATGAGCGAACCGATCGCTTTTTTTGCTCTGCCCAAACTCCAATGCTCTAAAAATAGGGCAACCGAAAATAAAAATGTCACGGTTGCAGCTTCTGCCCATTCCCCGATAAGGCTAGCACCAACCACGGCGACAAACATCAAAATATTCATATCGGGTTTTAAAAGCTTGGCTGCAGCGATTGCCTTGGGTACGATAAAATAGCCGCCAGTGATGATGGCAAGAATATAAAAGTAGATTGCACCATGAGGAACTTTTGCTCCGCCGGCTGTTGCTAAAACGCCCGATGCGCCCCCTTCTTCAAGCAGATGCCATGTAAAACCAACGATTAAGCTCAAACCACTGATCGCTGTCATGACCGATCTGCCATATTTTTGCCAAAGGGTTTGCTGATCTTGATTTATTTCACCATCTGCAACTTTAGCGCGCATACCACCTGAGCGCACGAGCCGAATCACCTGGTCGATCTCAATCTTTGATTGGTCCAATGTTACTTGCATCTGACCATTTAAATGATCAAAGGACAAATCAGAAACGCCCTCTTGGTCCTCTAATACCCGTCTTAAAATCGCTTCTTCGCTGGGGCAATCGAGCCCCTGAATTTGAAATGTTACCACTTTTGTCATACTTATTATCTATACTTCAACTGGATGGTGCTTGTCAAAAAGCACCTGATCCCCTTTAATCAAAAAGATGGAAAAAACACTTTTACTTGTCAATTTCGGTGGGCCGCGCAATCTAGATGAGATTAGGCCATTTTTAACCGAGCTCTTAACAGATGAAGACGTGATTCGCACACAGCTTCCAAGCGCATTGCAAACGTGGCTATTTGGGCGCATCGCAAAAAAGCGCACCCATTTTATGCGTGAAGAATACAAAAAAATGGATGGCAAATCCCCCATCTATCAAGACACAGAAGATCTAGCTACAAGTCTACCCTATCCCACGCTCACCTTTCATAGGTACTTACCAAGTACGCATGCACAAAGTTTAGCAGCTATCGAAAACTGTCCCCATGATGAAATTTGCATCTTCCCCCTTTTTCCTCAATTTAGCTACGCCACAACAGGTAGCATCGCCAGGTTTTTCCAAAAGCATCTAAGTTTTCGCGCTCAGCGCAAACTACGTTGGATCAAATCATATGCTGAACACCCCGCCTTTATCGACTGCTTCACCGGCCATATCCAAAGCTATCTAAATGAACAAAGTCTATCCGATGTTGCGCTTTTTTTCTCACCCCACGGCGTTCCGCAAACATTCGTCTGTACAGGAGACCCCTACAAGAGCGAATGCGAAAATACCTACAAACGCATCGCACAAAATTTCCCTCATGCGCAAACTGTACTTGCGTACCAATCCAAATTTGGACGCGGCGAATGGTTACGACCCTACACTGATGAGGTCTCTGCATCGATCAAAGATCACATCCAAGGCAATCCCGCCATCGTCTTCATCCCCCTTAGCTTTACATCGGATCACGTCGAAACACTCGTCGAGGTCGAAGACCAGTACCTGCCACCGATTAGAGCTGCCGGACTGCAAGCGCATCGCTGCCCTGCCTTCAATCTATCGCCAGACTGGATCGACTGCGTGGTAAAAATTTTAGATGATACACCCCGGGTGCCGAATGAAATGCTCATTCGCAACGAGCGGCTTCAGTGTCCAAAAGCATGTAAAGGAGGCCTTTGCCCATATGTCCAGCCTTTGGTACAATGGGGTGATCAAATGGAGCCTGCATTATCAAAAACGCCCTCTTAAAATTTCTATCTCCTGCCATCCGCCCAGGGCAAAACCGTCATGAACGGATTTTGATCGCCTCGACTACTGGCCTTGGCGATACCCTGTGGGCAACACCCGCCATCCGCGCTGTCAAAACAACCTATCCCAAATGTCACTTAAGTGTTTTAACCAGCCCCATCGGCAGCGAAGTCCTCAAACATAACCCGTATATCGATGAAACCATCATTGCCGCCGATCCTCTTTTACCCAAAACACCCAAACTCATCCACAGCCTCAAGAAAAATCCTTTCGACACCGTTTTAATTTTTCACACATCGCAGCGTTTAGCCCTTCCTATCTGCCGCTTTGCAAAACCTAAAATGATTGTAGGAACAAAAGGGATCAATAAAGGATTAGATACCCTCCTCACAACGCAAATCCAGCCCTACCACGAACACGAGATTACAAGGCGCCTGCGCATAACTCAAGAAATCGGCGTACGTGCAGATTCAGAGCAGCTTGAATGGACAATTTCTCCTGATGAAACATTGCTTGCAAATGCTTTTTTAAGCGATTACAAAAAACCACTTGTTGGCCTGCACCCTGGTGCTAAAGATCAATTTAAACAATGGCCAAAAGAGCACTTTATTCAACTTGGCAAAGCCTTAGCTAGGGACGGATTTCAAGTTTTAGTCACCGGCAATCATACAGAAAAACCTCTAGCTGGGGCCATCGCGAGTCAAATTCCAGGTGCAAAATCCATTGCAGGTCTTTTGCCACTGCGTAACTTTGCGGCAGCTCTATCTAAATTTGATCTTTTCATCACAAATGATACAGGGCCTATGCACATCAGCTTTGCCTTAGGTGTAAAAACAGTCGCTCTATTCGGTCCCACTGATCCTACTCTTTGCGGCCCGCACCACGCACAAAACTGCTTAATCTTTTCAAAACCGCGCACGTGCAATCCGTGTCTAAAAAAATCTTGCCGCGATCCATTCTGTATGAAACAGTTTGGTCCAAGCCAAATTCTTGCAGATGTAAAGCGGCTTTACATGGGTGAAAAATGTCTCAGCCATTAGTCTATATTATTCTCGTAAACTTTAACGGCCAAAAAGATACGCTTGAATGCCTGAGCTCGCTCAAGCAAATCCGTTATCAAAATTACCAAACAATCGTCATCGATAACGGTTCCAAAGATAACTCCATTCTAGAAATTCAAAAACATCATCCAGATGTCAAACTAATTCCCACGCATCAAAACTTAGGATTTGCAGAAGGCAACAACGTTGGCATCCGCTATGCCCTGGCTAAAGGCGCCGACTACCTTTTACTGCTAAACAACGACACCACCGTCGATCCAGAATTTTTAAATGCGTTTCTGTCTCAAAACGATGACATCATGGGCCCTAAACTCTACACCGCTCAAGACAAAAACCGCTTTGATCATCTAGGTGGCATTTGGGACCCTGACAAAGGGCATTTTGATCTCATCGCAGCTGGCAAAATCGACGATGGTTCATACGATAAGCCACAAGCTGTCGACTACGTTTGCGGCGCCTGCCTCATTGCTAAGCGATCTGTTTTTGAAACGACTGGCCTTCTCGAACCTTTATTTTTTCTCTATTGGGAAGAAAGCGACTTTTGCGCGCGCGCCAAGAAACTGGGCTTTACCATTAAAACCTGTCCAAACGCTAAAGTTTACCATAAGGTCTCGAGCTCCTTTACGGGCGGAAAGCCCCACACGACCTACTACGACTGGCGCGGGCGGCTCCTTTGGATCAAACGCAATTGCTCAGCAAAAGAAAAACGTCGCCTTTTACGCAAAGTCTTTATTCCAGAGATTGCCAAACTCTATCGCCACTCGCTTTTAAAAAAACTCCAATCCCTTGCCAATCCCGAAAAGAAAAAACAATTGCAAGTTTTAGACTCAGCCAAGCAAGGTGTAAAAGATTTTACATACAAACGTTTTGGAGCAGCACCAAAATCAATCTTTCAACAAAAACGTTAGCTTAAAAATCCTCATCAGAAAACGTCATATCGTTTAAAGTATTATACGGTGTTTGAGAGCCAAAGGCGTCAACTACCTTGTCGTAGTCGCCCCTTTCCAGTTGGCCTATAACAAGCTTGTGTATGGCAATATCTCCGTCCGAAAATAAATTCTTATTGCTGACCATCCATAAAAGCACTTTTGGAGATATATCCTTATGTTGAAGGATTTGCTTCCGGTGATTATCATTAGGTAGATTGATTTGCTCTTTTGCAGCTTCATTTTCACCTTGCTCAAGACGGTAATTTAGAAGTTTTACATGCTGGGGTAGAGTTAGCGTATGTTGCTTGAAAACGTCAAGTACCCATAACAGTGAGGCAGCCGATAAAGACTTATTTTGAAGGAGTTTACTCTGATTCGATGCATCAAGCACGTCAACTTGCTCTTTTGCTTCTTTGGTTTTGCCCCGATCAATAAGGAAATTTAGCAGATGAGGGCGATCATCTAGCTTCAGCTCGTCTAACTTCTGCTCCAAAACAAAGTCATCCATGCCAGGTCTCATGATATCGCGAATTGAATCCCTTCCTTTTCTGTAAAGCAATTTGATGAGCTTGTCTGCCCCAACCTCATTTGCATATTCCATGAGGCTCTTTCCATTGTCTAGACGATCTAAGTTAGCACCTTGCTCGATACATGCTTGAACAATCTCTTCTGAGGAATGGTGGATCCCATAAAAAAGGAGCGCCGATTCGGTTATGAACGCTCCTTTGTACCATCTTACGTTAGAATCAGGGTTGGCACCCTCTTTCACAAGTAACGAGGTGCAATCATGCTTTTGCTCATCCACACAGTACTGTAGGGGCGTATATTTCTCACCTTGCCATGCATAAGTTTTATTTAAGTCGGGTTTTTGTTTTAAGCACGCCCAAAAAAGGTTTATATCGTCATGAATTGCTGCCAGAAACATCAAGGGTTCTTCTTCTTCGCCAAAGTGCTTTATCATTTGATTCGCGCCACTTTCTACAAGCGTGCGTGCAAAAGTGAACATCTTTAAGTTAGATGCATGTCTCAGAAGTTGATCTTTTTCCTCTTGAGATAACGCCTCTACATCGATGTCGTTTTCGTTTTTACAATACAACTTGTCACAATTTGATTTATTTATTTTATTATCTAGAAGAGCTTTTTCAGAAAGCGGTAATGGAGTTTTTGAGTCATGTATGGATGTATGGACAGTTATATCCTCATAGGTCTTGTACAAGCCTGCATTGATAAAAGCAGCAACACCTTCGTCAAATTTTATTTTCAGCGCATACCTTAAAGGCGTCGATATTTCTTCAGGGCTAATCTTATATGTCTTCTCATTGACCTTCGCATCCTTTGCCAGTAGAGCAAGCGTTTTGGGCAGCTTCTTTTCAATGACAAAATAAATGAGAGGCTTATTTTCAGAACCTCCCATATTTAAATCAGCATCCGCCTTGTTTCCGACAAGAGCGGCAGCTGTTTTGTCAAATGCTTTTTCCACAGCAACAGCTAAAATAGGCTTGCCGTTGACTTGCACGTTTGGATCGGAGAGCTTTTCTGCAACTAAGCTTGCAATATCATCATCTGAGCGCAGGAGCGCCGTTTCCATGTGACTTGCCTTATCAACGTTCAATCCTTTTTGAATCGCATTTTGAATTTCATCAAGGGTTTTTGTTTTAAGCAAATGATTGATGCCTGCTTCATCTGTTGGTAATGGGTCAGGATGGTTATTTGGAGGAGTGGAATTAGGAGGCGCTACAGTTTGACTGGCTGGCCATTTCCAATAAACGAGCGTGCCAAGCAGCACGGCCCCAGTCAAAATGCCTAAGGCAATCAACATCGTTTTATTCGTTGCAGGTTGAGAGCCTTTAGAGGTAATGGATGAATTTCGACCTAAATGATCAATGGCTGTCATAATATTTTTCCTATTCTAAAATCTTTAATGAAAAACAGTATGCATTCCCATAGCTTTTTTATTCAAACGTTTCTCGTCTGTATTTCAAAATAAAAGTTAGTCTAGCCAATATAATCAATTCTGCTTATGATGAAGGTATGGACACCGTTACTAGGGTATGGATGATGAGAATAAAATGGCGCCGTTTTTCAACGCTTGTTTTGAGCATGAGTTTGCTACTACTGACTGCTTGTGGCAAAGATGCTGAAGTGATTAGTAATTTAGATGAGCGAGATGCTAACCTCATTGTCGTTTTTTTAGAAAGCAAAGGCATTGCCGCAAAAAAAATCGCATCGAGCTCAGGCCCTGCTGTTGGGGCGGCAAACACGGGACCAAAATTCAGTATTCACGTCGATCAAAAAGCTTCAATTAACGCTATGGCTGTTTTGAATCAAAACGGACTGCCGCAAAGACAAGGCACGAACCTGCTCGATTTATTTGCCAAGCAAGGTTTAATGTCATCAGATAAAGAAGAGACGATTCGCTATCAAGCGGGTCTTGCCCAACAAATTACGAATACGATTTTGATGATCGACGGCGTTATCGACGCTTCTGTTCAACTTTCATTTCCCCCACAAGAGACAGCGCCTGGTGAGACACCCGTTTCGACAAAAATCACAGCTGCTGTTTATGTTAAACACCAAGGCGTCATCGATGATCCCAACAGTCACTTGGAAACAAAAATTAAACGGATCGTATCGGGCAGTATCACAGGTCTTGATCTGAATGATGTCACTGTAGTTTCCGACTGGTCACGCTTTACCGACGTTAGGCCCTCACCTTCTGTTGATCCAATGTCTCCTGCTATTCAAGACAATGTGAACATCTGGTCGATTACAATGACAAAAGCATCCGTTGCTAAATTCCGTTCTATATTTTTCACTTTGCTAGTTGCAAGCATTGGCCTAGCTATCGCTTTAGCCTGGATGATTTGGAAGTTTTATCCGATTTTAAAACAGCGTGGAATGAAGGAATTCTTCAGCCCCACACCTGTCATGCCACCACCTACCTTGGAAAGTGAAGAGGAATTGTGAGAGCATCGCAAGCCATTTTAAAAACACTGATTGATGCCAAAGGCGAAGTTTTCCGTCATTGCATGACCCTGTCACTCAGCAATACGCTAGATCTATTTCCCACAACGCATGTGGGAGACCTCGATTGGATTAAGCATCCTTATCCTTTTCTGGAAAAGATTGATCTCTCTTGGCTAACTGGAGAAAATTTACGGCTGCATGAGTTGTGTCAATCAAATACATCTCGCATCGCTACCTTTGCTAAACTAACTCTTTGGAAAAATCTCGCCCAGGACCTGCCAGAGTTGCTGCCATTTCAAGCAGCCAAAGAACAGCGCCTCGGTAATCTACTCACTCTTTCTAAACAAGAATGCATCAAACTTTTTCACTTGCTAGGGCTGTTTGATCTATCTCTTGATTTGAAAAAAATTGTGCAAACACAAACTCTCCAAGCGATCAAGTCGGCGCTGAATTCTGCGCAAACAACATTTTTACAGTCCCTATCACATAAAACAACAAGCGTTGATTTTGGCCGTCTCGATCTCAATCGTTGGGACAAGCAAGCTAAAACATTGCAAGATGTCTTGTATAATCGAGGCTTAAACCGTTTGGCAAAAGCGCTTGTCACAGCTAGTCCCAGTGTGATTTGGTACTTTGAGCACACGCTAGATCAAACGACCGGAAATAAGCTAAAAAAACTAATCAGTGACTTGAAAAACCCTTCAGCTCAACAAGCTCTTTTAGCAGAAGTGCAAGTAGCATATGAGCACGTTAGGAGGCCTGTATGAAATATTTTGCTATCGTGGATAAAGAAACTGTGCATCCTGCAGGTTCAGACAAGGTTATTCCAGCCGATGAATTCTCCACTCTCCTTGAAGCCAAAGAATTGCTCGACAAATCACAGATAGATGCTGAAGAAATGCTCAAACGCACCAAGAAAAACTGTCAAAATTTGCGCAAGAAAGCCAAAGATGAAGGTTTTCAAGAAGGGCTCGATCAACTCAATGAGCACATTTTACATTTTGAAAACCAAATCAAGCATCTACGGCATGAAACGCAGAGGCAAATTTTACCACTTGCTCTAAAAGCTGCAAAAAAAATAGTTAATCGCGAGCTGGAAGCCGACCCCAATGTCATCATCGATATCGTCACCGGCGCGCTCAGACCCGTTACAGGGTACCGTCAAATTAAAATCTACGTCAATAAAGCCGACAAAGAGATTCTGGAAAATGCCAAAGAAGACATCAAAAAAGTTCTCGATCAAGTACAAAGCTTCTCGATCGTCGAAAGAGATGATGTTGAGCCAGGCGGCTGCATGATTGAAACAGAAGCTGGCATTATAAACGCGAGCTTAGAAAACCAATGGCGCTCACTAGAAGCTGCCTTTGAAACCTTTAGCAAGCCTGCATGAAAAAACTGATCTTAAGACGAAAACCACTGCTTTTTTCCCTGCTCATTTTGCTGTGCTTGTCTTTTGGCGCCACCAACCAGCTCTCTGCTCAAGATGAATCGCTACCTCCTGCGTTAAAAGAGCTCATCTCCATGCGCGAAGGGGAAGGCTCGCAGGTCAATCAGCCTTCAGTGGTTGTGGAAATGGCAGTGCTAGCAGGTATAGCCCTTTTGCCATTTGCCATCATGCTTTTGACCTCTTATCTTAAAATGGTCATCGTCCTATCGCTCATGCGAAACGCGATTGGTGTACAAAACTCTCCTCCCAACCAAGCCTTAACGGGCATTGCCCTGATCATGGCCATTTACGTCATGTATCCGACGGGAGTGGCGATGTACAACGCCTCGGAAGACTTTATCAAAAAAGCTGCACCCAAAGAGATGTTTTCAGAGCAAACAGCCTACTATCTCATCGGTGTTGTGGAAAGGGCTAAAGAGCCCATGCGCCACTTTCTAGAAAAAAACACCTCCTCTAAGAGCACGCAGCTTTTTTACAAACTCGCAATCAAAAATTTTGACGCCACGCCGCAAGAGCAAATGAAGCCCAACGATTTTATCGTTTTGATACCTGCCTACATCACATCGCAGCTGCGAAATGCTTTTGAAATTGGTGTCTTGATTTACCTGCCATTCTTTGTAATCGACCTTGTCACCTCAAATATTTTGCTCGCGATGGGGATGATGATGCTCTCACCTCTTACGATTGCTTTGCCACTAAAACTGCTGCTCGTTGTCATGATCGATGGATGGACACTAGTCATTGATGGAATTGTCAAGACGTTTAGATAGGAGAAACAAATGTTTAGTACCCAGATTACAGAACTTGCGTATCAATCGCTTCTGTTAATTCTGATCTTGTCTGGCCCTCCTATCGTAATCAGTATGGCTTTTGGTCTTTTTGTCGCCATTTTTCAAGCCGCAACACAAATACAAGAACAGACATTATCTTTTACCGTGAAACTTGTCGCGGTGATTCTTACGATTATGATCATGGGCGGATTTTTAAGCGCTCAAATCGTCCAATTCTCTGCCAACATCTTCGACAATTTCTACAAATGGGGCACGTAAGTAGTGTCAGGTCTTGACTCCTACCTCAACTACTTTTTAGGCGTACCAGGGCTATCCGCAATTGGTGTTCTCTCTTTATTTCTACTTGGGTTAATGCGCCTAGCACCAATTGTTTCCCTCGTTCCTTTTTTTGGATCAAAACTTAGCCCAGCTCCAGCGCGAATTGGGATCGCAATTGTCCTAACCCTCGTTTTCATGCCAACCATTATTCAAAGTTCCACCATCATGGTATCATTTGATACCAAGCTGCTCGGTCTAGCTTTAAAAGAATTTGTCATCGGCCTATTTATTGCCTTTTTGGCGATGATTCCCTTCATTATTGCAAACACTGCAGGTCTTTTAATCGACTTTATGCGCGGCGCATCCATGATGCAAATGCAAGACCCCAGCTTGCAATCACAGACATCACCCATCGGCCAGCTTTACAACTACGTATTAATCCTCATATTTTTTGTCGTAGATGGTCCTTTTTTCTTTTTTAACGCCTTGCAGCAAGCATTTGAATTCATGCCCGTCGATGCATGGTTAAAACCAAATGCATTCACACAAAACACACCTCTTTTCAAGCACTTAGTTGATATTGTCAATCAAATTATGACCATCTCTATTCAGCTAGGAGCACCTGCTATTTTAGCCATCTTGATGACTGAAGTCTTTTTAGGAATTGCCAACAGACTTGCTCAACAAGTTCAAATCGCGTTTCTTGGTATGTCACTTAAATCACTTGCAGCTCTTACTATTTTGTGGGCAGGATGGTTCTTTACTCTCAAAATTCTCTCCAAGCAAACTCTCGATTGGTTCAAAATGATCGACAACATCCTTTACTCTCTCGGCACGCATTAAATTCAAAATAATCGAATTTTGTTCTCACTCCATGACAATTTTGTTTGACATATTTTTTTCAAACTAGCTAGAGTGTGCCTATAGTTGAAATTTGACCGGACGCATCTCTTAAGGAGGAAAAAATGAAATTAGAAAACATACTAACACTTGGCGTTGGTTCCCTATTATCCGCATCGCTACTAGCCTTTTGCCCTGATCCAGCTGATCACGGAGACGCACCTAAGCCTGTTCCTCATCAAGAGAGCGCTCCCGAGCTAAAACCTTGTCCTAAACCAAAATCTCCTTGCGAGCCCAAACCACCCGAACCCGAATGTCCACGCATGGATGTGTTTGCAGAAGCCGGTCCGCTTGTGTGTGATGGTGCCGACGTGTTTTTTGGAGCTTCATTTATTCTCTGGTCCCCTGATGAAGAAGGGTTAGAATACGCAATGTCAGGAGATGGAGCAGGCGCTGGAAAAGGCGATGTCCACTCGGTCGACATTGGCGTAGAGCCAGGATTCAAAGTCTTCTTAGGCTGGGACTTGCCACATGATGGCTGGGATGTTTTGTCGCAATTCACTTGGTTACATGCTGATGCCGATGGCAAAACAACTAGAGCGAACACCACAGCTCTTTTTAACCCACAAAACGATCCACTCATCGAAGCCAAAGCGGATTGGAACCTTAAATTTAACGTCGTAGATTTAGAACTCGGCCGTAACTTCTTTGTCAGCAAGTACCTTAAAATGCGCCCCTTTGCAGGATTTAAAGGGACTTGGCAAAGTGAAGACTACACAATTGACTACATCACAAACAACATCATTTTAAATGACGCTAAAACAGAAATTAACCAGGACTACTGGGGCTTTGGATTGCGCGGCGGCTGTAACACAGCTTGGCACTTTACAAACAGCTGGAGCATCTTTGGAAACTTTGCCATCTCTGCTCTTTGGAGCGGTTTTGATGTCGACCGCATAGATGCCGACAACTTCCTGGGCATCGAAAGTGTTGATGTGAACACAGAAAACAATTTTCATACCATTTTGCCCGTATTGGAGCTCATTCTCGGTCTGCGATATGAGACGTGGTTTTACTACGAAGAATACCACATCGCTATCGACGCTGGTTGGGAGCAACAAGTTTGGTGGGGTCACAACCGCTACGTTGTCATAAACCAACCACAACAAAACGGCGGCGATCTAACCTTCCAAGGTTTGACATTTACTGTGCGTTTTGACTTTTAACATTAGTTTTTAACAATCTGCCATTTTTTGCCTCCTTTTAGGAGTAGCCTGAGTTCACACGAACTCAGGCTTTTTTTATGCGCTCATTAATTCACTGACCTTACGCACATATCTGAATTCATCTGCGGAGCTAGCAGGCACCAATCTACTGCATCACCCTCCTCGCTAAACTCCTTGGAGTTTAACTCGTCGGCTTCTTTGTATCTCGGCACCTTCGCTTACGCATCTAAATCCACCTCCGCGCGTAAGGTCAGTGATTCAATTACAAAAAAACAAAACCGCACGCTCTTTGGCGTTAACCTATGCAACTTTAGTTCTCTATAAAAACTGCTTCTAGACACACGCCTGAAGGTTTTTTTGTGCATTTACTTTTTTATTTCTAGAAAGAGGTTGACAAAGCATTTTGTTTTCGAGTATCACTATCATGACTTCAAAACGCAAAGCCGTTTTGTCCATTAACAAGGAGAACACATGAAATCACCTCTGAAAAAGCTTCTGCCGTTGGCAGGAGTGATCGGCTGTCTCTCTAGTAGTCTGTTGCTCGCCGCAACGCAATACGGCGGTCACGACTCTGGAAGCTGCTGTCCACCACCAAAAAAACCAGATCCATGCAACCCATGCGATCCATGCAACGAAGTTCTTGATAGAACACGCGTATTTGCTGGCTGCGATTATAGAGAAATCACACCTTGTGCAGGCCCTAGGGTTGCATGCGGCGCTGATCTATTTGTCACCGTAGACTTCATTTACTGGAGATCGGGCATGGATGGTCTAGCTTATGCTACGACTGGTAACGGTGCTAACATTGCACCAGCTAATCCTGGTACAGGATCTGTGCGTCATCCAGACTTTGGATGGGATCCAGGTTTCAAGATAGGTCTTGGCTATAATCTCGGACATGATTGCTGGGATATTTTTGCTGAGTACACTTACTTAAGACCTTCAGCATCCGATAGCGTTAGCAACACAGCGCAAACACTAGTTTCGCTATGGTCGTTTGATAACGTTAACACTACACCACTAGCTAGTGCTCGCGGCTCTTGGGATCTTGACTTTAACGTCGTTGATCTTGAGCTAGGTCGTAACTATTTCATTAGCCGTTACCTAACTCTTCGTCCACACTTTGGTTTGAAGGGTACATGGATGTGCAATGATTTTGCAACTAGCAATGTAGATTTTGCTGACAATACTATTGTCAACCGATTTACTGTTGGCCAAGATTATTGGGCTGTTGGCCTAAGAACTGGTCTTGATACTGTTTGGTACTTCAACAAGTATTTCGGTATCTTCGGCGATTTTGCTCTCTCAGCAATCTGGGGCGAATTCGACGTAACTCGTAGAGAAAGAGCTACAACTGCTGGTGTTATCACTTCGCAAAGCAATTACAACAACGATTTCTACAGCTTAAAAGAAGTTTTCGAAATTGTTTTAGGTTTGCAAGGCGATATTTGGTTCAGTGACGACAGTTTCCACCTAGGCTTCAACGCCGGTTGGGAAATGCAATACTGGCCAGATCAAAATCAGTATTTCAAGCTTTCAGAAGAGGCAGCTCACGGAGATTTATTCTTCATGGGTCTAACTCTTGGCGTTCGCTTCGATTTCTAATCGAAACAAACGTATCTCGTAAATTGTGTTCACCTGGGTGGCTTGCCACCCAGGTTTTTTTTTGTTCAGGTTAGTAGATCCGTAGTTGTAATAAAATAGAATTTTACGTTAAGTTGAATTTTACCAAAAAAAGAGATAACGCAAGTGCTCTCTTAAGAATTCATGTTTCGGAACTAAGGAGAAAAGATGAAACCTAAACTAACAAAACATTGGCTACTGACAGGATTGGCTTGCTGTCTTTCCAGTAGTCTATTGCTTGCCGCAACACAATACGGCGGGAACAACTGTCAACCAAACAGTTGTCCACCAGCAAAAAAGCCAGACCCATGCAAACCATGCGAGCCGTGCAACGAAGTTCTAGATAGAACACGCGTATTTGCTGGCTGCGATTATAAAGAAATCACTCCCTGTGCAGGCCCTAGAGTTGCATGCGGTACTGATTTATTCGTCACTGTGGACTTCATTTACTGGAGATCTGGCATGGATGGTCTAGCTTACGCTACAACAGGATTTGGCGGAGCTATTGCCCCAGCAAACCCAGGCACTGGATCTGTTCGTCATCCAGACTTTGGATGGGATCCAGGCTTTAAAGTCGGTCTTGGCTACAATCTCCCTCATGACTGCTGGGATATTTTTGCTGAGTACACTTACTTGAGACCAAGCGCATCAGACAGAGTTAGCAACACAGCGCAAACGCTTCTACCATTATGGCCGACTGGACAAGTCAGCACATCACCAGATAGTAGCATCCGCGCTGCCTGGGATCTTAACTTCAACGTTGTAGACCTTGAGCTAGGACGCAACTATTTCATTAGTCGCTACCTTACCCTTCGTCCACACGTTGGCCTAAAAGGCGCCTGGATGAATAACGACTTCTCTACAACCAACTTCGGCTTCGTCGATCCAACTAGCTTCGTCAGACAAACAATTGACCAAGACTATTGGGCTGCTGGTCTAAGAACTGGTCTTGATACCGTTTGGTACTTCAACAAGTACTTTGGTATCTTTGGAGACTTTGCTCTTTCAGCTATCTGGGGTGAATTTGACGTCACACGAAGAGAAAGAGTCACAACTGCGGGTGTACTCACTCAGCAAAACAACTACAACAACAGTTTCTACAGCTTAAAAGAAGTTTTCGAAATTGTTTTAGGTTTGCAAGGTGATATTTGGTTCAGTGACGACAGTTACCACCTAGGCTTCAACGCCGGTTGGGAAATGCAATACTGGCCAGACCAAAATCAGTATTTCAAACTTTCAGAAGAGGCAGCTCACGGAGATTTATTCTTCATGGGTCTAACTCTTGGCGTTCGCTTCGATTTCTAATCGAAAGTAGATGCAACCTGATAATACGTTCACCTGGGTGGTTTACCACCCAGGTTTTTTTATATTCAAAATGACTGAGCCATATTCAGTTTTTTCCTCTTGAAGAAAGATTTGTTGGATCCTAGTTGTGATAAAATATAAATTTGCGTTAATGTGAGCTAAATATAAAACGAGGTGTTAATTAGCAGCCTCGATCGAAAATTTCTCTCAAAGAACCAAGGAAGGGAGACAAGAAAATGAAAATAAACCTGAAGAAACTTTTGCCAGCAGTTGCAATCTTTTGCGGCTGTATGACAACAGTACTGAGTGCTGCTAGTTGCGGCGAACCTGAATGCAACCGACCACCGCCACCACAAAGACAATGTCCGGCACCGGCTCCAGAGCCTGAGTGCAAACCACCGCCACCTCCATGCCCTCCTCCCCCTCCGGCTCCTTGCCCACCACCTAAAAAGCCTTGCTGCCCACCGCCTGCTGGAATCATCGATTCTTGCTGCGAAAATAAAGGGCCAGCACGCATCATCACACCAAATGCAGGTCCTAGAGTCTGTATGGGTGCAGATGTCTTCATCACAGCAGACTTCATTTTATGGACGCCGCGTGAAGAAGGCCTAGAGTACGCCATGACAGGTGCATTTAATCCATCGAGTCAAGGGTCGCTTCGCGAACCTGATTTTGGCATCGAACCTGGCTTTAAAGTCGGTCTAGGTTTAAACCTTGGGCACGACGGCTGGGATGTCTTTGCTGAATACACATGGCTCACATCTTCTGCTAATGATTCAGTTAGATCTAACTCCATGGCATGGCTTTGGAGAACAATTGCACCACCACAAAGAGCATCAGCTAACTGGGACTTTGACTTTAGCGTCATCGATCTAGAGCTTGGTCGTAACTTCTTTGTCAGCCAGTACCTAACATTAAGGCCACACTACGGTTTCAAAGGCACATGGCAAGATCAAGACTATACATCACGTGCTGAAGTTCGTGACGCTGCAGACAACCTTGTCTCTCGCGATACGATGAAACAAGACTTCGACTACTGGGGTTTTGGTGTCCGCACAGGTATGGATACAGCTTGGCACTTTAACAAAAGCTGGAGCCTATATGGTAACTTTGCAATCTCTGCCCTTTGGAGCGGATTTGACATCGACCGAAAAGACACATTGTTTACTCAAGCAACTGACACAACAACCACTTTGCTAAACACAGAAAACAACTTCCACACTGTACTGCCAGTTCTTGAACTTGCAATCGGCTTGCGTTGGGAGATGTGGTTTAGCAACGACGATTACCACTTCGGAATCGATGCTGGTTGGGAAGAGCAAGTCTGGTGGGGTATGAACCGCCTGATTGTTCAAGGTCAGCCACAGCGTGATAACGGCGATCTAACCATGCAAGGTTTGACGCTCAAATTCCGCTTCGACTTCTAACCACGAGCTATCCACTGCTTAAATAGGCCCGCTTTTTTGCGGGTCTTTTTTTTGCCTAAATTTGTTTTAGAACAGAATCAAGTGCTTTGATAAAAGTATCGATGTCGGCTTGCATATTGTATAGACCAAGTGAAATACGTGTTGCGACTGTGATGCCAAAGTGTTGCATTGTCGGCTGCGAGCAAAGATGCCCTGTACGCACACAAACGCCCTTTAAATCGAGCAGTGTACCAAGGTCAGCTGGATGTGCCCCATCGATTACAAATGTCACCAGAGGTCCTCTGTCTTGAGGATTCCCGAGCACGCGCAATCCAGGAATTGCTTGGAGCTTTGCTAGCGCATAATCGAGCAATGTTTTTTCGTGATCTGGATGACGGTGCCCTTCAAGATAATCAATCGCAGCACCCAAACCCATGACCTGCGCAATAGATGGCGTGCCCGCTTCAAATTTCAGTGGCGGTTTCTGATAGGTAAAATGCTCTAGTGACACCTCATCGATCATATCTGATCCACCTTGATAGGGCGGCAGAGCCTCTAGCAGATCGTATTTGCCATATAAGATTCCAATTCCCGTCGGTCCATAGAGTTTGTGCGCGGAAAAAGCGTAAAAATCCACATCCAATTTTTGCACATCGATTTGCAAATGTGGCGCTGCTTGCGCTCCATCGACAAATACTTTAGCTCCCACAGCATGGGCCATCTCAATCACCTGCTGGATCGGATAAATCGTCCCCGTAACGTTGGTCATATGCGCGATGCTGATTAGCTTTGTCTTTTCAGTGAAAACAACATTCGAAAGATCGAGATCGCCATCTTTTGTCACAGGAATGATTTTTAAAACAGCGCCAGTTTTTTGCGCTCGCATCTGCCACGGCACGATATTGGAATGATGCTCCATGGCGCTGATGTAGATTTCATCGCCTTTGCTAAGAGGGAAAGTATTTGAAATCAGATTGATGCTATCGGTTGTACCGCGCGTAAAGATAATTTCTGCCTTGCGCTTTGCACCTAAAAACTTTTGTACTTTTTCACGCGCCAGCTCGTACTGAGTCGATGCTTGGCTAGATAGCTCATAAAGCGCGCGGTGGACTGTTCCTGGCTTTTGATAATAATCGGAAATCGCATCGATGACAGCTTTTGGTTTTAGGGCAGTAGCTGCAGAATCGAGATAGACAATATCAGATTCAAAAAGAGGAAAATCAGCCCGTACAGATGTTTCAATCGCCGAAGACATCGTTTGCCTCTTGCAAAATTTCTTCGACAAAGCCTTTTTCGAGCATCGCCTGCGCTTGATCAGACGAAAGGCCCCTACTCTTGAGGTAAAAAAGTTCATCTTCATTTAGGCGTGTCATAGTCGTACCGTGCGAGGCTTTCACATCGTCAGCAAAAATTTCGAGATTGGGTTTGGAGTTAGCAATGGCCGTCTCTCCGAAAAGCAAGTTGTTGTTGAGCTGGTAAGCGAGTGTCTGCTGCGCTTCTTTTTCCACATAAATTTTGCCTTCAAAACTCGATTTAGCATTGTCTTTGAGAATGGTTTTGAAGTGTTGATTGGAGTGTGTGTTTTCAGCAACGTGCTGCACATGCAGATGTTGATGCGCTTGTTGCTCGCCTGTTAACCTGCTTAAGCCCTTAAGCGTAGCTGAAGCATTTGTACCTAGCAACTCGGCACGAATATCGCAGCGAGAGCACACGCCATCGCTCAAATAATACGTTAGAAGCGTGCTATCCTTCTGCAGACTTGCTCGCGTGCAATCAAACTGGTATCCACCAGAGGTTCTTTGCATGACTTTAGCCTGCGCGCCCTCATCGAGTGCAATATCAAGAGTGCTCGATGTGAAGTAATGACTCCCCTCGATCTGCAACTTGCATGCGCCTTGTTTTCCGACACGTAAAAAAATCTGCGGACACGCAATGGCACCTTTGTCATTTTTATGCACAACGCGAATAGATTGCTGCAAGTTAACAGCTGGCGGCACATAAATAAACACACCCTCGGTCATAAAACTACGTGAAATTTGCGCAAAAGGGTCCCGCTCTGTTTGCATCCGCCGTTTTAAAAACGCGCCATACGTTTTGAGCGCCGCGCTTAAGGGTAGGACAACGATATCATCTGGCAGTTTGCTCCCCACAAAATGCCCATTGGAAAACACGATGGTATTTTCTTCGATAGCAGCTTCCTTCGGTGGCAAAGCGCTTAAGGGCAAATCCCAAAGCTTGGATAGATCGGCATATTTAAACGGCTCTTTGCGGGCAATTGGCAATTGCAGCGCCTGCCAAGCCTCTTTTCGATACTCAGCAAGCGCATCTTGCGGCTTATCCAACATCTGGTAAAGCGTATCAAATGTCGTCACAGCGCGCCGTACCCTTGTTTTTCTAGCTCGAGTGCAAGTTCAGGTCCGCTAGATCGCACAATTTGCCCATCTTGAACTACGTGCACATGATCGGGTTTAATGTAATCCAAAAGACGCTGGTAGTGCGTGATTAAAATAAGGGATTTATCCGGCTGCATCCAGTTTTTTACGCCATCAGCAACAATACGCATCGCATCGATATCGAGTCCTGAATCGGTCTCATCCAAGATAGCTAATTTGGGATCTAAAACAGCTAGTTGTAAGATTTCGTTGCGCTTTTTCTCGCCTCCAGAAAAGCCGCTGTTAAGATCGCGCTCTAAAAATGTGGGTTTGATTTGCATCTGCTCAGCGCATTTTTGAACGATGTCTGTAAACACCTCTTCTGAGACGGGATTTTCCCTGCCGGCGTTATAGGCGTGAAAGAGGAATTGAAAGTTGGATACGCCTGCAATCTCAAGTGGATACTGAAAGCTCATGAATAGGCCCAAATGCGCGCGTTCTTCTGGTTCCATCTCTAAAATGTCTTGATCCAAAAACTGCATGACGCCACTTGTCACCTCGTAGGCTGGGTGGCCAGCTAGCACCTTTGCTAAGGTCGATTTCCCCGCGCCATTGGGTCCCATGAGCGCATGGATTTCACCTGGCTTGACGTCCAGATTGAGACCTTTCAAGATCTTTTGCCCTTCCACGTCGGCATGTAAATTTTCGATTTTTAGCATTATCCCACCGATCCTTCTAGTTTCAGGGTTAAAAGTTTTTGCGCCTCTACGGCAAATTCAAGCGGCAGCTCACTTAATACATCTTTGCAAAAGCCACTAACCACCATGTTGATCGCATCTTCACGAGATAGTCCGCGCGATTGCAGATAAAAAAGTTGATCTTCGTTCATCTTCGAAGTCGATGCTTCGTGTTCAATTTCAGCTGATGGGTGCTGCACTTCGATGTAGGGAAAGGTGTTAGCTGAGCAGTCATTTTTAACCAGCATCGAATCGCACTGCGTGTAATTGCGAGCGCCCTTAGCTTTAGATCCAACGTAGACCAGGCCCCGATAAGAATTGTGCGATTGATCAGCCGAGATGCCTTTACTGATGATCGTCGAGCGCGTATTTTTTCCCACATGGATCATTTTCGTGCCGGTATCCGCTTGCATGTAACCGTTAGTCAACGCTACAGAATAAAACTCGCCAATCGAATTGTCCCCCTTGAGGATGCAGCTTGGGTATTTCCATGTGATCGCAGCGCCAGCTTCCACCTGCGTCCAGCAGATTTTAGAATGATCGCCTTGGCATAAACCACGCTTTGTCACAAAATTGTAGATGCCGCCCTTCCCTGTTTTGGGATCGCCTGCATACCAGTTTTGCACTGTGGAATATTTGATTTCAGAATCTTTTTTGGCAACGAGCTCAACGACTGCAGCGTGCAGCTGATTTGTATCAAAAGCAGGGGCTGTGCACCCTTCCAAGTAGCTCACATACGAGCCTTCCTCTGCAATGATTAACGTGCGCTCAAACTGCCCCGTTTCCCGCTCATTAATGCGAAAATAGGTCGAGAGTTCAATTGGGCAGCGCACACCTTCTGGGACGTAGACAAACGATCCATCAGAAAAGACAGCGGAGTTAAGCGCCGCGTAAAAGTTATCGCCAATTGGCACCACAGAACCCATGTATTTTTCCACCAGCTCAGGATACTTTTGCACGGCCTCTGAAATCGAACACAGGACAACGCCAGCCTCTTCCAGCGTTTTTCTAAACGTCGTGCCAAGAGACACCGAATCAAACACAACATCGACAGCGACATTCGCCAGGCGCTTTTGCTCATCGAGAGGAATACCCAGTTTTTCAAACGTGCGCAAAAGTTCGGGGTCGACCTCATCTAAGCTAGAGAGCTCTTGTTTTTTTTTCGGCTCAGAGTAATAACGAATATTTTGAAAATCAATTTCAGGATAATTGACATTAGGCCATTTTGGCTCTTTCATCGTCAGCCACTTGCGATAAGCTTTTAGGCGAAACTCAAGCAAAAATGCTGGCTCATTCTTTTTAGCTGAAATAGCGCGAACAACGTCTTCAGATAGCCCTTTTTCAAATTTTTCTGACTCAATAGGTGTGACAAAACCAGCTTTATATTCGCTACGCTCATCTAGTAAATCTTGTGTTGACATGGCGCCTATTTTACCCCGTCAAGGCTCCCGGTGTCAACGCTAGAACGAACATTGCAAAGATAAAGCCTTGTTCTTGGCTTGGGATTTATTAAAATCTTTGCTAAAATGATCTTAAGTTCGCTTGATGCATCAACCATAGAGTCTCAATAAAAATGAAAAAATTGCCCATAGGCATCCAATCTATTGAAAAAATCCTCGCTAAGAACGAATATATTTATGTTGATAAAACTAGCTATATTAAAAAATTAATTGATGGAGACTCCCCTCACTACTTTCTTTCGCGCCCTAGAAGGTTCGGCAAGTCCTTATTTATTAGCACATTGAAAGAACTCTTCCAAGGAAATAAAGAACTTTTTAAAACCTGTCAAATTTATCAAACAGATTATGATTGGCAGCCTTACCCTATTCTACGAATTGATTTCTCGCGAATATCCAACAGAAACCCTGAGCTATTTGAAGCAGGCCTTAAAGAATCATTGATAAATAAGGCTAAGTCTTGCGGTTTCTCGATTCAGGGAGTGTCTATGCAGTCTTTGCTAGGAAGCCTCATAAAGGGGCTAACAAAAGATGCTAGACTCGTCGTTCTTGTAGATGAATATGATCATCCAATTATTAATAACCTAGATAATTTACCAGTCGCAGAACAAAATCGAGACTTGCTGAAAGAATTCTATGCCACATTAAAAAGCTCAGACGACTATATTCATTTTACTTTCATTACTGGTGTAAGCAAATTTTCTCAGGTTTCATTATTTTCAGGACCTAATTACCTAACTGATATCACCATGAATAAGGGATATGCGTGCATGCTTGGCTACACAGAAGATGAAGTCAAAAGATATTTTGAAAAGCACATTCAACAACTAGCAGATAAACGCAAATTATCAGAAGATGAAATTACCAATGAACTACGCTTATGGTATAACGGCTATAGGTTTTCGAAAGATCCAGCCTCAGTATACAACCCATTCTCCACTTTAAACTATATGAGCATTGGAGAGCCAAAAAGCTATTGGTACAGAACAGGTACTCCTTCTTTTCTTATTGATCAAGTGCATAAATATCCTCAAAACCTAGTCCCTCTAAGCGGTGCTACTGCGTCGGAAAATGCTCTTTTAGATATTAGCAGTTTCGATCAAGTAGACTTAACAGCCTTGATGTTTCAAACTGGCTATTTGACAGTCCAAGACTACACAACAAGTGGCCTCTACCGCCTAGGCTTGCCAAATAAAGAGGTTACACAAGCCTTCATGGAGTCCTTAGCTAAATGCTTTGCAGAGGTTAGCCTTGCCGAAGCTGCAAATTTCCAAGAGCTTCTGGCGAGCAACCAACTCACAACTTTCTTTGAAAAGATAAAAACACTTTTCGCAAGCTTTCCTTATCATTTATTCATTCAGGCAAGCGAAGCAACCTACCAAGGCATGCTGCTCGCTCTTTTGAAGGGCATGGGCTTTAACGCTAGTGCAGAATGCTCAACAAACTTGGGCCGAATTGACTTAGAAATTGAAACACCCGCTACCACTTACGTACTTGAATGCAAGTTAGACCATAACGCTGACGAAGCTTTAGGCCAAATCAAGCAAACCAAATATTTTGAAAAATACTTACAACGTAGCAAAGAGGTGGCTCTCATTGGTCTTAACTTCTCTTCTAAAGACAGAAACATTGGATCATGGAAGGGTGAACTGCTATCAGCTGAAGGCAAATCCCTAAGTACCTTGAGTTAATCTTAACTCAACTTACCCCTATCCTTTGAAGGACCCGCTCTGCGTGAGCGAGATGCTCTGGCAAGTCGATGCCCACCGTGGAATGGTTGGTCTTGTGCACCTGTATATAGAGGCCAGACTCTAAGAATCGCAGCTGTTCTAGATTCTCTGCCTTCTCGAGAGTCGTTTGCTCTAAGTAACTGATTCTCTGTAGCGCAGTATCGCTGTAGGCATAAAGACCCACATGCTTGTAAACCACCACATTATCGCCATGTGGGATCTGGCTGCGGGAAAAATACAGCGCCCTGCCCGCTCTATCTGTGACCACTTTGACAACGCTTGGGTCGGAAAAATTTTCTTTTAACAAAGATTTTAACGTCCAAACATCCTGGTTTTCATCATCGCACGACTGCAAAAGGTCCTCGATCATCCCCGTCCCGATAAACGGCTCATCGCCTTGCCAATTCACCCAAATGTCTGCATTCATGTTTTGTTGAATCTCGATCAGACGGTCTGTGCCGCTTTGGCACTCCACCGATGTCATCACAGCCTTAGCGCCAAAACTCTCTACTAAATTTTTTACTTCCTCGCTATCGACTGCAAAAAGACGCTCATCAAAATGAGGACAGGCTAAAGCCGCTTCCCAAACCCACTGCACAAGTGGTTTACCAGAAAGACTTGCTAGCATTTTCTGTGGAAATCGTGTCGATGCCAGCCTAGCTGGAATGACACAGGCGATTTTCTTTTTTCTGTACATACCAATTTACCGTTTTCTCTAATCCCTCATCAAAGTTCATTTCTGGGGCCCAGCCTAAATCATCTCTTATTTTACTCGCATCGACGCTATAGCGCAAATCGTGCCCTGGGCGATCATCCACAAATGTGATCAGCTCTTTTATGCCACTTTCACCCGTTTGCTTCTCATACACTTCAATCATCTCGTGCAACACATCGATATTGCGTCTTGGATTATCAGCACCGATGTTGTAAACCCGGCCTTTTTGCCCTTTTTGCACAATTTTCCACACAGCCTTAGCGTGATCATCCACATACAGCCAATCGCGCACATTGACGCCCTGCCCATAAACTGGCAGCGGCTTTTTGTCCATCATTGCGTGGATCATCACCGGCATAAACTTTTCAGGGTACTGCGCTGGGCCATAATTATTACTAGAGTGAGACGTTGTCACAAACAAATCATACGTCTTGCAATACGCGCGCACAAAATGGTCCGATGCAGCTTTTGATGCGGCATACGGCGAATTCGGGCGGTACGGACTTAACTCCGAAAACATCCCCTCTTTTGTACTTCCGTAAACCTCGTCAGTAGAAATATGGTGAAAATGCACATGGGGATACTTTCTCACAGCTTCTAAAAGACACAACGTTCCCATCACATTGGTCTTAGCAAAATCGCTCGCGTTTTCAATGCTGCGATCCACATGGCTCTCGGCCGCAAAATGCACAACTTGATCCACATCCTTCACCAAGTTTTCAACAAGCGCCGCATCGCAAATATCTCCTTCTACAAATTGACACTGCAACCCATCCAGATTCTTTCTATCTGCAGCATACGTGAGCGCATCCAAGCACACCACATCTGCCACTTCATGAATCAAACGAATAAAACTCGAGCCCATAAAACCGGCTCCGCCTGTGACTAAAACACGCATTTTTGCCATGGCCTTATACTCACTCCAAATTGTTCAATTTTCTCTGTCGACAGCACGGAGTACGCTGGCCGTTTAGCTAAGCTTGCAAAATCTGCTGACAACGCTTTGCCAATCTCTTGACCCGTTACCGATTGAATCCAAGCATGCCGAGATACAGCGCCATAATTGGCAAAATGCCAAATCCCCGACTGGTCTAATAGCTGAAGCGTAGCATTTGCTACATCGTTTGCATAGCTTGGTCTGCCCACCTGATCTGTCACCACTTTAACCGGCTTACCACTGCTCACAAGCTCTTGCATCTTTGTCAAAAAACACGGCGCCCTGTTGTCAAACAGCCACGAGATGCGAATCACGCAACTGCCCGGTGCAACTTCCAACAACCTTTGCTCCCCGCCTAACTTGCTCTTACCATAAACGCTCAGCGGATTCGGCATATCCTCTTCCGTATATGGCGTCTCCCTCATCCCATCAAACACATAATCCGTTGAAAAATGCACCACCTTCACTCTAAGCCGGCCCATCTTTTCCACTGCATCGCAATTGACAGCATACGCTAACTCTTGCTCTTCTTCGGCCTTATCCACAGCGGTATATCCAGCACAATTAATCAAATGCGTCGGTCCATGCTCATCTGCAAATGCCTGCATCGCTCTTTCATCTCGAATATCGACATCAGTGCTTCCTACAAATGACAAACCCAGCTCGTCGCATGCTTTGACCATAGCGCTTCCGAGCAGACCATCTGCACCTGTTATCCAAAGCTTCATACTAGGGCCTGCTCAAAACGCGGCGCTAGCTTATCTCTTTCCGATACGATTGGATCATCCACTGGCCAATCAATTCCCACACTATCATAGTGAAAGCCGCACTCGGTCTCTAGATCAAACGCAGAGCTTACCTTGTACAAAACATGAGCCGTCTCGCTTACCACACAAAAGCCATGAGCAAAACCATTTGGGATAAATAGCTGATGGCAGCTCTCTCCATCGAGATACACACCGCACCACGTGCCAAACGTGGGAGATCCTTCCCGGATATCGACAGCCACATCATAAATCCTTCCAGCTGCCACTCGCACAAGCTTGGCCTGTCCCGGACTCGACTGGTAATGCATACCACGGACTACACCCTTTTTTGAAAACGAGTGATTATCCTGAACAAAATCCACTCCCAGCTCCTCGCACAAGTCTTTCCTGAAGCTTTCCAGAAAAAAGCCCCGAGCATCTCTGTAAACTGTGGGTTTTACAAGCAAAAGCCCATCGATAGACAATTTTTCAAATTCCATTGACAAAACACACAGTATACGCCAAACTGTGCCACATTTACAAGAAGACTAATCATGAAAAGTTTACTTTTTATCTGTTCAGGACTCATTTCGTCTCTATTTGCAACCAAAATAAACCCTGAATTTCCAGCTGAGCTGCAATCGCCGCCTCTAAAATACCTAGAGCATACCGCCCAAGGCGATCGATTTAAAATTCAATTTACAGGCGGCATGATCTTTGATGCGTGCGCCTGCGGCTGTGAAAAAGACGCTGAGGAATCCTTATCCCGATGGCATCCCGGTGATGAGATCGAGCTCTACCCCTTCGCTGAAGATCCCAAAGGTTTTATCTACCTGCTCAAAAACCTTGAAAACGACACCGATGTCTACAGCTGGATCAAGGACACGCCTTCCACAGTCCGCCTTCCACAATTCATCGGCCCAGGCGAAACACCTAATACAATCAAAACAGGTGATGGAATGACATGGCTTTACACCGACGATATGCAAATCGATACTTGGGAAAGGGGCAACCGCATCTTCTCTTGCAAAAATGCCTTTTTACACCCATCCGAATTTATCCTGATCAACTTTGATAGCAAAGAGCAGCGCCACATAAAAGCCTTTCAACTAAGTCTAGGAGATTAATATGTCTACAGCTTATTTAACATACGCGCCATTAGTTCATTTAGCATACAATGGAGTTCAAACAGCCTGCGGTATCTGGCAAGATCAAAAACCTGAGCACACTGAAACAATTTATAAAATTCAGGGATCGCTTGCTTGTCTGGACGTCTTCCTGCCCTTTAGCCACGGCATTATGTTAGAACATCTACTTCGCGATAGAGCAAAACAACTTTCTCAGAACTTCAACAAGGATGCCTTTTTTACAACGCTTTCTGTAGGGTTGGTATGTAGCATTGCGCTTATTGCAGCCTGTATCTTCGTATATGATCGCCATACTAAAGTATCGTCAGATCAATTAAAAAATCTCGCAAAAAACACCGAAGATGGGCCTGACATTCAATTAGAGTGGTTAACACCTGTAGGTCTGAGATTGATACAGGGCGCTTGTATATTTAAAATGAGCTTTGAGCTTATCGTAGCTTGGTACTCTGCAAAACCGGCCATTTTTCTTGCTAGTGCTGGCTTAATCCTCCTGAATTTACATTTTGTATCGAAACTCAAATTTATTGATTGTAAATCACGATACAAAGACGCAATACAGCCCCAATACGATCTTGAAGTCAACCTTCACTTCATCCAACCAGGTATTGCTAAGTCAGCTCAAAAATGCCAAACAGATGATGAACATTTGGAAAATTGCGTTAAACATATTAGACAATACTGCAACAACCTATTTAATGATGCCACATGGAAAATGAACTATGTGCATAGGACGAGCAACGGCAGCCCGGTGTATCAGGGATATGAATTTAAGATACAAACAAAAAAGCCTGTATTCAATGATTGCTCATGCAAACTCCAGCCTATACTTCAAACTATAGAAGCTCATGTCCTTACTGATGACCGAACAATCTACTACGAAGAAAAGCCGATGCAAGCGCGATCTCCAGCTTTTATAAATTTTAAAGAAAACTGATGCACGTTAAATGAAAGCCACATTGCTTGTTGCGTCTGTAGGAATAAAACCGCTGATGGTCTGAGTAGGTACAAATTTTGGCAATCTCAATATGATCCTCTAATACACCAACGCTCGTCAATTGATAACGAGATATAGCCCAAAAATCAAAATACGTTGGTTTGACTTGGTAGCGATAAAAATCTTCTGGCAGCTCATTTTTGTAATGGCGAAACTCTGCTGCCTGTGGACCTAAACTTGGGGAAATACAGATGCGTAAATCTTCAGCCCTACATCCGTATTGCGTCTGCATTTGAATAACTGTTTTAGGCAAAATCCCCTGCACGCTACCGCGCCAGCCAGAATGCACATTTGCAATCACGCCTTTGACTGGATCGAAAAAAATAACAGCTTGGCAATCAGCATGGCGAACAAGTAAACCCGTATTCTTTTGGTTTGTCATAAACCCATCACACGCTGGAACAAATAGGAGTTGATCCGGTACTTTATCCACATGCATGACAGTATCTTTATGCACCTGATTACCTAGCACAAGCGATTGTAAACCCAGTAACTTTTCAGCGGCCGATTGTTGCGGAGCAAAAACATGGCGGTCATCAAAACTTGGGCTACGCAGCAAAACGCCATGCTTAAGTTTCGGAAACGCTTGAAGCTGCTCAAATTCAAGCCATCTTTGGCCACCAGACTCTTTTTCAATCAATGGTGCTCTGCCCTTGCTCTTGTTTCCAAAATGCCATCGATGATGCCGGCTCTAACACCTGAAGCTTCCATCTCCACTAAGCCACCAATCGTTGTGCCGCCAGGAGCTGCTACTTCCCACTTGAGCTTAGCTGGATGCTCACCTGTTTGCTCGCACATCACGGCTGCTCCTTTTAAACTCTGCGCTGCCATTTTCAGTGCTTCATCAGATGTCAAACCCATCATAATACCAGCTTCTGTATACGCCTCTAAAATCATGTAAGCAAATCCGCAGCCTGATCCAGCTAACGCGCTCAATGCTTCTAATTTTTCTTCCGATAGCCACATGATTAGCCCCATCCCGTCAACCAATGTCTCTACGACTTTACGATCCTCTAGTTCATCAACAACACCCACAACGCCTTCTCCGTAGGCAATAGGCAAATTGGGCAACACTCTTGCAACCATATGAGATGGAAAAAGTAGTTTCCACTTTTCTAGCTTTACACCACCGACGATGCTGATGATCAGTTTATTTTGTCCAAAATCATGCTTTGAAATAGCTTCTACTTGACTTGGAAGAACAGCAACGATGATCACATCACATTTTTTTGCCAAATCCTCAATACCTGCTGCCACTTGTCCATCTAGCTCACCAGCAAGTTTTTCAGCTTTTCCCCTAGTGCGTGAATACAGTATCCAGCTTGCTTTTTTGCCAATTTTGCGCGCAAAAACGCTGCCCATCACACCACATCCGATAAGTCCGACTTGCATTTTTTTCTCCTCATGATAACCTAAAATTATGGAAGACCTACTGACCAAAGAATACCACACTTGTTTTATCGATGGGGATTTTATCCAACCTGAGGGTAAAGAACAACCACACCTATCGTCTGTTGATGGCAAAGCGTGGACAAAGCTTTATCTCGGAGCGGAAGAGAATGTCACCGCAGCCTTAAAAGCACTAACCACTCCATCTAAAAGCGCCTACGAGCGAGCTGATTACTTGCATCGTATGGGAGATTTCTTAGAGCAGCATAAAGAAGCCATTGCAAAAATCATCACAACCGAAATGGGTAAAGTGATTACTCAGTCGCTTAGTGAAGTGGACTACGCTATCAGTTACTTTCGTTGGTTTGCAGAAGAGGCTAAAAGAGTTTACGATAGTGTGATCCCATCTCATGTGCCAGATAAAACCATCCAAACACAAACAGTTCCCATCGGCCCTTGCTTTATTACAACGCCGTGGAATTTTCCCTTAGCAATGGGAGCGCGTAAAATCGCTCCTGCCATAGCAGCTGGCTGTCCCGTTATTGCTCGGCCAAGCTCTTTTACTCCTGTTTCACTTCTTGTTTTGGGCCACGCTGCAAAATACGCTGGATTGCCTGCTGGCAGCCTAGCCATTCTAATCGGCAAAAACGAAAACATTTCTGTTCTGCTCATGCAGTCTCCTCTCATCAAAAAGTTTTCCTTTACAGGTAGTACAGAGATCGGTACACGCCTCTACCAGCAAGGCGCTGTCACACTAAAAAAAGCATCCTTGGAACTCGGTGGTAATGCACCGTTTCTTGTTTTTGATGATGTGGATGTTAAAAAAGTAGCCGAGCACGCAGCCATTGCAAAGTTTCGCAACAACGGCCAAACTTGCATCTGCCCCAATCGTTTTTTGGTCCAGAGAGCTGTCTACGAGCCTTTTATTCAAGCATTTAAAGATCATGTAAAGCGGTTTTACATTGGCGATCCCTTTGATAGCAAGACACAAATTTCAACGGCTTTACATCCGACATCAAAAGATAAAATCCAAGGGCATAAAAGCGATGCCCTCGAAAAAGGTGCCCGGCCCATCCTCATTGAAAACGAACCCTACAAACCTCAAATTCTCTCAGACATCACTCCCGAGATGCGCATTTTTAAAGAAGAAACCTTTGGTCCTCTAGCTGGCATCATGCCATTTGACACCCTCGATGAAGGGCTCACCTTCGCTAATCAAACCATTCATGGTCTAGCATCCTACGTTTTTACAAACGACTTAAGGCGCGCGAAAAAAGCAATTCAAGACTTAAACTTTGGCATCATTGGTCTTAATGACAGCTCTCCAAGCAGCGCAGAAATGCCTTTTGGAGGACTCAAAGCCTCTGGCTTTGGCATCGAGGGTGGACCGCGGGGGATTTATGAGTACCTCACCCAAAAAGCCATCTCCACATACGTTTCATAGCATTTTTAATCAGCTCTCTTATTAACCAACGTTTGTAATTTATCTTTGAACTCACTAAACTTGCCTCGTACTTACGCAAGGAGTTTGATCTATGAATCTAAAAAATATGCTTCTATTAACTCTTTCACTTTGGGCAGCGATGGTTTATTCACAAGAAGACATGGTTCTGGTGCTAGGAAGCGGTGGCTGTAAAGGTTTGGCTCACGTTGGAGTCATCGAAGAGCTTGAAAAACTAGGCCTTCCACCTAACAAGATTGTTGGCACGAGTGCAGGGGCCTTGGTGGCTGCATTGTACGCCCAAAAACAAGATGTCCAAAAAGTAAAAAAGTACCTAATTGACCTTAAATTTCAAGATCTTCTCTCTACATCACTTTTTGCTGATCAAGCTATTTCAAAGAGAAGTAATCTTGAAGCGTTCATTGATAAACATATCAAAATCACTGAGTTTTCAGAACTTCCCATCGATTTAGTTATCGTTGCAACAAATATCGATACGGGACAAGCCAAATATTTTTCAAAAGGGGACGTTAAAAAGGCCCTCCTAGCAAGTGTTTCCATTCCTGGTATCTATCAACCCTACAAAATACACAAAACTCGCTATGTTGACGGAGGCTTATCGGATCCCCTACCCATTGGCTACGCAAAATCTTTAAACAAGGGAAAGGTCATCGCATCAGACATCGCCTGTGCGCTTGACAGCTTCAAAGATAAATCTCTCTTTGATGTCTTAGAAAAATCTTTTGAAGTCATTTATCAAAACCTGAGTTATAGAGAAAAAGACAAAGCGGATGTTCTTTTACAAATGCAATTTCGTGACATCAAACATCCATTCGATAACAAGCAGAACAAAAAAATCTATAAGCGTGGCAAAGCTGTCGTCATAGAAAACACTGAACAAATCCGTAAAGTTTTTTCGATCTCAGACTAAACTCTGTGATATGCTATAGAATTGCAAAAACAGGCGATTAAAAATGCATCATGTAGCCTTTACCCTTAAGACCTTTCTTGGACATCCGCTCCTTTTTTTAGCCTATGGCGTGCTCATGCTTAGTTTTGTATCTATGTGGATTCATAAACGCGTTTGGATTTGGGCACCGCTTATTTTAGCCAGTATCATCCTTGCCTTTCTTGCCAATGTCATCAATGATAAAGCCCTCGTCTCCATTGGCCTGCTAGCTGGTTGCCACCTCCTCCTCCGACCCGAGCTCAAAGGCCCTTTGCGCCTCATGCTAGTAACCCTTGCCACCATCATCTCCGTTGGCCTCCTCTTGCACTTCATGCCCGGCTTTAACAACTGGCTCATCGCCGAAAAAGTACAAATCAGCTCCAATGGGTATCCCTTTACTTTCTATTTCAACTACGACAAGCCCTTTGTCGGCATCTTCGTCCTCGGGTTCAATCTTTCCCTGCTATCCTCATGGCAGGAGTGGAAAAGCAAACTCCTTTCCATCGCATTTTGGGTAAGCCTTACCCTCCTTGTTATGATGGGCTTATCTTATCTTTTTAGTATCGTCGATTTTGATCTAAAATTTCCGCCCATCACGCTACCTTGGATTCTTGCTAATGTTTTCTTTGTTTGTATACCAGACGAGGCCTTCTGGCGCGGCTTTCTTCAAAAAGAGGTCATTAACGCCTTCAAAGAACGCACACCCTACGCACCGGCTATCGGCATTTTAACCATTTCTGCTGGCTTTGCCCTCATGCATCTTATATTTGTCCCCCACCTCAGTTACATCTTTCTAGCGTTTATTGCCTCAAGCCTTTTCGGCATGGCCTACCACTTCACCAAATCCATCGAGTGCGCCATCTTCGTCCACCTCCTCCTCAACCTCACCCAATTCTTCTTTTTCACTTATCCAGCTCTTACGTAAAATTTAAATCCTTCACTATATTGCAGAAAAACTAAGAGGCATTCGATGACATTACAAGCTCAGCAATATTGGAACGCTATTGGTTCGAAAAAAGATTTTGAAGATCCGCTCTTCATGGATAAGCTTGTGCCCTTCCTCTCTAAATCCCCAGCTATTATCGAATATGGATGCGGTTATGGGCGTATCATCCAAAATTTAAAAGATCAGGGATACGAAAATCTTGTAGGGTATGATTTTGCTGAAGCGATGATTGAAAGGGGTCACAAGCTCAATTCCCATTTGGATTTACGCCTACTCGACAAGCCAAATACTATTCCTTGCGCCAATGAATCTAAAGACGCTGTAATCATGTCGACGGTTCTTTGCTGTATGGTCGAAGAGTCGCTACAGCAACAAATCATGAGTGAAATTGACCGTGTCTTAAAACCTCATGGCGTCCTTTATTTATCCGATTTCTTGATCTGTGATCACGACAAATACAAAGAAAAATACGCCCAAGGACAACGAAAATTTGGCACCCACGGTGTTTATACAACAACTGAAAACCTTACCGTTCGCCACTTTACATCTCAGCATATTCTAAAGCTCTTATCTCAATTTGACGTCCAGTGGTTTGAACAAATCGACTTTAAAACCATGAATAACAACCCGGCTCTCACGTTTCATGCGATTGCAAGAAAGATAGCAACTTAGCCAATCAGAGACGCTAATTTTTGCACTGCTTCTGTAAATGGAATCACGGTAATGTTGCCGTGTTTTTCACGCCATTTTCCGTTGTGAATGAGGTAGAGATTGGCCTCTGGATAATCTTCGCCGAAAAGCTTGAGCGATTTTAAATCTTTTGATGTGACCTTTTCAGCACGCTTGATCTCAAAAGCATAAAAACCTTTTTCGCCATATAGAACAAAGTCTACTTCTTGTTTTGCTGCTGTTCTCCAGTAGTAAAGGGAATAGCGCAATTCTTTATAGTCATTTAAAGCACGTAGCTCTTGAAAAAAGAGGGTTTCTAAGGCTGCACCATCAATTTCGCTATCTGTATCAAAAGCACCCCTTGGCCTAAGTGTGCGAAAGATTCCCGCATCGACAAAATAAAACTTTGGGTGCGCTG
Source organism: Chlamydiota bacterium (assembly GCA_021772435.1). Lineage (GTDB taxonomy): Bacteria > Chlamydiota > Chlamydiia > Chlamydiales > JACKPQ01 > JACKPP01. Next base: position 32,744 of record JAJFLZ010000025.1, on the reverse strand, counting down.
TCATGCGACGTTTGGCTCTGCGAGTAAAAACGGGTAATTTCACACCCAGTAACAAGTCTTCAAGAATTTCAAAATAGCTTTCGATGACCTTTCGGCTGACGCCAACTTCTTTTGCAATATTTGTATAATTGAGAACGCCACCCTGGGAAAAACTCGCGACTTCTAGCATGCGTGAAAAGGCATCAAGCCTTCTTGTTAAGCCCTCTTGTAAAACTTCTTGCCGAATATAAGCATCAATGTAGGTATTTAAATAGGTTTCTGGCTTTGGCTTTGTGTAAACATGTGGAAGCTGACCATATTTTAGCGAATGCTGCAAATCGTAATCTTCACCAAGCTCCCTCGCTGTAAGCGGATGCATGTAATAAGTTAGAGCTCTGCCAGCCAAAAGATTTACACCTTTTTTCCTAAGTGATCTAGCACTTGATCCTGTAAGGACGAACTTTCGGTTTTTTGACTCAATAAGCCGATGTACTTCGTTGAGAAGTTCTGGGATTTTTTGGACCTCATCGATAACAACCCAAGCATCAGGATAAGCATCGACTAGCTTTTCCAAATCCCATGGTCTGTTCAACAGATCCATGTATTGTTTGGTATCCAAGAGATCAATATACAACGCATTGGGAAAATACTGTTTTACCCAACTTGTTTTTCCTGTACCTCTTGGACCAAATAGGAATATACTCTGTTCCAAGTCGTTAAGTGAATCGAATTCTCGTTTATACATTTTTGCTCCTTGTAACTCCATTTTACACGATTTTTAGATTTTTACAACTCCATTTTGCAAATCTCCAAGTTGTTTACGTTAAGGTTGTTGCAGAACGTAATTTCTTAAACACCTTATTATTAACATTTGTAATTTTGTATTTTGTCCCTACAAACTCCGTTTTACATGGTTTTTTGGAGTTGAAACCTCCATTTTACATGAGTTCAAACCATTTCCAACTGTTTAAATAAATAATTGACGTACTAACTCCTACATGACAAAATGCTTTTCTATGGTTGAAAAAACACAAAACTTACCTGAATTACACGCCCCCTCTGAAGAATACAATTCTATCTTAAAATCGATTGCTGAGAAGATCCGATCAGCTCAAGCCAGAGCAACGCAAGCTGTCAATCGAGAACTCATTTATGCCTACAATGAAATTGGGCGTATAATATATGAAAAACAAAAAAATGCCGCATGGGGCACCTCTGTAGTGGAACAATTAGCATTAGATCTGCGAAATCTGTTCCCAGGCATCAAAGGTTTTTCCTCACGTAACCTATGGAGAATGAAAGACTTCTACTTATCATATAAGGAAAAGGAAAAACTGACAGCACTGCTGGCAGAAATTAGTTGGACTCATCATATGTATATTCTCGAAAAGTGCAAAGATTCTCTAGAGCGAGAATTTTACATACGGATGACTAAACGAAATGGCTGGAGTTACCGAATCCTTTTAAACCAAATTAGCAATAAGACTTACGAAAAAACACTGGTTAGCCAAGCTAATTTTCAGGAAAACCTGCCAAAAAAACTAAGATCTGAAGCACAACTAGCCGTAAAAGATGCATATCTTTTTGATTTTTTAAATCTTGGAGATGAACATAGCGAAAAGGAACTTGAAAAAGCTCTCGGCCAAAATATTGAATCTTTTCTTAGAGAGGTTGGGAATGCCTATACTTTTGTCGGATCTCAATACCGTTTAGAAGTCGATGGTCATGAATTTTTCATCGATCTTCTTCTCTATCACAGAAAACTAAAGTCGCTCGTTGCCATTGAACTTAAAGTCGGACCTTTCATTCCGGAACACGTAGGTAAAATGCAGTTTTATTTAGCAGTGCTGAATGATACTGTTAAATTGCCAGACGAAAACCCCTCTATAGGCATTATTCTTTGCAAAGAAAAAAACCGTACTATTGTGGAATATGCTTTAAAAAATAGCACAGAGCCTATCAATATCGCTTCATACCAAATTGTTAGAGATTTGCCAAACGACCTTAGAAATGAATTACCAACTCAAAAGCAAATAGAAAAGCTGCTAAACCATATCGGTTGATGCTACTGAACGCTGAGGGCGCAAGCGAAGCCGCCGTCCCAGCCCTCGCGGTTGGGCAAAACAGTGATCGGCTCACCGATGATCTCGTAGCCAGATTGTCGGATGACATCTTCGTTTTCGCTCTTGAGAATGCTGCAGGTCAGATACCAGATCTGGCCATCTTTTTTGAGAAACCGTTTTGCGTGGAGTAGGAGTGCTTTTTGCAGATTGATGAGCTGCTGGGTGTGTTCGGGGGTTTGGCGCAACTTGGCTTCAGGCTTTTTTCCAAGAACGCCACTGTTACTGCATGGTACATCGAGAATGATAAGATCAAAGTGACGTGAGGTGTGAAATGTGGTGCCATCTTCAGAGGTTAGCGTTGCTGGGATGTTGTATTTTTTGAGGTTTTGCTCAAGGATTGAAAGGCGCCTCTCTGACTTTTCGTTAGCAAAGAGCTCAGCATCTGGAAATGCATCATGTAGGGCCAGGGTTTTTCCTCCAGGCGCTGCGCAAAGATCGAGGATTGCAGCTGGTGGTTTGGTCAGATTGTCCATGAGTTTGTCTAGAAGATAAACAGGTGTGGCGTTTTGGATGTAAACGTTTGGGTTTTTGCCAAGTTCTGCCAGCGACTGCCCAAACTCTAGTTGATTCACGGGGCCCATTTTGGTTTCGATGACGGTTTTGTGTGTGTCTTGACCTGCGCGTATGCGCATCATCGGTGGATGGATGATATCGAATGCTTCTAAAATTTCGAGTGTTTTGTCTTTGTCATAATCAGCAATGAGCTGCTCTATAAAAAACGGCGAAAAGGAATATTTGATCGAGAGATCGTCCGGCGGTGTCCATGTAAAACCATCTAAGCTGTGAATAAGCGCATTTAAAAATTTGGAAAATCTGGGGTGGCAGAGCTCCTTTGCTAAGCTGACCATTTGATCGCCGATAGCATAGATGGGCAAGCTGTCCATGAAGACGGCCTGGTAGATCGACATGCGAACGAGGACTTTTTCTTTGAGTTTGAGTGAGAGCTTGCCTGTTTTGGAAAGTTGTTTAGCAATCGCATCAAGCGTCCATGTTTTTCGCATTGTGCCCATGGCCATCTCAAAGGCGAGGCTAAAGTCTCGCTCAGTAGGCTGCGCTTTACGCCTCCACTGGTCTAGATATTCTGCTAAAAAACCCTCCTCTCGATACACTGAGAGAAGGGCATTGAATACGGCTTTTCTAACTTTTGGCATACGCCTAGTTTAACAGATATTCCCTAATAAGGCTTGCATTGATTCGACGGGGGTGTTGATGGCGGTTGCCTTCTCTGCTGCCCCTGCTGTTGCTGATTGTACGGGCTCTGTTGCTGCTGCTGGTTGTGAGGCTGGTATTGCTGCGGCATCTGTTGCTGATTTGGCGCCTGGGACTGTCCTGTTCCCGTATGACGGCTGCTTTGCAAAATAATTTCTACAGCATGGTCAGGTGTGATACTGCCAGGAGTTGTGTTATACGGATCTTTCATTTTGACAAGCGACAGGGTGTCTTGTCTTTGCTGAGGTGAAAATTGCGAGCAAAATACATTGCGATGAATCGTGCTGAGTTTTGCTGCAAAGGCCTGCTCTTCATATGAAAGATGCGAACAGTCAGAAACTTGCCCATGTTGAGACTGACTGCCGTAAAGGCTGCTGCCTTGATTAGATCCGTTTGCTGCAAAAAGTAAGATTGGAAAAATCCCTAAACAAATTAACCATTTCCCCATTTGAGTCCTCCAAAAAAGGTTTATTTTTTAAGCCAGTTCCGCTATGGCCTTAAATATGACCAAACGACCAATTGAATGCAGTCGCTGCAAAAAAAAGGCTTCGATTCTTTATCAAGAAATCGAGTCTGATAATACCACCTATACTCAAATGTGTAGTGAGTGTCCAGTGTTAAAGGCCAAGCTCGGCTCTCCTGGAATCAGCGAAGCTGCCTGCGGATCGATGTGCTGCGTTAGATGCCACACGAGTTTAGATGATATCAAAGAGACACTGACACTTGGGTGCTGCAATTGTTACACGATTTTTCAGGATTATATTGCAAAACAAGCTCTGCGCTGCGGTTTGACGGCTCCTTTTCACAAAGGCAAATCACCAAATTCTAATCAAAAATTCTCCACCCCAGAGCGCATCACTGATCTCACTGGTGCTCTCAACCAGGCTTTGAATAAAGAAAATTATGAAGAGGCAGCTGCCTTGCGCGATCAAATCCAAAATTTAATGAGCGAGCCCGATGGAAGTTAACCTGCCCAAAGCTTTAGTGGATTTTTCTCCATGGGCAAGCCACGCATCACCGATTTGGACTTTGGCGCATTATACGCTCAGGCGTAATCTGGACCACTACGCGTTTCCGCAGCACTTATCGGCAACTGAACGCTCTATCATTAGCGATTTATTAAAAGACGCGTTGCTTAAATGTGCATCTGATGCTCCCCTGCATTTGCCTCTATCTAAACTGAGCCCTTTAGACAAATCTTACTTAACTGAGCAGATGTTTTGGCATGATAATTTACAAACGTTAAGTGATGAAGCTAGGGTTTACATGCCACCGTCGTTTGCTTGGCAAGCTTTAATTAACGGCACGGATCATTTGACTTTGCAATGCAGCTCATCCAAAGCTGATTGGACAAATTCTTATCGCTTGTTGTACGACTTGGAAAATGCGCTCAGCCATAATCTGAATTTTGGTTTTTCAAAGCAATTTGGTTATTTAACATCGCAGTTTGCAAATTGTGGCACTGGCTTTACAGTGCATATTTATTTGCACTTACCGATGCTTGTGCACTCGCAAAAATTAGATGACCTTTTGCTTAAACTTTTGCCAGAAGGAATCGCTGCTAGATCACTTAATAATGGAAAGAAATTCTTGGGCGATTTGATTATTTTGTACAACCCTCGATCACTCGGTTCGTCAGAGAGCGACTTAGCCTCGCGCATGATCTCGCTTGCTCAATTGATCGAGCGGGAGGAGCGTCTTTTGCGCACCTCACTTCGCGATAACCCAGCACCAGAATGGATCGATCGCATCACTAAAGCTTACGGGCTGTTACGTCATTCATACAAGCTCTCCACAAAAGAGGCGATCTCTAGCTTAAGCCCTCTAAAATTAGCCACCGATTTAGGCTGGCTAGATGGCATAAGCGACGCCAAGTTTAATCATTTATTTTTTAAACTCAGACGTGGACATCTGCAGTTTGAGCCGCACCCAGATGACCCCACGGATACGCTGCGCGCCACTCTTCTGAAAAAAGCCTTTGCGCAAGCGACTCTAACCATTTAAAATGGTAGGATGAGTAAACTCGTGCAAATTCCCGATGCGGGAACAACTATTGATAAATATTTTTATAACACAATGAATAACCTGTAAAATGGCCGAACTGGAAGCAAAAACAACTGCCATCATCTTAATCAGCGGATCGGGCGAGCGGTTTGGTCACGCTATTCCAAAACAATTTCACCGCTTATCTGGAAAAAAAGTCTATCAACACACGCTCGATACTTTTGTTCAAAGTGGCCTATTTGACCAGATTATCTTAGTCTGCCACCCAAAGTATATCGAAGAAGTAAAAGCCGAGAACCCCTCCACTGCAGTTGTTCCCGGTGGCAAAACGCGTCAAAATTCTTCTTACCTTGGCCTGAAAGCTGCAATAGGGTCGGACATCGTAGTGATTCACGATGGAGCAAGGCCCCTTATTACAGCAGAAATTTTAAAAGCTAACATCGAAGCTGTAAAAAAACACAAAGCGGCCAATACCTGTATCCCCAGCTCAGATACCATCGTCCACAGCACAGATCAAACTTCTATCGATTCAATCCCCAAGCGCGCAGAGTATCAAAGAGGCCAAACGCCACAATCCTTCGCCTACGACCTCATTTTAAAAGCCCACGAGAGGTCAGGTAAAGCGGACGCCACCGATGATTGCCAGCTCGTCCATGCTCTAGGTCATCCCATTCACATTGTTCGTGGCTCTGAAAACAACATCAAAATCACATCTGAGCTCGATCTCTTTTTAGCAGAACAGCTTCTGCGTCTTACCAAAATGCCCACGCATCAAACTGCTACCATCTCACTTGAAAACAAAATCTATGCCCTAACTGGCGGAACGGGGCACATCGGCAAAGCAATTCAAAAAGAGCTCGAAGCGCAAGGCGCCAAAGTCATTATCCTCGGTAGATCTGCTTCTCATTTTCCAGTCGACCTGCGATGCTATGACCAAACAGCAAAAACATTCGAAGCAATTCATGCGCAGTATGGACAACTCGATGGCTTAATCAATAGCGTTGGAAAACTGATGGTCAAAAGCGTAAGTGTACTTACAAAGTGTGATATTGAGGACCTAATTACCACAAATCTAACGACACTGATCCATTCCTGCCGCCTAGCCTTGCTCAAAGAAGATGCTTCAATTATTAACATCGCCTCATCCTCCTACACAAGGGGGCGCAAAGACTATGCGATCTACTCCTCTGCAAAAGCAGCTGTTGTCAACTTCACGCAGGGCCTCGCTGAAGAATGTCCAAAGATGAAAGTTAACGCTTTAGTCCCCTCTCGCGTGAACAGTCCCATGCGCACGCACAACTTTCCCGATGAAAACTTATCTGATCTTTTAGAGCCAACAGATGTTGCTAAGGCCGTTTTAAACCTGCTTCAAAGCGCTCACCTAACCGGCTCCATTCTCGATGTAAAGACTAAAAGTCAAAGTTCAGCTGAATCTTAATTCCCTGCATTTGCAAATCCCCTTTTGGGTTGAGATTCGTGACATCTCGATTTGTATTAATTGCTGTGGCGTTAATTGGAGAATCATTGATCATGAGAATTTGGTTCACAAGATTATTTTGAGCAAACCAATACACAAACTGATAAAACGCTCCAATTGAAAATCGGTATTGATCATTTTTTGCAAAAATTTGCCAGACACCGCCAAGTTCTGTTTCCAAACAAGGTTTAACAGCATTGAAATTTTTGGTTAGCCTGATGACTTCAGGAACTAAAGTAGGACCCGCGCCTAGATCTATAATAAAGGCTCCATCATAGAGCTCTTTTACTTCAAATTCACCATAAAGAAGTGAGAAAAACCCATTACCCTGAATGAGTAAATTTTTGGTCAGAAAAAACGTCAGGTCTGAGCCAAAACGCAGCCCAGCTCCAGAAAAGTCATTCGAGCCCGAAAACTTGGTATCTGTAGTTAAAAAGTTTTCTACACCGGCATCGTTGTATGTAAAAGCGCCGTGATATTTCACGCGATAATCTTGATTAATCCAAGCCCCTCGTATTCCAATCTGAGGATTCATCGAGACGTATCTTCCAAGAAACATATCCCTACCGGTCATCGCATCAAAGACATTATAATTCAAAGACCAATTCGCCCTAGCTCTGTCTGCAATAGAACCCATTAAAAAGGGAAGCCACATAGGCTTTAATCCCGTACCAGTAATGAATGCAGGATCGCTCTTTTCAGAGCCTGACGCTTTCGAGTGGTAATAAGTCCAAAAAAGCTTAGCAGCCCACTGCTGACGCCCTTCAAAAATATAGCCAGCGCCAAGCTTAAAGCCTGGATCCCACTTAAAATCCAAATCGTTGACATCGTCTACTACGTTAATCGTGCCAGGAAAAGCAGCAGGTACAGTCACGTCAATTTTTTGAGAAAACACAAGACCGTCAACTAAAGCTTTCCAATACAAAAAATCGGCTTCAAAAACAAAACCTGAATTAACAGATGCGCTCTGGCTTGCGCCTTGCCACTGTCCATACACATTTTGCTCAGATACACGTTGGATTTGCTCTTCTAAAGAGGGTTCATCTGCAAAGACATTTACAACAACGCACACAAACGATAAAAAAACTAACTGCTTCATCAGGACTCCCATTTTTTCTCCACACTACGTACTTTTTGCGAATAAGGCAATTAAATTTTCAACTTTACTTCTAAACACGCATCTGACAGGCTTTTCCTTGGAGGCACGCGTGTGGCAGAACCTATTATCGATGGCATCATTCCCCTTTTTGCGATCATAATTGCCGGTTTTTTGGCTACACGTTTCAAAATACTCGGCATGAACAGCGCGCATGTTCTGCAACGCTTTGTCTTCTACTTTGCTCTGCCCCCACTTCTCTTTCGATCCTTAGCTACCAGCCAATTTAAGGCTATCATCAACATCCCATTCATCATCGCCTTTACCTCCGGCATGCTCATCATCTTTGCCATCATGTACCTCATCTCTTACCTTTTTCTGCCACCCAATCACCTCTTCAATCCTATGCGTGCCTGCGCAGCTAGCTTCCCCAACTCTGGATACATCGGCATTCCGTTTCTCTATATCGTCTTTGGCCAAAAAGGCCTTGTTCCAGCAGCTTTTGGCAATCTGCTAACTATGATCCCTATTATCGTCACCCTCTTTCTTCTCGATTTAGAAACAACCAAAAGTGAAAGCCGTTGGTTATCTGTTACAGGTGCAGTGAGAAAAACCCTCATCAATCCAGCTGTTTTCTCACCTATCATTGGCATTCTCTATTCAGCAACGACCCTACCCCTGCCCAAAATGGTCGACACCTTTTGTCTCCAGCTGGGCAATGCCGCTGTGCCTTGCGCCCTTTTTGCTATAGGCCTCAATCTCAAAGTCGGTAATTTTTTTGCCCGTCCCTTAGCCTACGCCGTCATCATGTCCCTTAAGCTTCTTGTCGCACCAATTCTTACGCTTGGACTGATGCTTGCTTTACACGTTGACCCGCAGTGGGCCATCGCCGGCTTTTTACTTTCCGCTATGCCCTGCGGCGTATTGACCTCTATCATCGCCGAGCGCTACGGTGTCTTTGAGCTCCAAAGTGGATCTCTCATCTTCTTAACCACCTTTCTCTCTATCCTGACCTTATCCATTGCCTTGCTTATAATTCCGATATTCTGGCCAGGCGTAATGTAACCCTGCGCCTACATCGGTAAATATAAAGCGAGGTTTAAAAAAGTCAGGTATTTTTAAAGTGTGGTTTATTTTTACTTGCCCGCAACAACGTCGTGAGCGGAACTATCGCTAGAATTGAAATAGTTTAAGATGCTTTGCAAAAACGCTTTTTGATCTTGAATAGGGCTGATCGAATTCTTAGCATCTTGCCAATCAATTTCAGAATTTGGAAAGGCATTTTTGTGGGCTTTAACATCCAAATCATCTGGGTGATAGCCCAGCTGAACCATCGACAAGACTGCTTTTCCTGTGCCAAAAGAGCACCCAATGATAGCTGGCTGTCTTTTTGCATTTAGCTGATTCTTTTCCACATATCCAGCAAGGACTTTAATTTTCTGAGAGCTTTCAAATTCAAAAGTTCCAGAGGCCTTTAAAGGGATATGAATCTTCTTACCTTCACACTCAATAGTTGCAGCTCCGCGGAAAAAAGCGGGATCGTAGCTTTGTCCTGGAAATGGCAAGAGCGGTCCTTTTGCAACACCAGGAAAAATGGGACATTTGCTGCTTTTAATAATTGGATCTCGGCAATCGGGTTGATGAGCACACATATCGCTCCAAATGCGTGTTTTGGAAGCCCAATAAGCAGCACCGCCAACAGCCAAAAGAGAAAGACCTTGCTCTACTGTTGCTTGTATCATCTGAATTTCTCCCTGAGACAATGCTTCATCAAGTTTTGTGCTCTCACCCGATGGAATCACTAAAAGTGTGGATTTGGGCGAAACCATTTTTAGTCGAGTGACTAGCGACATCCCACCATTAAGGGGAATGACATCCTTATAAATCAATTTAAACAGATTAGTTAGCTTCTCTACACTTTCTGGATACGGACCGACCTGTGTATCCATGATTTGACGACCTGAATAAATAAGAACCAAATTGAATTGACTCATGCTCATACCTCTATATCTGAAAATCAAGAGTGCCAATGGTATAACTTTTTAAAATTAAAGTCCGGTATTTCTAATGCAGACAGACGCAGCTAGCTAGGTGATCATTGACAAGACCTGTTGCTTGCATAAAAGCATACATGATTGTGGAGCCAACAAAGGACATGCCACGCTTTTTCAGATCCTTCGATAAGGCATCACTCTCGCTGGTTGTAACAGGCACATCATCGCTGCGCTTCCAGCTACCTATCATTGGTTTACCATCGACAAATGACCAGACATAAGCATCGAATGACCCAAACTCTTTTTGGATCTCTAAAAACACTTTGGCATTTGCTCTAGCGCTAAAGATTTTGAGCCGATTGCGGATGATACCAGGATATTCTCGCAGCTTCTCTAAGGTATGATCACTCATCAAGGCTACTTTTCTGGGATCAAATCCATGAAAAGCTTCTCGGTAGCCTTCTCGTCTTTTTAAAATAGTTTCCCAACTTAAACCCGCCTGCGCGCCTTCCAAAATCAGCATTTCGAAAAACTTCACATCATCGTGAACTGGCACGCCCCATTCTTTATCATGGTAGCGCGAATAAACTTCTGACCCATCACCAAAACACCGCATCTTATTTAGCATATGACCTCTTACTTAAAATTCTAGAATTACTCACCCATAGCTTGATCTAAGTCTTCCAGCAGCCCTTGTAACTCACATGCTTTTTTTTCCGGATGGTTAGGAATAATATTTGTGACTGCCATTTTTACAAGAAAATCTACTTTTTTGGCAACTTGTGGATCCATTCCATCAAATAAGATTTTTTGGTCACTGCTCCAATGTCTGAGTGCAACTTCGATTGCTTGCTCATTGAGTGACAGCCTATCATAGGCGAGCGCATCTTGAATCAAGATGGGTTTAATTCCCATTTCATGAGCAATCCAATGCATTAAAAGGCGCGCCACACGTCCATTGCAATCATCTTTGATGTGTAAACGGACAATATTGCAATGAACAAAAGCCATTATGCAAAAAGGATCTGTCTCTTCTTTTAGTTTTTGGCTTAATTTTTCGGTGAACTTAATTGTTTCTTTCTCTAGGTCATCTGGATCAACATCAAGACAAAACATAAATTGATGCTTGATCAAAAACTCAAAGTCTTCATGGCTAAATTTTACTGTTGGGGCTTTAGGATCACAGTAATGGTGATAGATGCAGTCTTTGATTGTTAGCCAATATTGATATTCTTTGTTATCTTGTTTTGTAAAATACGCCTCCCACTCACGGTCAAAAAACTCTTTCTTATTCTTACAATCTCTGCTTGGCAGTTTCTCTGAATACATAATTAGTGCACGCCCTTGGCGATAACCTTCGTCGAGATCGGGGCTAACTTGCTCGTAAAGCTTAAAAATGATGTCTATTAAACCTTCTGGGGTTTGATCCTTCAGTTTTACGCCTTTTTGACATTCATTTGATATGAAATAAAGGGCCTTCAAATAGCCTTCATGTGTGTTAAATGGAAGATCGATCTGTTGAACTACCCAAGACAAAAACTTTGGATGTGTTTCGGATCTACCAGCTAGGTGCTTTTGAACAGTACGATAAAACTGGATTACATCTATGCTTGGAGTTGGTTGCAAGTTAAGATATAGAGGTATTGCTTTTGCTGAAGATACTAAAGATGTCATCTGAACCTTCTTTTTTCATTTGCGTTTAAGGGATCTAGTTTGGACCCGAGGGTGCTCCGAAGGGGGGAATCATGCGTCGAAAGATAATCTCTCTAACGACGCAAATATAAAAATGGAATTGAGGCATGTTGGGCTCGAACCAACGACCCTCTCCTTAAAAGGGAGATGCTCTACCAACTGAGCTAATGCCTCGTTCAGGTATGACCCCAAGGGGATTCGAACCCCTGTCATCAGGATGAAAACCTGGTATCCTAGGCCGGGCTAGACGATGGGGCCTTAAAAGATCTACCTGAGCCTTTCATTATAAAAAGATCGGGAGATTTTCATCAAGCCTAAACCGTCATAACCTCTTTTTCTTTTTTCGTAAACATCTCATCGATCATTTTACAGTATTCATCGGTGAGTTCTTGAACTTTTTTCTTACCACCGCGAATCTGATCTTCGGTCAGGTCTTTATCGGCATCGAGTTGCTCGTTGCTTTTGCGACGAATTTCTCGGATGGCAACTTTTGCTTCTTCACATTTTTTCTTGCCGAATTTGACTGTATCGCGACGCTGCTGCTCATCCATCGGAGGAACGTTAACTCGGACAATTCCCTCTTCTAAGATAGGCTGAAGGCCAATGTTTGCTTTTTCAATGCCTTTTGAGATCGGTCCTGCTGTCGATCTATCAAAGGGTGTGATGAGGATTTGACGCGGCTCTGGAGTTGTGACACTTGCTAAGTCACGAATACGCATGTTAGTGCCGTAAACATCGACGTTAACACCATCTAATACCGATGGGTTAGCGCGTCCTGTTCGCAGATTTCCAAGCTCCTTGGCTAGGTGATCTAGCGTAGATTCCATTTTTGATTTTGTCTGCTCTTTAATTGTCATTTTTTGTCTCCACTGACAAGAGTTCCACCTGTCTGCTGCATTGCTGCGTGTTTTAATCCATCCTTAGCAAAGAGGTCAAAGACATAGATAGGGATGTTGTTATCCCTACAAAGGGCAATCGCTGCTCCATCCATGACTTTGAGGTCGCGTGTGAGCGCCTCTTCAAAGGTGATATTTTGAAATTTTGTGGCGTCTTTGTTATTTTTCGGATCTGAATCGTAGATACCATCAACTTTTGTTGCTTTTAGCAAAAGATCCGCTCCCATTTCACTGGCTCGCAATGCCCCTGTTGTGTCGGTTGTAAAGTAAGGATTTCCAGTGCCACCAACAAAAACGACGTATTCACCGCGCTCTAAAAATCTTTTGGCACTTTGCCAGTGGTAGAGCTCTGTAATCCCAGGGATGGCAAATGAGGACATGACACGTGTTGTGCAACCGAGGGTGTTTAAGGCTTGAGCTAAAATAAGACCGTTAATGACAGTAGCTAGCATACCAACAGAGTCTGCAGGAGCTCTTTCAAAGCCAAAATCTTGCGCCTGGTAGCCACGGAAAATATTTCCGCCACCTACAACGATTCCAACTTGAATATCGGTTGATTTTAGCTCGGCAACAGTAGATGCAATGGTGTGGACAGCTTCATGTGAACGGCCAAACGCCTCGCCTGAGAGCTTGAGAATGATCCGCTTGGGGCTTGCCACAGGAAAAATCCTTTTTGTTTAGCCTCGGCCGATCTGCCAGCGCAAGAAGCGTACGATTTGCAAAGGCTGAGAGGCCTTTTTACCAGCTTCTTCCACGAGTTTTTCAACTGTTAGACTAGGATCTTTGACAAATTTTTGTTTCGTAAGGCAAGACTGCTCATAAAAGCTGTTCATCTTTCCTTCTAAAATCTTGTCGATCACATACTCTGGTTTATCGCCGATTTGGCTTTTAGCAATATCCATTTCGCGAGCAAGGACATCAGATGAAATGTCATCTGGATTTAGGAATTCAGGTGCTTCTGCGGCAATGTGCATCGCGATGTCTTTCGCTAGCTGCTGTTGATCGCTATCGCCACCGATTTCAACAAGTGTAAGGATACGTCCGCCCATGTGTGAGTATACACCGTACGAGTGGCCGTTTTCTTTGTTGATTAATTCAAAACGCTTGATTTGGATGTTTTCTCCAAGGCTTAAAACGAGCTCAGCTCTTGCTTCTTCAACAGATGCATCGGGGTTTTGGCTGTAGGTTTGAGCAAGGAACACTTCGAGATTGCTAGGTTTCGTTTTAGCCAGGTCTTCGCATAGGTGTTTGAGGAAGTCTTGGAATTTTTCGTTTTGTATGACGAAATCTGTCTCAGCATTGATCTCTAAAAGAGCGATTGTGTCGTCTGTTTCGCTTGATCCGATAAGACCTTCGTTAGCTTCTCGACCTTCTTTTTTGACAGCAGACGCCATGCCAGCTTTTCGCAGGTTCGCGATCGCTTGTTCCATATCGCCATCAGCTTCATCGAGAGCTTTTTTGCATTTGCTCATGCCAACGCCTGTGCGCTCGCGCAGCGTTTTAACCATATCAGCTGTGACTTTACTCATTGGTCTCTCCTTCTTCTTTTGTCTCTTCGACTTTTGGAGTTGGAGTTTCTTCTGTCTTAAATGAAATATTAAGCGCAGTTTTTTTCTCCGTAATAGCAGTTGCTAGTGCTTGAAGAATGAGTTTGATGCTTTTGAGGGCGTCGTCATTAGCAGGAATTACGTAGTCGATGTTGTCAGGATTACAGTTGGTGTCAACTATAGCCATGACAGGAATGCCGAGTTTTTTGGCTTCCGCAACAGCAATGTGCTCTTTGCTAGGGTCAACGATAACTACGAGGCCCGGTGCTTTGCGCATTGAGCGAATCCCAGAAAGGTTGCGATCGAGTTTATCTTGCTCCTTTGTCATCACGGAAATTTCTTTTTTCTTCAGGCCTTCTGCTACTCCAGAGGCAACGCGTTTTTCGATGCGCTCAAGTGTTTTGACAGATTTTCTGATCGTTGAAAGGTTTGTCAACATTCCGCCAAGCCAGCGCTCACAAACGTAGAATTCGCCGCAGTTTTCAGCGCATTCTTTGACAACGATTTTGGCTTGTTTTTTGGTGCCGATGAATAAAATACTTTGTTTTTTCTCTATCGTTTGCTCGACAACCTCTACGCATTTGCGCAGTTGTTTAACGGTTTTTGCTAGATCGATGATGTAAATACCGCCGCGCTCTTCAAAAATGTAGGGTTTCATTTTTGGGTTCCAGCGTTGACGTTGGTGCCCAAAATGAGCTCCTGATTCGATTAAGTCTTTGACGGTGACGTCTTTTAGTGATTGATTAGCCAATTCTACCTCGGGTCTAAAATTTTCTTTACAATAGTGGCGGCTACTAGCAGCCAGCTTCCTCTTATACGTGACCTTGAAGTATACCAGGCTACGTGTTTTTAGAGAAAGGCCAAAATAGCGCCTGATCAGAATCGAACTGACACTCATAGCTTGGAAGGCTATTGTTCTACCATTGAACTACAGGCGCACGTTAAGGTTCTCATCCTACTTTATCCAGACTTTTTTTCCAAGCACTAGAATAAATGTATCTACCCAAGGTAAGGTGTACCGATGTGAACTCAAATAGCGTTTTTCAAAGCTGCGGGGTGTAAATGAAGAAATTATTGTTTGTTTGCTCGGTAATATACGCATTTGGGCTCTTTTCTGGTTGCCCTGCATGTATGAGACGGCGGGCTGAAATGATGGCCAAACGGCCCTCTTTGGAAACGGTTCTACCAAAATTCATAAAAAAAGCTGCAGCTTTCGGCAATGTGTGGAAAAATTTTGAAAACGGAGAGTACGACGATTTTTTTAACTCTCTACATAAGGAATATTTGAACTCAAAGTCAAAAAAAGAGTTTCAAAACCTTTTAAATGCTCGAAGTAGCTTGCGTTATCATTTTGGCCAGTCAGCTCTCGACACTCACTCTCACTATCCCGAAAAACTCCAAGACATTAGGCGAGCGCGCGCTCTGATGATTCAGGATCTGCATGAACAATCACGAGGCACCTATCTAGACCCCATTTTGCTTTTTCTCTCCAAAGATCATCTGTCAACAGGTTTAGTAGAGAGCTTAAACGCTTTAGCTAGCGACCCAAATTTTCCGGCCCTCGACCTTAAGTTTTGTCTTTATATGCATCTGTTTAATCTTCAGACAATGCGCCAAAATAAGCCTGATTTAGATGCTGCGCATTTGCACTGTCTAGCTCTAGATTACGAAAAGTTGCGTCAGTTGGAAGAGTGCTGCAATCAGGCCACTTTGCATCATATCCAAAAAATTAGGGCTGTTTTGCCAGATTTAGCCAGGCTGACTCATTGGGAGCATTTTTTGCGTAATCTGGCTGCAGATTGTTTTAAATTGCCTCAAGACATTGACCAAAAACTCTCAGATGTTCAAAAAGAATATATGAAACAAAGAGCTGCATGCATGAGAGCGAATCGAGAGCTTTTGATATTTCGATGAATAGTAAAGATATTCCCCGCAAAGCTAACCGCGTGTTGTATTTTGTGATGCTAGCTCTTTTGCTTATCTTTGTGCGCATTTGGTATCTGCAAACGAGTATGCGAGAAGTCCATATTAAGCGCGCCAGAGCTCCACGGCAACGCGTTTTAATTGAAAAGCCCACACGCGGCGCCATCTACGATCGTTTTGGCACGGCGCTTGCTATCAACCAAATCCAATATAACGCCGCTGTCAGCTATGCTCAGATCCGCGATATCCCCAGGGTAAAATGGGTGACGGATGAAACAGGAAAACGCCAAAAAGTTTTTGCACGCAAAGACTATATCATAACTTTATCTCATCTTTTAGCCACAGAGCTGAATTTAAACGCGCAAGATGTTGAGGATCTCATCCATAGTAGAGCAGCGCTTTTTCCCAATACTCCTTACGTCATAGCACCTGATATCTCAGAAGAGGTCCACGCGCATTTAAAAATGCAAGAGCGGTTGTTTCCAGGGCTCATCGCCCAAGTTGCCACGAAACGGTATTATCCAAACGGCAAAGTGGGCGCAGATGCTATCGGTTATTTGGGGGCAATCGCTGAAAATCAGTACATATCGATAGCTAGAGAGTTGGAGGAGCTAGAAGATTTTTTGCAAGCTCGAAGTGAGGGCATACCTGTCTGTTTGCCAAAAGGATATTCAAGCGCAGGTGAATTGAAAGAGCGCTATAACCATCTAAAAAGCCAAGCCTATACGATTAACGATTCTGTAGGAAAAACGGGATGTGAAAAAACTTATGATCAATTATTGCGCGGCGTGCTCGGCAAGCATCCAGTTGAAGTTGATGTGCGCGGCCAAATCACAAGGCATCTGCCTGGTGCAAAGCCAGCTATCAGTGGCAATACCCTCACTTTATCTCTTTCACAAGAGTTGCAGGCCTATGCTGAAGAACTTCTAGCCATTAGCGAGATATCGCGCGATAAAAATTTTGCGCTAGCTGGCAGTGAAAATCACTTAGTTCCTGAGCCCTGGATCAAAGGTGGATCGATTGTGGCCATGGTGCCAACAACAGGTGAAGTTGTAGCTTTAGCCACTTATCCTAATCTCGATCCCAACGACTTTATTTCCAAAAACTCAAATGTCGCACGCTGGCTCGAATCACAACGTTATATCGCCTCCATTTGGGACGGTTTCAATGTGTTAAAAAAGGACCTCGGCAAAAAAGAAGTTACAGTTAATTTAACTTGGTCAGAGTTTTTAAATCGTATTCTGTCAAAAAATGGACAGACACGCAAACTCCTTGGCAAAATCAACACACTTAAACATGTGTTTGATTTGCAAGAAACAGCGCAACTGCTCTTGCATTTTTCAAGACAAGAGAGCACAGCGGATTTAATCAACGCGCTCTATGCGTCTGCTACGCCATCGCGCAATTGCCCTGACGAGAAGCAACTCAATCTTATTCGGAGCCATCTTCAAGAACATATCCAAGTCGAAACGTTAAAAAAACGATTGAACACCTATTTATTACCAGCACACCACAACGACGACAAGCTTTTGATTTTGGATCTAACGCGCCTTATTTGTGACAAAACACTATTTACTGAAGAGCTCATACATACTTGCAGCCAAGAGAGCCTAGATCAGTATAGGGCCTACAATCAAGCATCTACACGTATTTTAAAAGCCATTGAATCTCAGACCCAATCAGCTTTTCACCGCTTGTATTTTTCGACATGGCGAGAAGATCATTTTGCAAGCTATCTCAAAACAAAGCGCGCCGAAGAAAAAAAAGACAAACGAAAGTCCAAACCGTATCTCGACTATTTGCAAGAGCGTGAACAAGAGCTATTCTGCTCGTTTTGGAAAAACCACCGCTATATTTTATTACATGCAGCCATCACCCAAGACTTAAGCGGCATAGACCAATCGCTCTTGCCCTATTTCGCAACGCTTGACCTAGCGCAGCAAACAGTAGATGTAGAACTTCTAAAAACCAGGCTTAAGTCATTACCTACAGACCTTGCTCTATCTTATTTAAAAACGATGCGCACGTTTAGTGATCTGGACGAAGCTCTATGGGGGAAATACAGACTGGTCAAATCAGAAGATGGAAAACAACTTCTCAAACACCTAGCGCTTGCTTTTTATCCGCCCTCTTCCTTTGGCTACAGTAAATCTCACGCATACAGGCAATCCGCTCCACCTGGATCCGTTTTTAAAATTGCTACTGCCTACGCCGGGCTAAAAACACATTACCAGCATCTGCCTAAAGGGCATAAATCAGCCTCCATGATCAATCCCTTAACTCTTTTTGATGAAACCTCTAAAGGATCTATTCTCGGACGCTTTTTAGACGGTACGCCAATTCCCCGGCTTTACAAAGGTGGCAGACTTCCAAGAAGTTTTGGCCCTATTGGCAAAGTGGATCTATTAACCGCTATGGAAAGATCGAGTAACGTCTACTTTGCAATGCTTGCTGGTGATAAGCTGTCCTCGCCCTCAGATCTTGTCGAGGTGGCAAAAGAACTGGGATATGGTGCCAAGACAGGCATCGACTTGCCGTATGAGTATGCAGGGATTTTACCATCCGATTTACGTGATAACCGTACAGGTTTATACTCGTTTGCCATTGGCCAGCATGCTTTTGACGGCACGCCTTTGCAAACAGCTGTCATGCTCAGCAGCATAGCTAATGGTGGAAACGTATTGCAGCCGCGCGTGTTAAAAATGACTGAGGGATCTGTGCTCTCAGAGGAAAACCCATTCAACGCACTCCACTACACTTTCAAGAAAAACCTAGACACTGTGGGTATCCATTTCCCCCTATTTACCAAAGCTCTGCAAGGCTCTGCCAATGATGCGACCTCGCAAAGCAAAATAAAGTGTTATCGAAAGCTATTTTTACCAGCAGATATGCGTGCATTCTTGCTTGAAGGATTGCACCGCGTTGTCAACGGAGCGTTTGGATCAGCAAGACCCGGACGCATTAAAGCCCTGCATCAAAACCCGCAATGGAAGCGCGATTACCTATCTGTAAAAAACACTCTTGTTGGAAAGACCTCAACTGCGGAATTTCGCTACCACCCGACACTCGATAGAGAGAGCTCTCCGATCACTTGCAAACACGCTTCATTTGGAGGTATCTCATTCAAATCAGAGAGCAATTGGGATGAGCCTGAGCTTGCCATTGTGGTTTCACTGCGTTTTGGTGATTACGGAAAAGAAGCTGCGCCACTCGCTGCGCTGATTGTCAAGAAATGGCGCGAGCTTTGTGTAAAATACGCGTCTCAAAATATGCAATTGTCTGAGACAAACCCTCTTTGAGATCCACCATCGGCTGCCAATCTAGCACACTTTTAGCTAAACTAATATCTGGACGGCGCTGTTTAGGATCGTCGACAGGCAGAGGATTAAAGCAAATCTCTGAGCCTGAGCTCGTCAATTCTAACACAAGTTCAGCTAGTTGTAGCATCGTAAATTCACATGGGTTACCTAAATTGACAGGCACAGTTTTATCATAATCCATAAGCCTTATCAGCCCATTGATTAAATCATCCACAAAACAAAAAGATCTCGTTTGCAAGCCATCGCCAAAAATTGTAATCGGTTCCCCTTTTAGTGCCTGACACACAAAATTTGAAACGACGCGTCCATCATCAGGATGCATTCTAGGGCCATATGTGTTAAAAATACGCGCAATTTTTATAGGAATGCCATGAGTACGGTGATATTCCATGCACAACGTTTCTGCTATTCTTTTGCCTTCATCATAACAAGCCCGCGGTCCACCTGGGTTTACATGTCCCCAATACGATTCGGGCTGAGGATGGACTTGTGGATCCCCATACACCTCGCTTGTCGAAGCCTGGAGCAGTGGAATCCCTCTCTCTTTGGCAAGATCTAGCAAATGCATCATGCCATACGTATTTACTTTAATGGTCTGTATGGGATCGCTTTGGTACTGAACGGGCGATGCAGGACATGCCAAATTATAGATGGCATCTACACCAAAAGATACTGAGTCGCAAATATCTCCCTGAATAAATTTAAACTTAGGATGCTCTTCAAAATGAGCTAGATTTTCGACAGTGCCAGTCAATAAATTATCAAAAGCGATAACTTCAAAACCTTTTTTAAGCAACTTTTCGCACAAATGTGAGCCTAGAAAACCAGCTCCTCCAGCAACTAAAATACGCATGCAATTCCCCAGTAGAAATAGAAAACTCCACTATACTGAAAAATCCAATGGCTGCAAGGTTTTTGATGAATGTGTTATGATCATCTTTGCTATGAAAAAAGTTTTTATCACAGGAATTGCAGGCTTTATCGGCTACCATCTAGCTAAGCATCTTGCTGCTAGGGGTGATCACGTTGTCGGATGTGACCATTTTAATGCTTATTACGATCCAAATCTCAAACGTGAACGAGTCAACAATTTAGGCGATATTGAAGTCATCGATTGTGACATTCAAGATCGGAAAACGCTAGAAGAGTACTTTGCAAAAAATTCTATTACCCATTTGGTTCATTTGGCCGCACAGCCAGGTGTCCGCTATTCTCTTACTCATCCACAACCCTACGTCGATAGCAACTTAAACGGCTTTGTGCAAATTCTAGAGCTTTGTAAAGCTTATCCAAAGACAAAACTTTTATTCGCTTCTTCCTCATCTGTCTACGGTCTAAACGAAAAGCGCCCCTTTAGCGAAAGCGACCCAACCGATCAACCTGCTAATCTCTACGGTGCAAGCAAAAAAGCCGGTGAGCTCCTGGCTTACTCGTACCACCATTTATACAAAATCCCCATGACTGCCCTGCGTTTTTTCACCGTCTACGGCCCATGGGGCAGACCTGATATGGCGTATTACTCTTTTGCAAAAGCAATCCTAGATGGCAAGCCTATCCCCGTTTTTAATAACGGCAAAATGGAGAGAGATTTTACCTTTATTGATGACATCGTTGATGGAATCTTAGCTGCCATGGATTATGACGCACCATTTGAAACGTTTAACCTCGGCAACAATCGTCCTGAAAAGCTGATGGACATGATTAGCTATCTTGAAAATGCTCTTGGCGCAAAAGCGATCATCGATTACCTGCCTATGCAAAAAGGTGAAGTCACAGCCACCTGGGCAGATATTACCAAGAGTCAAAAACTCCTTGGTTTTTCCCCTTCCACGTCACTTGAAGACGGTATTAACCAATTTGCCAAGTGGTTTTTGTCATGTAAAACTGCTTTACATCTGTGTTAACATGCTAAATTCTAAAGCATTAATTCCCGAAGTTGAAATTTTTGAGCATCCTCCCAAAGATTTCGTATCAACGATAGATGTTTGCTGTGCGTTTCTCGAAATTCAAGGCAAAGTATTGATTTTAGAACGTGCAACGACAGGAAAAGGCACATGGGGTTTGCCCGGCGGTAAATTAGAAGAGGGCGAAAGTCCCGAGCAAACTGTAAGGCGCGAATTTTTGGAAGAGACGCAAATCGCACTTCCAGATCAGATGAATACCGTAGGCATGCTTTATTTTCGCCGGCCTAAATTCGAATATATCTTCCATATGTTCCGAGCTACAATGCCAGCATTTCCAGAAGTGGTTTTAAATGATGAGCATACAGATTTCGGTTGGTTCAGCAAAAATGACATCGATACAATACCAATCATGTCGGGCGGGCGCGAAGTTTTTGAGTTTTACTGGCAGTACCTAGACAATCTCTCTGAGAACTTCGGGAATCATCTCGATCAGATCCGTGGCGATTAAACCATACTCAGTTTTGTCTAGACAAATACGTTCACCCACCAGTCCATGCAACCAAGAACCAAGCGCTGCTGCTTCTCTAGTTTCTAAGCCTTGCGCTAAATAGGCAGCAATAATGCCTGTTAGCACATCGCCTGTCCCAGCCTTTGCAAGACCTGGGCCTCCCCGAAGCATGATCAAAGCTGGTTTACCCGGATGAAAAATGAATGTGGGGGCGCCTTTTAAAACGATTGTGGCACTTTTTTCCTCAGCATATTTTTGACATTGCGAGATAGGATCATTTAGCTCTTCATCTAGAAGCCTTTCCATCTCTTTACGATGAGGTGTTAAAATGACAGGTGTCTTAAAAACATGATTTTTTAGCTGTGCTAGAAAAAATAATCCATCTGCATCAATAATGGCAGGTATTTTCATGTGGTCTAAAATATAGGTCATTT
The DNA here is from genome assembly GCA_021772435.1 of Chlamydiota bacterium. Taxonomy (GTDB): domain Bacteria; phylum Chlamydiota; class Chlamydiia; order Chlamydiales; family JACKPQ01; genus JACKPP01. The sequence goes on along the minus strand of JAJFLZ010000025.1, from coordinate 10,638 downwards.
TTTCTTTTGCTTCATTGCTGCGACCTATTCCTGGTCCAAGCAAAAGAGCCTTGGCTCTGTTTTGCTCTTCATCAAAATGATGCGGATCCCATGCGGAATGAACGATTTCTTCTGGGCCACTCTCTTCCTCCTGAAAGAGACGGATGATTCCGGCTCCTGTGCGATAAGCGGCCATGCACGCCATATGAGCTGCCCCCATCATTCCTGGGCTGCCAGCTAAGGCCAAAATGTAACCAGCTTCATATTTGTGACGCGTTGGCGCTACATGTGGAAGAAGCGTCGGCATCTTTGCATCGTCTAGTAAAAAAGCCACGCCTTTTGCTTTTTCAATCCAAGATGGATCTAGGCCAAAATCACAGCCGATTAATCCCCCAGTGAAATCCATACCCAATCCCAGAAAAAAACCAGCTTTTGGCACTCCCAAGTACAAGGTATAAGTTGCCTGAATAACGACGCCTTCGGCATGTCCGTCATTCCCACCAAGTCCTGAAGGAATATCAATTGCAAGTAGGGGTAAATTCGACGCGTTTGCTTTTTCAATCAGAGAAGCGATTGGTTCTTTGGCAGGTCCTGCAGCGCCAGTCCCAAGCAGACCATCAAGCAAAACTCCATCACTTGGCAGCTCTGATACAAATTTGCCACCGAGTTTTTCAAACATCTTCCAGTGTTTGTTAGATAGCGGACTGACTTCTTGTTGCTTAAATAGAGCAATAGCCAATACTTGGTAATGGTGCTCGAGCAGATAACATCCTGCGACAAACGCATCGCCTCCATTATTGCCTTTGCCAACAAGCAGAGTCACCTTACGCTCCAGATGATGCTGCGAGATAAATTCATGCGTAATCTCAGCAATAGCTTTACCCGCCTCATTCATGTAGGCAGCATCGGACGCTCCCGCATCAATCGATGCTTTTTCGATTCTGGCCATCTCGCTTGCTGTGATAACTTTTTGTCCTTCCATACAGTCAGAAGATGCACGTGTTTTTTCTTCTAGTCAAGCATATACCAAAGAGGTTTCGTCTCAGATTGCTAAATCACTTGCGAATAAGCAACTTCACAACCTAGGTGTAGAATTAACCATTAAAGATGTCATCAATAAATTAGAGAATCCAGACAAGTGTGATTTAATTCAAAAGATGGCCTTAAACTGAGCTAGAGCTCATCAGCTCTCATCGAGCATGTAACTACAGGTGTTCTTGCTTAACAGTACGGGTCAGCAGCTGCTTAACAGCTTCTTTTGGATCTAAGCCTTCATTGAGTACGCGGTAGACAGCTTCTGTGATCGGCACCGGAATACCATGTTTTTGTCCTAGCTGCAATGCTGAAACGCAGGTGTAGGCACCTTCAACAACCATACCAACTTTGTCCTTGGCCTCATCAGGAGATAGGCCCTCTGCAATGTAGTTGCCAAATTTGTAGTTGCGGCTGTGAGTCGATAGACATGTGACACAGAGATCGCCCATGCCAGAGAGGCCGTTGATCGTTTCTGGCTGGCAGCCTTTAACAGTCGCAAGCTTTCTAATTTCGTGCAGGCCACGTGTCATGAGCGCCGCCTTGGTATTGTCTCCAAAACCGAGTCCATCTGCAATTCCGCATGCAATGGCAATGATGTTTTTGACAGCTCCTCCAAAAGAGACGCCCGGCATATCGGTGTTGGGGTAAACGCGGAAGTTGTCAGTTGTAAACGCATCGATGACAGTAAAGATCACTTCTGGATTGTAAGAAGAGCAAACAACCGATGTTGGCATTTTACGCATCACTTCGACAGCAATACTCGGCCCGCTTAAAGAGGCAACTTGCGCTTTAAAGTCATCGCCTAAAACTTCTAGAGCAACCTCTGATAAGAGAAGGCCTGTGTTTTGTTCAATCCCCTTCGATGTTAAAACGATCGGCACAGAGACATTTTCGCTTTTTAGCATTTCAGAGACACCTCGCATTCCTTGCGATGTGACTGATTCGACGATGAGGTCTGCACCTTCAATCGCTTCGTGGAAATCTGAGGTAAAAGTCATGTTGTCATGCGCTTTAAAATCGCTCATTTTAGGATGAACGCGCGTTGTTTGCAGCGTATCAGTAAGCTCTTTGTTGATGTCCCACTGGACAACTTCAAATCCATTTGATGCAAGCAAGTTAGCTAGCGTATAGCCCCAGGCTCCAGCACCTAGGTATGCAACTTTTTTTTGACTCATAATAGATCCTCTTTTACTTTGATAGGGGCAAAACAATCTTTGCGGGGTTGATATACTATTTTAAACGATTTTGCATATTGAAACAAATCAAAAATAAAATATTCAAACTTCCATACATCCCTATTTTCAAATTTTTTATACGCTAAATGCCAGGGTATGGAGCATTGAGCCGCCTTCTCGGCAAATGGAAGCGTGCAGGCAAACAATCCTGGGTACCTGTAGGGTCCTTCAATTTGTTGCTCGCTATATTCTGCAACATGCAAATGGCCCTTATTTAGGGCTAAAACGCCTGTTTTTTCATCAGGTATATGCGCTTCGATCGCTGATACGGCTAAATCTGCTCCATTTTCAAGGCTTGATAATTGTAAAACATTTTTTGGATCCGCTTTGGGGTTGTCGATGGATATAATAGAAATATATTGAATTCCCTGCTTTTTCCAACGCTCTAGAATACCTGCTTTGGCAAGGTTTGCAAAGACTTTGCCATTACCATCGGGTGCCGATAGAGGCTTTTTCCCAATCCAGTTTCCACTCTCATCTAAGACAGGCAGCATCTCTTGAGAAAATAGTTCCACGGAAGAGCCGCTAAGCGCCTTTTGAGTTTCATTGTGATTCAGTGGCGATGTCATGACAGCAACAGGCAGCCCTTCTGTTTTTTCAAGCATGATGTCAAAAAGCGTTTTGTTTCCATACGCTGGCACTCTGACAGCTCCTTTTGGGCCTGATAACCCAAGCCTAGACCCCATTCCACCAGCTAGGACAACGCAAGCTAGCTTAGATGTATCGACAGTTCCTGGCTGCTCGATTTGCAAAACTTCACGAACGGGCTCTAAATGCATGCGCGTGCACTCAGCGCGTTTTTGCCAGGCTTGAAATTGTTTTTCTAAAAGATCGTTCATGAAAAGAGTGACTGCATAACGTGTTCAACTGAAATATTGGCTACTGATTCGTCTTGACCGATGAGTGGAATATGCAAAAGGTCGGGATTCGGTGAGGAGACGTTTTGTTTTAAAACGCCCTGCCTTGGATCGGCCCAAAGTGATACAATTTTTAGCGGAAAAGCTGCATCGATATAATAGCTAAGCGATAGCAGTCCAGAATCGGGTACAACTAAATAGTCCAGCTTGTTTTTAACAATGGATAAAAGCTCGAGCAGATTGGTTTTACCTCGCAGATCAACTACATCATCCAAGTCAAACTCTGGCTCGGGTGCTAAACCAAATAAGACGACTTTGACACCCTTTTCTTGCGTGACGCGTCTAAAAAACTCATGCCAATATTTGAATGGCCAGTTTTTTTCGTAACCGTAGTGCTGCCCTGTCTCTGTATCGACATGTACACCGACGTATTTTTGATCTGCTTCAAATCCGAAATTCTCAGATAACGCATCCCAAGCTGAATTCCATTTGAGTTTGGGAACTAAATGGCCCAGTTGCCATTTAACCCAACGCGTTGGATCGGGGTGCTCAATGACTAGATCAAAATCCTCGCGACTCGTGCCGTGCGTCTCCAGAGCTTCTTCGATATCGAATGGCTGCCCGCGCTTCCAATTATGCGCTACAAGAGTCTTCACGCCATCTAGCAACATAAACCCATCTTTTAAATCGGGCCTTGTTAAAAACGTGATCTCAGCCCCTGGCAAATAAGCCATAATGCGCTCGACCATCGCATACAAACCAAGCGCGATATCGCCTAAACCTCGGTTCCAAACTATCAGCAGAGATTTCTGCCGTTTTTTTTGCATGCGATCAAGCATGGTATCGAAGGGGTTGGGTTTAAAAAATGCCAATGCTTCCTTAATGACGCCCATTACAACCTCTTTTTTATCTTTTGTAAAACTTCATTTGCCTCGATTTGCTTCATGCACCGAAAATCAATCGGACACGTGCGCTTAAAGCATGGCGAACATTTGACTGGTTTTTGAATAACCGTTCCATGAGGAAAAGGCCCTGTATAGATGGCGCTTGTTGAACCAAAAAGCGCGATCACCTCCACGCCGAGAGCCACAGCCATGTGCATCGGCCCGCTATCGTTAGTGAGCAAAACATCACATAATTTCAAGTAAGCCATCAACTCGCGCAAGCTCGTAGATCCGGCTAAATTAATCACATCGGATGGCAGCTCCCGGCAAATGCTATCTATCAATTGCTTGCCTTTTTGATCGCCAAAGAAGAGCACGGTGTACCCATCAGAAATGAGATCTTTAGCAACAGCTTGAAACCTGCCCGGCAACCAACACTTAGCCTCTCCAAAAGCAGCACCTGGATTAATGCCGACGATTTTTTCTTTCACGCCATACTTACTCAGCTGCTCTTTAGCATTAGCCAGCTCTTCATCATCTAGGTAGAGTTTGGGACTTGTATTTGACGGTTCAATACCAAGTGGAGAAAGTAAACTTTTATAAATATGGGTTAAATGCCGATCTTTTTTCTTATCGGTTTTTACGGGCATTGTGAGTAAAAAACCTCTGCCATCTCTGGCAAATCCCAGGCGCTCTTTAACGCGCCCTTGCCAAAACCACCAGGCCGACGAAAAGGAATTGGTCAGCAAAATGCCCAAATCGTATTTGCCAACTCTCAGCTTTTCAATCACACTCCGATTCCCAAGCCGCCTAAAAAAACCGCTCGGGCAGCTAAACGAAAAAATCTCGTCGATATGGGAATCTTTAATGAGCAAATCACCGAGTGGTTTTTTGCACATGACAGTGAGGCTAGCATCTGGATATGCCGCCTTTAAATCAGCTAAAATAGGCGTTGCCATCACCAAATCTCCGATCCAGTTAGGCATGCGCACGATAATGTTTTTGGGATTTCCCTTTTTCAAAAGCAGTCCTTTTCGCATAATGCAGCTAAACGATAGCATAACAAAAAACAAAGTTTTTCAGAATTGAAAGAATCCCTCATCCTCGGCATCGATCCCGGCACCGTGATTACAGGCTTTGGCCTGATCAAAGCATCAAATCATAAATTCACACCTGTGGATTTTGGATGTATTAAACCGCCAAAAAAGGCTGATGCCGCTTATAAATATTTAGCTATTTTTGAAGGAATTGAAGCTCTTATCCAAACTCATAACCCCTGCGCCATTGCTGTGGAAACTCAATTTGTCTACAAAAATGTACAAACAGCGCTGAAACTCGGCATGGCAAGAGGAGCATGCCTGATTGCTGCTGCTAAAAGCGGCATTCCGATCTTCGAATACGCCCCTTCCAAAGCCAAAAAAGCCGTCACTGGAACAGGATCAGCAAGCAAGCACCAAATTCAAAAAATGATTCAAGCTTTGCTTGCGCTCTCTGAGCTGCCCGAGCCAGAAGATGCCGCCGACGCCCTAGCGCTTGCCATCTGCCACGCCCAAAACCAAAAGGAATTCTAAAAAATATGTACGCCTACATCAAAGGACTACTTGTCACCCTCGAGCCCACAAAAGCCATCATCGAAGCTGGTGGTATTGGTTACCTCATCTGCATCCCCCTTAGCACCTACTCGGAGCTCACAGCGTCAGTTGGAAAAACCACCATGCTGCACCTATCGCATATCGTTCGAGAGGATTCTGAAAGTCTTTACGGTTTTCACACCCTAGATGAGCGCAATCTCTTCGAAAAAATTGGCAGCGTCTCAGGGATCGGACCTAAAACAGCTCTATCGATCATCGGTCACATGAATCCTGAAGCGCTTGAGTGGGCCATTGCCAGAGAAGATGTCACAAGTTTGTCTAGAATTCCGGGTATTGGCAAAAAAACAGCGCAGCGGATGATTGTGGATTTGCAAGGAAAAGTTGTGGAAAAAGCGCCAAAAAACACGCCGCAAAGCCAATCAACCTCGCAAGATGCCATCGGGGCTTTGATGCAACTGGGCTATAATCTAGATAAAGCGCAAAAAACGGTCTCCAAGGCGCTTGCAAAAGCTGACAAAACACCTGATCTTAGCACGCTGATTTCTAGCGCACTACAAATGCTTTAAGCAGGTGTTCTAAATATTTTGGAGGCTAAGAATTTTGTGCCATAGCAAATCCCTTCCCACGTTTTTGAGATAAAGTGTCTCGGGGCGTTATTCATTGATCTGTAGTAGATATAGAATGGAACTGACACTATAGCTAAACCTGCAACAAACTGCATTCTACTTTTCGTTTTCTGCTGGATCCACCCAAGATTTTTCAAAGTCGATGCTGCGAGTAAAATAGCAATCCCAACGCCTGCTACTGCAAGTGTTACGATACGTACTTTTCTGCTCAAATTTGATACTGCCGGATCGTCGAGAAAATTAGCGGCAGTGCTCAATACAACTGCTCCAGCAAATGAAGCAATCCCAGCTGTCCCAACATTGTCACCAAACACTCCGAAATTGGTTGTTGATCTTGCCATAACAGCTAGAAAAATCATCATGATCGCGGTGGTGCCAAAAATGAATGATCCTTGGCGTAAATATAAAACTGTAGCTGGACTTGCTAGGGCCTGCGATACGATTGCTGATGCTGCCATTTCGTTCTCCGTTATAGGTTTTACTGGAAAACATTTTAGCATATTGTGGGCTTTCCTTCTAGCCCAAATATGGTATAATGGTTGGTAATTAACCAAAAAAAATATTGAAAATGACCAAAACTATCTGTGCCATTGCTACTCCTCCTGGACAAGGCGGCATCGCTGTGATCCGCATTTCAGGCTCAGATAGCCTTAAAATTGCAGACACCGTGTTTTCGAAAAATGTTTACGCATTTAAGACCCATACCGCTCATTACGGGCATATACAAAATCCCGATGGCGAGCTCATCGACCATGTCCTGCTGCTTCCCATGCTAGCGCCTAAATCCTATACAGGCGAAGATGTGATTGAAATCCACTGCCATGGCGGTCTCATGGCTCAAAAGGTATTAAAAACAATTTTAAACGCAGGCGCTCATCCTGCAGGGCCTGGCGAATTCACCTTCCGCGCCTATATCAATGGCAAAATGGATCTATGCCAAGCCGAGGCTGTTCAGGCTCTTATCGGCGCCAAAAACACAGCTGCCCTGCAAGCGGCAAACACCCAGTTAGAAGGGGCCTTGTCCCAAAAAATCCAAGCCTTCCAAGCTCAGCTTGCTGACACCGCAGCTATTTTAGAGGCCTGGGTAGACTTTCCAGAAGAAGGCCTTGAGTTCGCCTCTCTTGAAGAGACCATCCGCCATCTTGAAGAGACAAAGCAGCAGATGGAAAAACTCGAGTGCACATTTGCCGATGGAAAAATCATCTCTGAGGGCATCAATCTGTGCTTAATCGGCGCGCCCAATGTGGGCAAATCCTCACTGATGAATCTTTTGCTCGGCCACGAGCGCGCCATCGTGACTCACCTTCCTGGAACCACACGCGATACACTTGAAGACGATTTGCAAATTGGCAATCTCCATTTTCGCATCACAGATACAGCCGGCATCCGCAAAACCGATGAGATTATCGAGAAGCAAGGCATTATCCGCTCACAAAAATCGCTTAGCCTGGCCGATCTTATCTTACTTGTGCTCGACACCACCCGCGAGTTAACAGATGAAGAGCGTCAACTACTCAAAACACTCGATCCGCAAAAAACAATCCTGATGTGGAACAAAATTGATATTGCACCTGTCACATCAACACTGGATACTTTCTCATATCAAACGCAAATATCTGCAAAAACAGGCCAAGGTCTAGACAACTTAAAATCCCTGATTGAAAAAGCCGTTTTGAAAACAGGTGAGCTTTCAAAAGATCAAGTACTTCTAACCGAAGAGCGCCACTACCAAGCCCTAAAGCGATCCATTCAAGCCTTATCCGATCTCATCTCTGGCCTAAACTCCAATATTTCAGCCGAATTTCTATCCTCAGATATGCGCGCTTGCTTACTTGAACTGAGCTCTATTTGTGGAACGGATGTGACAGAAGATATATTAACTGCCATCTTCTCAAAATTCTGTGTAGGTAAATGAGAAAGAAACGTGCAAGCATCGTTCGCAAACATTTGGAAAACCTCTTTCCCGATCCGCCCATCCCTCTCAACCACACCGACCCCTTCACACTGCTAGTTGCAGTGGCTTTATCCGCACAATGCACCGACGAGCGCGTCAACCTCATCACACCAAAACTTTTTCAAGTGGCCAGTACCCCTGCAAAAATGGCAGATCTTCCAGAAGACCAACTAAAATCCCTCATTCAGACATGCGGCCTAGCAAACACCAAAGCCAAAAACTTAAAAAAAATGGCGCAAATGCTCCTCGACGATTTTGATGGCCAAGTACCGCCATCGATTGAAAAGATGAAAAAGTTACCTGGCGTAGGCCAGAAAACAGCATCAGTAGTTTTGGCACAAGCCTTTGGCAAACCCGCGATTGGTGTTGACACGCACATTCTTAGATGCAGTAAGCGTTGGGGGCTCACAGCGCACACCGATCCTAGCCGCGTTGAAGAAGATTTAAAAAAACTCTATCCGAAAAGTATTTGGCGCCAGATCCACTTGCAGATGATTTACTATGCCCGCACGTACTGCCCTGCCAGAGGCCATCATACAGAAAATTGCCCGATTTGCACTGAACTCGATTTACTTGTTAACTGATGTTACGCGAATAGGCAGGATCAGATGCGTAAGATCAATCAGTAATTAGAACAAGTAGCCACATGAACTTAACATACGTATTATAAGTAGTTAAGATTTATTTATAAGATGCCGCCAAATATGATTCAATTATAACTGGCGGTATAACTGCAATTTTAGTAAGATAGCGCTAGATATAATAACAGCATAGTTGGCGGTATAACTTCATGAAATCATTGATCGGTAGATGCAAAGAAAAAGCCATTTTGAAGGAACTTTTTGTCTCTCCAAGAGCTGAGTTCTTGGCGTTATATGGTAGAAGACGTGTTGGAAAAACTTACTTAATAAAACAATTTTTTGATAAGGAAGATTGCAATTTGTTGTACCTCTCCGGAATGAAAGGAGGCCCCATGAAGCAACAGCTGATCAACTTCACCAGAGCAATGGAGTCTGTGTGGATGCCTGGGCTGGCTATTACTAAGAGCTGGATGGAGGCCTTTGAAACCCTCACTAAAATCATAGAAAAATTCTCTAACAACAAGAAGACTGTGATTTTTTTAGACGAGCTTCCCTGGCTTGCAACTCCTCGTAGTAAGTGTTTGGAAGCTATTGATTATTACTGGAATCAACACTGGTCACATAATCCCAATATCATTCTTGTTGTCTGTGGTTCCTCTGCTTCTTGGATCATAAAAAATATCATCAAAAACAAAGGCGGATTATATAACCGTATTACAAGAAAATTTCGACTTAACCCTTTTACGTTAAAAGAGACTCAAGACTTTTTGGTCTCCCATAATATCAAGTTTTCCGAAAGACATGTTCTAGAGATTTACATGGCAACTGGAGGTGTCCCCTATTATCTGACACAGGTACGTAAAAACCTGTCGGCTGCGCAAAATATTGATGCGATGGCCTTTGATCCTCAAGGCACTTTATACCAGGACTTTGATATACTATTTGCCTCTCTTTTCGACAACGCTAACGACTACATTCAAATTATCAAGACTATAGCAAAGTATCGATATGGAGTCCTTCAAGAGGCCCTGCTTAAAGAATGCGGTATGCCTAGTGGAGGAACTGCTATCGAAAAGCTTAAAGATTTGGAAGAAGCTGGCTTTCTAATGAGTTTCCGGTCCTGCGATAGCAAAAAAAAAGGTCTCCGGTATCGGCTAATTGATGAATACTCAAGTTTTTATCTCAAGTGGATAGCACCACTAAAAACATCTCTTCAAAAAAATAATGATACTTCATGGAGTGAATTTAGGGACTCACCTTCGTGGAAGTCATGGGCTGGATACAACTTTGAGGTCATCTGCTTCAAACACCTTTCACAAATAAAAACAGCTTTAGGTATTAGTAGAAACGCTAGAGCGGAAACATGGTCTTGCCAAGGAAAAAACATGAGTCAGGGTGCTCAAATTGATCTGCTGTTTGACCGCCAAGACGATTCAATAACGGTATGCGAAATCAAATATACAGACAAACCTTATAAAATCGACAAAGCCTATTTTCACGCACTTCAGACTAAAATAGAAACGTTTAGAAGTGCCATAAAAACCCGCAAGCAAATATTTCTAGTCTTCATTACATCTTCAGGATTAAAAAAATCAATATATTCTGAGGAATGCGTATCAGACGTTCTTCAACTAGAGGATCTTTTCACTTGAACCTCTCTTCCCTAAAGGAAAGAGATTCTTGCTTCATCGCTCCCTAACGAGTCACTCAGACCAAGCCTTTAAGACCGATATTCCCGCGGCTTATATAGGTAATTAACGCGAATCATGGATCAACTCTAGAGCAAATAGCTTAACAAAAAAGACTTGAGAAAAATCATCAAATAAAAAATCCTGTTGTTAAATCTTCACCCTAACAACAGGAGGCAAAAGTGTCCGAAGAACTTTTGATAACCA
>JAJFLZ010000024.1 GCA_021772435.1 Chlamydiota bacterium | reverse complement strand
ATCTTCAGGCATCTTAGCCGCCATCTTGCACCCTTTTTGTGCTCATCTATAGCGCCTTGGCTATAGAATCGCAAAAAATGGCACAATCTGTCACCTAATCTGCTCTGAATCTAAACAATCAAAACGAAAGAGTTCAGGTTATTAGCACCGTGCAAACCTTTCAACTCTATGCACGTTTTCACCTAAAAACCGCTTACTCCAGCGCACTATCTTGATTTTTTGGTAGATAGTGCGTTGCAAAATGACACTATATAAACAAAGCTCCAGACCCCTTTAGAGAACAGGATGGAATAAGGCCTCTAATGTGAGATGTTGATCAAAAGCTGAGTGATAAGATGCATTTTCTGTTGCTCCATAGGGTGCGATGAGGACGTTAAAAAGCGCTTTCTTACTTTTAGAGAGCGCTCGAAAGATAGAGCGTTTTTGATTTATTTTAAGTGCATAGTCTTTTGTTACGACATAAGGAGCATTTGCAAATTTCATTTCACAAAGACTCATCGTGCGATCTGCTCTATCTATGATGAGATCGATTTGTGCTCCTGGCATATCATCACCGAGTTTTGGATGGTGGGCCCAGTAAGATGCGGTGCGCGCTACCACTGAAATTTTGAGTGCTTCGACAATACTTGCAATGTGTTTGAAACATAGGTTCTCAAAAGCATAACCAGCCCAAATGTTATATTTTTGGCTTTGTTGAACACTTTGCCAATAATTTGCTGTAATGGGTTTTTCCTGATAAAAAAGCGCATCTTTAATCCAAGCGAGGTAAAAGAGTGTATATTCATCTGTAATTCGATAACGTTCTGTTTGCTTTTTACGGCCATAAAAAGGCATGACACCTATGAAACCGGATGCCTCCAAATCATCGATGATATCAGAAAATTGCCCGCCTGAGGTTAATTGCACGGATTTAGTTAATTGCTTATAGGTAAGTCCTTGAGGAGACGCTGCTAGTGCTTCAATAACTGAAATATGGTGTTTATGCGATCCAAAAAGGGCCTCGAATAAACTGCGAAACTCGGTGTTTAAAAAGCCTCCGGAGGAGAAGCAAAGAGATTGAATGATTTGTGCAGCAGACATCCCTTTTATAATATGGTCCAAGTATTTTGGGATACCTCCAATAGACATGTAGACTTCCACAAGTTGCTTGCGTTCTAGATGGATATCTCTTGCAGCTAAATACTTCTCTGCTTCAAGAAGGGTAAGTGGTTTAAGATGGATTTTTTCGGTGAGTCTTCCATAAAGCCCACCGCTATTATTAACTATTTTTTTTATCATCCATGAAGCAGCAGATCCGCATAAGATCATGATGACATTTTTTTTTCTTGAAAGGTAACGGTTCCAAGTATGCTCTAATGACATAAGGAGCTCAGGTCGCTTAGCAGCAAGCCAGGGGAGCTCATCCAAGAAGAGAATGATTTTTTGCTCTTGAGGTTCTTGATCGATTCTTTTTCTGAGGATATCAAAAGCCTCTTTCCAATCCTTTGGGATACTTATCTCTTCTTGAGAGGGAAATGCTTCATAGAAAGCTTCTGGGAATCGACGTAGCTGATCAGCAGAGTTTCCTTTATAGATACCAGTGAGCTCAAAAAAGATGCCTTGATTCCTAAAATATTCCTGTATGAGATAAGTCTTACCAACGCGACGTCGACCATAAACTGCTAATAGCTCGGGCTTTGTAGATCTAAGAAGACGTTTTAGTTTCTCTTTTTCTACTTCACGACCAAATATTTCTTCCATGACATGAAACCTCATTTACGCTGAAATATACGATAAAAAGCGCGCAAATGCAAGAAAAAAACACGTTTACGCGGATTTAGTATGTATATTTAGCGTAAAAACGATAAAAAAATGAATTTGCGCGGATTCCTACCCACACAAAGCAAAGATCACCGCAAACTTATCCATTGCTACGCTGGAGTAAGCCGTACAGGACTAGTTTTCACCCTCCTAAACATCGTTGCCTATCTAAGCGATCTCAAACGCCCCCTACAATCGCTAAACGTTCCGGAACTCATCCTAATGCTCAACGAATCGCTCTATGCCATGGTCAACATGAAAAACACAGAACGCCTCAAATTCATCCAAGACTGGACCACAAACTAAAGCCATTGCCAAAAAACACAGATCCCTCTAGCATCACTGCATGAAGTGGATCATTTGTCTTCTCACGTTACTCCCTCTTCTTCAAGCTGACGACTCCTCTTACCTTGCCATCCTCCATCATCGAGTCATGTGTAAGCGCCATCACAGGGGATTACTTCATCAACGAAAAAGACATCATCGTCAAAGGGTATGAGCCAATCATCAAATAGCGGAATGCTATTTAGAAAAATGGGTTAGTGAATGAATCCTAAAAGTAAATATTCTGATTTTGAAGGTGTTGGTTTGGATTAATATGCACAACGATTTAATATTGAAAATTTGCGAAAATTAGGTGGAGATAATGAACTTTTAAAAATGTATTTCAATTCTAAATTATAGCTAAGACTGCTGTAATCGAATTTAACTCCAGCCTCGGGTGGGTTAATCCGCTTTGCCTGCATAATGAAAAAGGGATCAGATTTAAACTTTTGATCCGTCGCCGTAACGTTTGTTTTTTTTATCATCGTAATATGCGAGGAAAAAGACAAACAACGTGGCAATCGATGTAACCATAGTTCCTATGAACGACGAAGTGCTAAAAAGCTTATTATTAACTATCCAACTACTCCATAATGTGAATAGAGGAAGAGTAAAAGATGTAACAGATATGATATATGATTCAGTATAATAGAAAGCCTGTAAAAAACAAAAAAGAGCTATAGCAAATAATACCCCACTAAATGCCATTGAGAGAAGATTTGATAAGGAAGGTAAATATCGGTCTCCGGATATAATTCCTATACAAAGCAAGGTTAATGAGAAGAATAGTCCTATTGCAGAATGATATAGACCAATTCTAAGTGGAGGGTCTTGTTTAATCATATAACTCGTCATGAGAGTGATTATTGCGAGAGTAAGCCCTGAAGAAGTTCCGAAAAACCACGACAAGGGAGAATGAGCAATCAGGTCTTCGTGATAAATGAAAATTAAAGAGACTGCTCCAATTGCCATAACTAATGTTAATGAACGTTTAACTTTTATTCCTACAAACCATAAAATTACAATCAACCAAAATGGGTCTAAACTATATAAAATAGTGTTATCTATAGTGTCTGTAGAAATTTTGGCAATTGAATAGGATATAAAACTGACATAGGCAATAACGCCTCTAGTTATAACCAAGGTAGGCTTTTTGCAAATAAAATAGTGTTTACCTTGAGAAGCACTAAAGATCAAAAGCACCGCTAACATTGCCAAATGGAAAACCGAAAATTCTGCAAACAGGTACGAGAAACTTGAAGAAGTGTCGATAGTTGATGTAAGTGCGATTTTCTCAATTACGGCGGTATACAGAGAAATTAATATCCACCCAATAGCAGTGAATAAAATTCCAAGATGGAAATTTGAAGGATCAACTACAGGAACATGATGGTGCCTTTCGGCAATTTTCACAGCTCTTTGTAACGACATTCTAACATTTTTTAACGAATACTTCATAATTGCCTAGAAGTGGAACAAGCTATCTTCAGAGGTGTCTTGGAGCTTGCATAGACTGTATTCCGAACAGTTTCGATTACAAAGTCTATACTACCATATTTAACGGAAGTGGATTTATATGGCAAGTAAGGGTTTGCAGAATTTTCAAAATATGATCCATGTTTTATGTCGATACCCGTGTCCAATGCTGGTAATTCGATAATGGATACGTCAACATTCCATTTCGAAAGACTAGTGTGCCAATCTTCGGCGATGGCTTCTAGAGCTGTTTTTGAAGCGATATACATGCCCATAAAAGGACAAGGATCTGCCACCCTTACTGTGCTTATAAAAATAATCTTTCCAGCGCACTGAGCCCGGAACTGTTTAAGGAACAGCTGAGTTAGTCGAAAAGCCCCAAAAAAATTAACATCAAAAAGCTCTTTAGACTCTTTCAGAGTGAAGGCATCGACTGGGCAATAGTAAGCTAATCCTGCGTTGTGAATTAGTGCATCTATCTGTAATTCTTGTTTTAAAATACAATCGACAAAGGTCTCGATACTTGCTTCTTCACAGAGGTCTAAATGCAAAAATTTAATATCTTTTGAAGACCTACAAAGAGAATTTGTCCTTTGCCCGATATATACTTTGCATGACTCATTAGCTAAATTTTCAGATAAGGCTTTGCCAAATCCTTTAGAGCAGCCTGTGATAACAATTACAGAGTGTTTTTGCGGCAATGATTACCTCCTACTATCTGCTTGAATGCGCTTGTGACCGCTTTTTGCAATGAAGTGTCAAGGTCAATATAACCAGTGATGCTTGAGGATGTGCGAGAAGCTTGAGCGATCGATATAAGAATTAGAGATCTCGTAAATTGGAAATGATCAGGATCTATTTTTAAATACTCATCTGTAAAATTTATGGGGAAACCGCTGTTCAAAAGATAAATCTGGTTATCATTAGAAACATTAGCATGGCAGTTTTCTGACACCGGGCGTGCTTTTCTAAAATGGACTGAATCAAATTCTCTATCAGTTGAAGAAAGACTTGCTAAGGATGTTCCAGGTTGCAAGAAGTGATGAAGAGTATTATCAATAGAAGTCACTCCAGTACAGCCTAAGATCAAGTTAAATGCAGGTAATCGATCTTTTAACTCTCCTACATGAAATGAGCTTTTAGATCGTATAGTATCGCATATTGAAACGTCGTAATGATGTCTAAGCTTGTTAGCAATAATATTACCTAAAACACCATTACCCATTATTAATATCTTTTTGTCTATCAATTTATAATTTTCCAGAACTTTGAACACAGTGTCCAAAGATTGCCTTATAATAATTTGTGACTCTATGGACAATTTCGACCAGGCTCTCGCCAAATTTATAACAGGGAATTTTAGGGGAAGATCCAAAGTTCTATTAAAGCCAGAGGACGTTTGCTCAATACTTTTAAAATTGAGAAATTTCAAATTTAGATCATGAGTTTTAGTAATTAAATGGCCGCCATCATCAAGGACAATTACGTCTTGGTAAGAACTAATATCATAGTGTTCTAAAACATAATCCCACAGATGGCTTATACTTGCATCAAACTGTTCATCATAAGGAAGGTGACTGTTGAATTTTATGCTATTTGGATGTACCCCGACCCCTAGGCTTATCAGAGCATCATATATGGCTGGATCTGTCGAATAGCATTTTCCGAGGACAACAAGGTTTGAGGGGTCAAGTTTAAAATTAAATAAAGTTTTGAATAGGCTATAAGTGGTAGAACACAAATGTTGGACTGCAATGACTAACGTATTGGATAAGTCCAAACCTGAAACTAAAGTTTCAGTATATTCTAGTAAAGGAAGTTCGCGATTAAGTTTTGGATCAGTAAGGATTGGATGAGAAAGAGAGTTCATTTTTTTAAAGTTAGTTGATAAATACGGTTATCACAAACCGCATTAGTATTTATTGTTTTCCATAATACTGCGTCGAAGCCATTTTTCAAAAAAAGGGTCTCTAAGGACTGGTAATCGCCTTTGTTAGAGAAGGGTATAATTATAGAACATTGATCATTCATGAATTTTTTAGATTGTCGCAAAAATTTATTTACATTTTTAAAGCCCGGGTCATATAGGGCCAGGTCTATAGAGGCAGAAATCTTTACTGGATCTGAATGAAAAGGGATATTAAAAACTATAAGGTCAAATTGTTGTGTAGGGATCGCATCAAAACAGTCGCTGCAATAAACTTCAGATTTATTATTTATAATGTTATTATTTATAATGTTAACTTTAGTGTTTTCTATTGCATCTTTATTAATATCAGCAAAAACAACTTTTTTTGCATTATGTAGTAGAGCTTGCAGACCTATTATTCCGGTTCCGCACCCCATATCGCATACTACTTGGTCTTTAACAAGAGACTTGATGCTTTGAATTAAGAATTCAGTTGTCCTAAACTTATCAGGAGGGTAGACGTTTGGGAAAACCTGTAGCTCTATACCTAAAATTTTAATGAATTTCGTCTTTAAGTTCTTTTTTATATCATTTAAGATGTCTTCAGGTGTCATCGCATAGTACGCTGGCATAAAAATCCTCGAGTTTTCATCAAATTTTATCATGATATTCCATTTAATGCAAAAATATTTTATGGAGAAATTTAAGAAAAGAGGTGTGTAATTAGTTTTTATAGCCATGTAAACAATCTATATTGTAGTTTAAATTTTCAATGATAGAGATAAGGTGGGTAATTTGACCAGTAAGCGCTAATAACCACGATGTGGTTATCTATGGTAAAAGAAGAGATGTTGCCTCCATCGCGAGGCTTCTTTAATGGTGTTTCGATTTTTCTTTCGTTCACTTTTATTTCAGAGATGGCTTCCAAATGCAATTTGCCTCTTAAGGTATTATATTTCGAAAGTAAGGCAGTGTCATGTATTTCTTCTTCTGAAAGTTCTGCGCTTTCCATAACAATCTCTAAATGGCTATTTTTATTGATCACGTCGATGATACAGCCATCGTGGAAATCGTAGTCTGCTACGTTTAGTACTTTATTTTTCATACAGTTAGATAATTCTTTCGGTAAAAGTCATTGAAAAAAGGGTTTCACTTCCACTAGGATATTCTTCGAGATATTTCAAAGATTCTGATTTGCTTCTAGAATAAAATTCCTGTTCTGACTCTGTTGTATTTGGCTCGCATGCCCAATTGTCGCTAAGAGCCTCCAAATGGTTTTGATGAAGGTTATACACATCGCCACCGAGAATACCTATTTTATCATTGATAAGTTCTTGAATCAGTGTTTTAGCATTTTTTTTTGTCCAAGCTAAATCATTGATACCATGCTTTTGTAAAGATATAGCATCTTTTATAATTCTTTCTTTAATTTCACTTTTTAGCATTTTATACCATCATTACGGTTTGGGGATAAAAATTCTATGGTTTATTAATTGATCAGCTTCAATAATCCACTCAAAATGTCCAGTTCGACCTTTGTAGCTGCCGTTCATTGAAATCTTTATTCTGTTAAGACCATCGTTTCCCGTTATAAATGCTTTTGTCCCATAACGAGCATAGTTATCTACAATTCTTGGAAATCCATGGAAATCAGGTAGGCCCGTCTTTGAGGTTTTTTCCATTTGAAGGAGCACCTTTCTCGAATATTTCGTTTCTTTCAAAGGGTGAGATGGTAAATCAGGAGTATTAGCTAGTCTTTTAGGCAAGTCGAAAGCAGGATAGGAAGAAAGCTGAGCAGCACGAATGACAGCTGTTCCTCCAAGTACACCAGCTATGCTAATACAATCGTTCACCATAGAGGCATTTTGCTGGCTAAAGCCAGTCTTTTGAAGTAAATGTTCAGATACGGTCGAATGCGAGTAACCAGTAAAAGCTGTTCTGAGGCCTGTAAAAAATTGGTCTAAGCCATGTGCTCCAATTGCAAAGCCTACGGGCGTTAGAGCGCCGGCTGAATTAAGTGTCATGACAGCACCTGCTACAACTTCTGTTGCTCCAGTAAATGCCTGTAAAGATCCTTGAGTTCGTGGGTTATTAAGGGTGTTCAGAGCCATAGCTCTGCATTGCATGGCATGCATAGGATGCATTCCGCTTGCCATAAGTCCATACTCATCGAAGTCCATGAGGGGATTGTTTTGCAGGAATTGGTAAAGGTTTGGTCCTTCAGATAGGCCTAGAGGATCGGGTGTTAAGAAGCGTCCCAGCTCAGGATCGTAATAGCGTCTACCAAAAAATATTAGGCCTGTAGGGTCCATTCTCTTTGAGCTATATCCCCATGAACTGCCAGCTAAGGCATGATCTTTTTTTCCAAATGAGTCGTAAGAGGTGTTTGTAAGCTTCCCTCGATCATTTAAGAGTGTTGTTAGGTTGCCAAAAAGATCATGCAGGGGAACGTAATGCCTGCCGTGATTTTCGATGAGCACAGCTGCACCAATCTCAGCGCCTTGGCCGATTCCTAGGATGCGTCTATCAATGAAGGAGCCATCTTGGAAAGCGGATCCTATTTCGTTTTGATGATCAAAAATGTATCGTTTTGTGCCAGATGGATCTTTGGATTGGATGCGTCTATGCTGGTAGTCGTATGAATAGCTATGTGTTCCTGAGCCATTTGTTATCTCGATAAGGCGATCTAGGGCGTCGTATTTGTAAGCGGTATGTCCTCGTTTTGTAGGATTGCCATTAGCATCGTAGGTGAGTTTTCCTTCTGGAGAGGATATCACTTGGTTGAGGTGATCGATTTTGTAATCGCCGTTGTTAGATGCTAGCCTGTTGTGATGTGAGTCGTAGACGTATTGATTGGGTAGGGCGCTTGTTTCTTCGGTCATGTGGTAATGATCGTCGTAACCGTATTTCTGGGCATGCTTGTTGTTGTGAATGCAGAGTTCAGCTTGTTTGACGTTGCCTACGCTATCAAATTGCTGAATTTCATGGCTAAATTGGGCATGTTTAATGAATTTGGTACGACTAAGCTTGTCAATTGAATAGTTTACGTCTCCAAGGTCAAAGCCTAATGACTGTTTTAGTAGATTGCCATCCAGATCGTATTCATCGTAGGTGTGTTTAAAGTCATTTTGTGTGATGGCTCGCATGAATGTTGGATCATAGACGTAGTTTACGGTTTTTCCGCCTGGATATTTTAATGATGTGCGCCTATTTTGCTGGTCGTATGAGGAGTAGAGCTCTAGGCCATTTCCTAGTTTTTCGTAGGTTAAGTTTCCGTGAGCATCCCATTTTCTGATCGTTTTTTGTCCAGTCAAGATGTCTACGGCTTGGGTGAGCTGGTCGTTTTTGTTGTAGGCGTAGCTGTAGTGGACAGTCCCATCAGATGACTCTAGTTTTGTGAGCCTATCCAAGTTGTCGTAGGTGTGGTGAATTTTGACTCCGTCCGGTTTTTGTAGAGAGAGGAGCCGCCCTGAAGAAGTGTAGGATTTACGTGTGGTGCGCTGGAGGTCGGTATTTGCCGCTTCGATCTGCGTAATAGGTCTTAGCTGGCTGTCGTATTCCCATCTGGTTTCAATTGTCCTAGATTTGTGGTCTGGATTGTAGATCGTGCTGATTTGTTTGGTTATAGGGCCTGCTTTTAGTCGATAGGTGCGCTCTTTGGCGATTTCTTGACCATTGGCTAGTCGTGAGGATTCGTAAGCGCTACCGAATGGGTGAAAGACTTCGTGTGTCTGCACTCCATGCGGGTCTGTTGTGATGTGTTTTTCGAGGTTTATGCCAAGCTCTGGGTCATGTAGGCTTTGATAGCTAGTCGTGGAGGTGTGTCCTTCTTGATCGATATGCTGGGTTAGTCTTCCAAAGCCGTCGTAGGTAAATTGCTCTTTTGTCTCTTGATCATTGTCTATGTAGCGATAGATCGTTGTTTGATTGCCATTTTGATCGTAGGCGTACCGCTTTTTTTTGAGAATTTTTCCCGCGGTATCTTCAGATCGTTCTTCGATGATGCGATTTAAAATGTCGAGTTCTTTGATTTCAATGAGCGTGTTTTCATCGTTATGATAGATGGTTTTATGCGGGCGATTTAGGTGGTCGTACTCATAAGTGGTTTTGTGGCTTTCTCGGCTAGTTTCAATTTTTCTTCCAGCGCTGTTGTATTTGTGTGTGGTGACATATCCTGCTGGATCAATGTGCTTGATGAGATGAAAGGCGTCATAGATCCACTGGTCTTCTTTTAAAATATGCCCGTGAACTGCTCTTGCAAAAGTTTTTCGGCCAAGTTCGTCGTATTCGTAATGCCATACGAGGCCGTTTGCTTGTGTATGCGTTTTAAGCAGGCCGGAAGGGTAGTACGTCAGAGTTTCTTGAGTGTCACCTTTGATAATGCGTGTTGGTTGATTGAGGGCGTTGTGTTTAGTTTGTATGGACCTGCCATCGCTATCTTCGAAAAGGGTGACGTTGCCAGCAGCGTCGTGTTTTTGGTTTTCGAAAGGTGTAATCATTTGGTCGATGTCTTTGTGATAAGCAGGGGATTGGGTGGCCGTTATGTGGCCAAGCGCATTGTGCTTAAAAGATGTGATTCGACCTAAGTGATCTTTGCTGGATATGATGTTGTTGGATACGTCGTAGCGTGCAGAAGTTGTTTGGATTTTGTTTTCCGGCGTTTGGATTAAGTTATGAACTGGACGATTGCGTTTGTCATAGTGTGTTTTGACTTCGTTACCACCAAATTCGCTAGCTTTGATGCGGTTGTTGTTGGCATCGTAGGTGTAGGATGCCCACCTATTTGATGCATCTTTTTCCCGGATCAATCTGCCTCGAGAGTCGTACTCGAATTCAAGTAGGTAGGATAGTACGCCGTTTGCATCATAGATAGATTTTTTTGCGATATTACCTTGCTCATTGTATTGAATGTGGGTTGTTTTTAGTGGAATTTCAGATTGAGTCGCAGGATCAAAGTAAAGCTCTTTGATCACGGTGGGAAATCCTAAGAATGAACCGGTATTATTGAGTGTAAATTTTGCGATGCGGCGCTCTGACACCCCAGATAAATCGTTAGGAATATTGGATGAGCCGTTATCTATGGTTTTTTCTATGAGTAAATTGTCGTTGTTGTAGGTGAAGGTTTCACGTCTGGAAAAGCTTTTGCCTTGCTGAAGTTTAACCACGGGGAGGTCAGTGCCTGGCTTGTACTGATATGTTGTGATAAGACCTAGTGGATTGACTTCCTTGATGAGTAGATTTAAGCCGTCTTGCGAGTATTCTCTAGTTGTTGTCGATTGTGAATGTTTTCCGTTTCCGGCTAAAGTTTCTTCGATGACGTTGCCAGCTTGATCGTATGTGTAGGTTCTCGAAGACAGCTCTTTTTCACTGTCACTGAGTGTTTTTGATACAAGTCTATGGCCATTCCATCTAAATGTTGTTTTTGCTAAAAGCTTATTGTTGCCTGAAAATTGCTCGATACTTTTTAAGCGCTTGTCTGAATTGTAAGTATAGCGTGTGAGGTTGTCGTAAGCATCGTAAACATCGCATGTGCCATCGGTTTTTGTTGTCTTGTTTGGATAGTGCACTAAGATGTGTGTGGCTCGCCAGCTTTCGTTTTCAGGCGCATCGATCTGCTTAACACGTCCAAATCTTGCATCATTTGTGCCTTTAAGCTTGATCGTTTTGATGTTTTGCATACTTTTAGATGTAAACGGCAAAACATTGTATTTTGATTCGTCGTAGTAAAAGATGCGCTGCCCACGTCCAGCAGGAAGGGTTTTTTCAGAAAAATAGGCGCCAGATAAGGTTTTTTTTGTGCGGTAGGCAAAGTCTTGGTTTGGCAAGTGCGAATGTTCGATGTGAGTCAACAGATACATTTTGGGAGAGGCAAGTCTTGAGTGGCAGCTGCTAGAGAGGTTATGTAGTCCTCTGAGCTTATAGGAGATGCTTTGACCATCACTTGAAGAAGCTGTAAAATTACTTAGTATTTCCCGTTTGCCAGAATAGTCGATGGCAATCTCAGCATACAGTTTGTCTTCTTGGGGATTGCTGGTCCAAATACGTTTTAAAGCATTGGTATGGGGATGCAAAATGGAGGCTTTTACAGATTCGGCTGACTTGCCAGGCTTGTGTAGATATTCGTAGTGGGTGCGATTGCCGCTTGGATGAATTTCTTTTTCCAGCAAAAAGATTTGTGATCCATGGCCATCTGGTCCAACGAATCTAAATTGCCTTTTCGATCCATCAGGACAGAAGAGATCAAAACCCTCTAGTTTGCCTTTTGTCAAAATATAGTAATTGGATAGGTTGTTTTGGCCAGAGATTTTGCCACGGCTTGTATTGCAGTAGCCCTCTAGGCAGTCTGGGGCTGGGTTAAACCGTACAGGATGTTTTTTGAAGTTGCCTCCTGTAGATCGGAAGGCTAGCATTGAGCCGTTAGGTTCTAAGACGTAGATACGATCTTCTTCTTCAAATTTATGCATCCTGGCGCGCGTGTGATCTAGCCATTTCCAGCCGCCGGAGGTCGGGAGGATGGTTTTGGAATAGGGAGCAGTTGCATAGGTGCGCCTAAAAGAGATGGGCTGAGTGCCCTTAACAAAGAGATCTTCTTGGCTTAAGACGTAATTGCCAGTAATAGCATTAACGCAGCCTCCGATAATGGCCGATGGGTCCATTTCAGTTTCGCTAACAGAAGCTGTTAGAGATGCTAGCAGGCAGAATACGAAAGTACTAAGAATACGGAATATCTTCATGGCACCTGCTTTTTAGAACACTATTAAAGGGTGTTTCCTTTAATAATGCAACCAACTTATGTGGAGTGTGAATGCGGTTGTGTTGAAAAAAACGAGCGCACCACATGTATGCCTATCTTGAATATTTTCAAGCTTTGGATTTAGGTCTGGAGGGATTGGGTTTGGAGGCGGGTAACGTTGGATTGAGCGAATTTGTTTGCGATGTGTTGGCTGAGGTCGGGGGGTAGGTTTAGGTTCTGCATTTGTACCGAGTCGAGGTTGGAGGTTGTGAAGGCGTTGGCAAGGGCGAGATAGTCAAGGTCGCCAAGGTTGTTGTCGGCAAGGTTGAGGTTTTGGAGGGGGGATGTGGGAAGCGCTGCTGCGATGGATGTGATGCTGGTAATGTCGTTGTGGCTTAGATCGAGGGTTAGAAGAGGGGAGGATGCAAGTGCGTTGCCGAAGGCTACAGAGGCTGTATCAGAGCCACCGGTGTTTGAGAGAAAGAGGTGCTGGAGGGGCGCTGTTTCTGTGCTTTTGGCTAGAAGGGCGCAGCCGTTAGGGCCGATTTTTTGGTTGCTGAGATCGAGGGATAGTAGGGATGAGGTTGGTAGGATTTTTGCAAGGGCTGCTGCTGTTTTGACGGTGAGTTTGTTGCCACTGAGGTCGAGGTGCTGAATGTTGGGTAGGTTTTCGATGAAGGGAAGGATTTGCTCGTCGGTCAGGTTGTTGTTTGCAAGGGATAGTGAGGGTGGCGCGTTTTGGAGTAGGGATTGGATGGTGAGGGTTCCAATGTCTGTGGAGCCAAGATTGAGATGTTGGAGAGTGGAGGGTTGGTTTTTTACGATGAGGCGACCGTTGGCATCGTTTAGTTCGGTTTGGGAGAGGTCGAGGGATTTGAGTTCTGTGGAGGGTAGTTGTTGTGCAAGAGCGTTTATGGTGTAGCCCATGTTGTTTGCTTGTAGTTTTTGGAGGGAGAGGTCGCTAAGCAGGGATGTGGCGAGGGCAGTTGCAAATGCGTTTGATGTTGCGTTTGTGAAGTGTGTGGAGGGTATGTGGAGAAGATCTAGATCGGATAGGGGTAGGCCTGCTGAGAGGGATTCTAGTCCAGGTGTAGAGAGGCCTTCGATGACGGTTAGCTCTTGCAGGGTGCAGTTGGATAGTTTTTGTCCAAGAAGGTTTTGGCTGGGATCGTCCATTGTCCAGACGGTCAGGCTAGCAAGGTTTGAGTTTGGAAGGTTGTTGATGAGGGGTTGTATGCTTGTGGTGTTTGTGTTGCCGATGAGTAGTGTTGTGGTGTTGCGCAGATTGTTGCCCAGGATGGATAGTCCAGTTGTGGTAATGGGTGTGTTTAGGAGGTTGAGGGTTTCTAGTGTGCAGTTGGATAGGATTGTAGCTGTGCCATCTCCGATTTGTGTGTTGCTTAGGTCGAGGTGGGTGATAGGTGAGCTTTTAGTGGATTTTGCTATTTGACTGCCACCTTGGTCGTTTAGGTTGGTGTGAGATAGGTTGAGTGATTTGAGATGGGAGTTTGGAATGGCCTCAGAGAGAGGTGTTGATGCGTTGCTGGGCCAGTTTCCATGCCCGATGTTGAGTGACTCAATGTCGTTTGTTTTGATGCTTTCTGCAAGGGCTGCTACTTGATTGTATGTGTTGATGCCACCTTGAAGGTCGATGTTTTTTACGGGGTTATTAGCCATGCATAGTGTTTGGTTATTGGAAAGGTTTCCTGTGTAGGACAGTGTGGTGCGCTCAGAGTTGAACGGCATAGCAGGACAAAGGGTCTTTTGAGCTATGGAATGAGTTGATAGGCTGGAAGAGTGATGATGCATTTTGCTTTTCGGCATGGCAAGGGGTGCTAAGGCAGCAGTGAATGGCGCTAAAATGACTAAAATGATGAGAGCTATGACTAGGATTTTTTGAGCTAGAGAAGCTTGGTTTCTAGGTAGTGCTCTGGGTGTGCTTACTTCTTTCGAGTCTGGATTTACTGGATTTGTCATACGGCCTCCATTGATTTGCATGGAGTGTAGGTATTTTTTTAGTAAGTGTCAATTTTTAATTTTGTTTCAGAGGAGGTGGAAGGATTTTCGTAGGGATCACTAAGTCACGGTTATATACTGTGAATTAAGATTTCTGTTTTTTAGGCGCTCAATTATTGATAAAAATGTAAACGCTAGGAGGACGATTGGGAGTGTTAGTATTGTTAGAGCGGTATTAGTTATTGAGTTTTTATTATGACTTGAATTTGTTCGAGGAGGAGGACTGTAATTACGAATAGCTGGAATTTCTCTAGATTGAACTATTTGACCTTCTCGGTTAAGTGCAGTAAACATGGTTCTTCCATTAGGATCTACTGTAATTCCTTGAGCTACTATAAGTCTTTCAGAAGAACTTACTGGTGCAGGTGCTGCTCTTGTCGTATATGTATGTTCTTGAGAATGCCTTAATGGTACAGATACTGTTCTTGGCGCTATGATGTCTCTAAGCGCCATTGCTACCCGGGGATCTCGCTGCGCGGGATGATTAACTTGGCGTCGGCACATAGGGCAAGTGTTGTGGCTTTCTAACCACCTTCCGATGCAGTCAGCATGAAAGATGTGATTGCAAATTAATTCTGTCTTTTGCCTGCTAGTATTGGCTTCATTGCTTTCCTGGGAGAGTGTTTCCAAACAGATTGGACAATCTGTTTGATTATTTAGATTTTGTAATTGGTTGCTCATTGTTTTTCCATGTTAAAGTTATATTAAATATATTACTAAAGGCAATAATTATTGTAAATGCTGATAAATTAATTTAATTAATAATGTTTCAAATTTTGTGGTTGAGTTGCGATGAGGGCTATGTCTAGTGTTTTGAGCTGCAGAGACTTGGGTTTAATGTGCTTACTTCTTACGAGTCTGGATTTACGGGATTCACCATAAGACCTCCATTGATTTGTGTGGAGTGTAGGTGTTTTTTAGTAAGTGTCAATTTTTAATTTTGTTTAGAGCGGTGGGTTATGAATTAGGCGGTGATGGCGGTTTAAAATAGACAATATGACCTAAGTCTCTAATAATTAGATGTTAATTATAAAATAATTCGATTTTAATTATAAAATAATTCATTGACAAATATTATTATATGTATTATAATTTAATAAAAAATGGTGTTTATTATGTCTAGTATAGTTGGTTCTTCAAATAGCTCATCTTCGTCTTTAGAGGTGTTTGATCATGTGTATATGATTTTAGATCATGATCTTACGGGTTTGTCAGCAGAGGATATTGTTAGTGCTAGCAAGGTTTGTAGGTTATGGGAAGGTGTAGTAGATCAGCTGGCGGGCATCTATTTTCAGAGGCTTAATAGAGTGTTTGACATCAGCATGCCTGAAAGGTTGAGCCGGGATGAATGCATTGCAAGTTATATTGCCGTTAAAGGATTGGTAAAAGAATTGGGATGTGAGAGGATTGAGGAATTGAGAGATTTGGATCCATTTTCGGTTCGTCAAGCCTTAGTAGCAAAAAGCGAAGCATACTTTAAAAGCTTGATACCGAAATCTTATAAGGAGGATATTCTTCGCGATCTGCTACCTAACAGGATGTCACAATATTTTTTTGGAGATATTCAAAAAACCGAAACTGATAAAAGCAATGAAGCTCTTTCTAGGTTTGTTTTTAGACATGTGAAAGGAGATGACCCTATCAAATCTGAGTTTCCTGTAGCTTGTTTTGAAGAAATTTTTGATAAATTCATAGATAGGGTGAAACTAGTCATATTGAAGATAGAGCAAGAGCTAAGTTCAGACGATTTGGTGCAGGAGTTTCAGACTAGATTTAGAGGTTTATTGGAGAGTGTGAGGGATGTAGCAGGGATGTCGCTAGAAGATATTATATCCGTGCAAAATTTTACCGTAAAAGGGTTCATTATGATCTGCTTGCAAGAGCATCATTTGCCCGGAAGGGATTCTGTTTATAGTAAAACTCTAGGGGCGATATTTGGTGAAAATATTGATGATCATCTCGAGCGTTTCAGAAATGTATTTTGGGCTGTTTTGAACACCAGAAGCTCATCATTTCTAGGTTACCTAAATCAATTAGTAGCTGCCTTCACAGGAGACCCACTTGTGATAATCAAGGAATTTGGCGAATTGAGGAGTCATATATTGAGACTGATTGAAAAATCTTGTACAGAGGAAGTTAAGTCACTAGAAAAACTGTGGCTAGATACTAACACTGTTGACTCTTATAAAAATATTAGATTGCTTGAACAAGCGATTTTTGAGGTTAATGATAACGAGACTGCTTCTGAAGTTCTTGATTGTGATAATAAATTTTATTCTCATTTGGATGAGAACATAACTCATCCTACGGTTGTGCAAGCGCTTGTGAAAGAAGATCTCTTGTCATTTGCAAGTGAGCCGCGTGCATATAAAACTATTATGAGACGGTCTTTAGTTCGCTCAAATATATCAAGATTCCTTCCAGCTCAAAACCCTTTTTCCTATTTATATCGATGCTTTCATCCGGCAACTAGAAACTTGACTTGTCTTGCTAGTGTTCCTTTGAAATACGAAGACTATCAACGTATCAAACATGGTGCTCCACATGTTGAAATTTCACAGACTATTGCAAACTATGCGAAAACAATTGAGGAGTTGAAGCGCACCATAATGCTTCAAAAGGAAGTTTTAGGGCGATGGTCTAATTTTCTTCCTAACCAGCAGTTAATTCAACTCATGCAAAACCCATTGAATAATCGGCCGGTAGTCGATATCATCAAAGGGCCTCGAATGACAGCTCTAAGTAGGTGCTCTGATAAGCTTCCTGTGGCTGTTAACGAATTGGAGCAAGCATTAGAGAGAAAAAGAAAAGCCCAAACAATAGTAAATCAAATGGTAAGTGATGTGTGTCCTCAACAGAAGTTAATGCGTCTAGGTTTGCTGGGTATTGTTCCGAAGAGCGTTTATCAACGAAACCGCTAGTAGCCGAGGCATAGCTTTCAGTTAGATCTCTAAAAAGAGAGCTTATGGCGTAAATGGGTTTAACTAGAATAGCTGGCGTAAGTGCACGGTTTTTTTTGCAAAAACAGGGCCATTCCATCTTGCGTTTCTTAACGCGAATCATGGATCAACTCTAGAGCAAATAGCTTAACAAAAAAGACTTGAGAAAAATCATCAAATAAAAAATCCTGTTGTTAAATCTTCACCCTAACAACAGGAGGCAAAAGTGTCCGAAGAACTTTTGATAACCA
>JAJFLZ010000023.1 GCA_021772435.1 Chlamydiota bacterium | reverse complement strand
ATCTTCAGGCATCTTAGCCGCCATCTTGCACCCTTTTTGTGCTCATCTATAGCTTTTGGCTATAGAATCGCAAAAAATGGCACAATCTGTCACCTAATCTGCTCTGAATCTAAACAATCAAAACCCAGAGTTCAGGTTACTCGGGTCAAAACTGCATCCGAAATCCAGATCTCGTCAGCATTAGATATAATTAATTTTAGTAAAAAGTGTTTTGTCTACGGTTGGTTTTTTTAATATCATTTGGTTTGATGGGTGTTGAGCTCGGGATTGAGCTCATCAATGAATTGTTTTGACCAGTGGTAATTGTCAAGCAAGCCGCTGCAGTCTCTACCTAGGATATGATAGGCGATATACAGGGCTTCAACTGAGGCTAGTCCGCGGGAAGGGTCGATGCAATCATCTTGTTTTCGAGGATAGGCCGTCTTAAAGTGTCCGGGTAGCGAACGCTTTTCAGTTTGGGGCGGAACAGATTTGGCCATCACATCGGCGTAGCGCCAGGTGCTATCAAGCAAAAAAATTCCTTTATCTTGATCGGCTCCAGAGAGCTCAGGGCCATCCATCGACAGCATGACATAATTTTCTAGATTTGGTAAGGCGCCTTTAGGATAGGTCAAAAAATGCACATCATCGCGGCTTTCTAAACCGCGCAGTGAACATTTTTTTAAATTTTCACGTCTGTGACGTAAAATAATCGTAGGCAAATAATTTTTCATTTTCTATAACTGGATTTTACTATGTTGAGTATTATTTTATCAGCTTTACTTGCCACCGCCCCCGTGGATCTTTCTCACAGAATCCCGATCACGCAGGACTATGCCAAAGCGGAGCAAATCGCCAAAGTCTTCAAAAAACCGATGATCTTGCTTTTTACCGGATCAGATTGGGATGTTGACTCTCAGAAACTCTCAAAAAACATCCTTTATGCGCCCACTTTTTACGATGTGCTAAAAAAAGATTTTATCTTTGCTCAAATCGACTTTCCCGAAATTGAGATGCACAAAAAAGAATTGATTGTTCAAAACAGCGAACTGAAGACTAAATTTAACGTCGATAGCTTTCCCATGCTTATTCTGGTCGATGTTGAAGGGCATGAAATTTCTCGAACAGGACTATTTTCCTCTGATCCGGAACAATTCGCATCACACCTCAGGTCGCTGCTAGGGCGTTATCAAGGCATTACAGCAGCTCTTGTTGCTCCCCATATTGATATCGAAACGCTCAAATTTCATTATGCGGACGCAAGAGAGCTAGGAGCACAACACCTGATGGATCGTGTTCTAGAGAAGGGATTGCAATCGGAGGTCGATCCTTATTTCTATCTAGAGCGCTACAGCACGCTTCTCACAGAGGGGAGAGCAGATGAGCCTGAAGCAAAACTGATGCGTGCTAATATTCTCAAGCTCGATCCTGACAATAAGTACGGCGCACATTACCGCTTGTCCATTCTCGACTTCCAATCTCAAGCAGAAATTGAAGACCTAAAAGCACACGATGTCATCCAGCCACTGGTTGACTACATTGCCAAATACGGCAAAAGCGATCCCGATCACCTATGGCGCATCCATATGATGGTCTCTCAGTATCTCTACGGCAAAGGGGAGTCCAAAGAAGCCTTTGAGCACGCCCGCAGCTCTTACCAAGAAGCGCCGTCCTACATGAAAAAAGACGCGTATCGTAATCTAGAATTTCTCAAGTCAAAACAATAGTTTAACTAGATGTAATTACTCTGATCTTTTATTATTTGGTTAATATGAAATTAGTTGTAAATAATGACAGTCATTTTAGCGGTCTCTTTGAGCATAGAGAAAAAAGTCTTAGCTTAATGACAAAGAATCTTCTATCTGCCTTCGAAACAATTCATCAAAAACAAACGGGTTTTGGCTCCATTAGCATGCATTGGGTGAAACTTTTACGTGATCTATTTGTCAATTCAGGAAGTGCGCAAGTAAGCATTGAACAAGCTATAGAGTCAGATAATTTTAACGCACTGGTCTGCAATTTTGTAGAAGACGATGCGAGTTGTAGATGTAATGATGAAGGTGCGACGCCGCTAATGCTTGCTATCGAAGTGGACCGGCTGGCAATGGTGATTTTTTTGGCCCCTTTTTCTGACTATAGCGTTGTAGATGATCATGGGTTTTCCGTTGATGATTACCTCGAAATGTACCACAAAAATATTTGCCATCCATTCATCAAAAATATCGTGCAGTACTGGAAGTCAAGACGAGTTAAAAAGCCTGCTCGCAAAAAATGCAGAGCCAGCATTAAGTAATTAACAATTAGTAAGTTATAAAAATAGTTGATTGTTTAGCCAGAAAGTCCCATAATAAAGGACATACTGGAGAAGTTATGATAGAGGATCTGAGGCGGGATTTAGAGTGTGAGGAGTTTGATTATGCATTGCTCATGAGCTATCTAAGAGACTATGCAAAGCCTAGAAATAAAATTACTCGACTGATTGAATCGGAATCCATCATACGCGTTAAGAAAGGAATTTATGTTTTTGGGCCCAAATATCGGAGGGGACCGATATGTAAAGAGGTACTAGCAAATTGGATTTATGGGCCATCTTATGTTTCAATGCAGTATGCTCTATCGTATTACGGTCTTATCCCAGAACGGGTGGAAACAATCACAAGCATGACAAGTCGCAGAGATAAGTATTTCTCTACGCCGCTGGGCGTTTTTTCTTATAAGTATATTGGTTTAAAAAAGTTTCAATTGGGGGTGCGACAAATGCAACCTTCAGATAGGCATCATTATTTAATCGCCATACCTGAAAAAGCTTTATGCGACTTAATAGCACAACATCCACCAGTTCTAAAAATTCCTGATTTAAAAGAGTATCTTTTTGACGATCTGCGCATCGATGATCATTTGCTTTTGGATTTTAATATTGCGCTCATTGAAAAAATTGCAGATGCTTACAGAAACCCGACGGTCAAACTTTTAACCACGTACTTAAGAGGCTTGCGATGAATCAGCTCGTTTTGGATATGCTTTCAAAATACAAGTGTCGTACCATGAACGATTATGACAATGCGCTGAAGGAAATTATTCAGGAAGTTGCTTTGCTAGGCTTGTGGAGGGCGAAATTTTTTGAAAAGGCAGCATTTTACGGAGGTACGTCTCTTAGAATACTGTATCAATTAGATAGATTTAGCGAAGATTTAGACTTTTCGCTCTTGCAACCAATGCCGGATTTTCAATTGGATCATTACCTTTCTGCATTGCAAACAGAATTGCTGAATTTCGGTTTTAATGTAACAGTCAACCGCAAGCAGAAAACAACTGAATCTGCGGTTCAATCTGCATTTGTGAAATTAGGGACTTTGGAACATCTAGTTAAAGTTGATGTCAGCGATGAAATTCGAAAAGCCTGCCATACTCATGCAAAGCTAAAAATTAAATTAGAAGTCGATACAGATCCACCTCCTCAATTCAATACTGAACAATTTTTCATGCTCCAGCCGATTACCTTTCCTATCCAAGTTTTTTCAAAGCCTGATCTTTTTGCCGGTAAAATGCACGCGCTGCTTTGTCGCGAATGGAAAAGTCGTATTAAGGGGCGAGATTGGTACGACTTTGTCTGGTTTGTCTCTAACCGTATCCCTCTGCATTTGCAGCATCTCGAATCCCGGATGAAGCAGAGCTTGCACTTAAAGAATTCTGTAGACTTAAACCAGGCCACATTTTCTCAGTTGTTGCATGCTAAAATCGATGCACTAGATATAGACAATGCTATCGAGGATATTTGCGTTTTTTTAAAAGATCCGTCTAAATTAGAAATTTGGTCACATGCATTTTTTCATTCTGTTGCCGACCAGATACTCCTAACCTGAACTCTTTCGTTTTGATTGTTTAGATTCAGAGCAGATTAGGTGACAGATTGTGCCATTTTTTGCGATTCTATAGCCAAGGCGCTATAGATGAGCACAAAAAGGGTGCAAGATGGCGGCTAAGATGCCTGAAGAT
>JAJFLZ010000022.1 GCA_021772435.1 Chlamydiota bacterium | reverse complement strand
ATCTTCAGGCATTTTAGCCGCCATCTTGCACCCTTTTTGTGCTCATCTATAGCGCCTTGGCTATAGAATCGCAAAAAATGGCACAATCTGTCACCTAATCTGCTCTGAATCTAAACAATCAAAACGAAAGAGTTCAGGTTAGCAGCGTCCGCCTTCGAGGGGTGCTGTATTTTAATATTGCCCCCGAGCAAGGATTCTAAATGCGCCGGAAGATTATCTCGCCCTAAACTTTTTTCTTCTTTTTGGTGATCCACAGTAAAAGGACGATGGCGATGATGGTGAGCGGGATCATAATGG
This sequence comes from Chlamydiota bacterium, assembly GCA_021772435.1. GTDB lineage: Bacteria > Chlamydiota > Chlamydiia > Chlamydiales > JACKPQ01 > JACKPP01. Next base: position 38,150 of record JAJFLZ010000022.1, on the reverse strand, counting down.
AGTAGAGGTATTCGTCTACGATGGCTACACCTGCGGCAAAAAGACCGAGTAGAAGCCCGACGATAATAAGCGTAGATTCGATATAAAGACCCGCCAGAAATGTCGTCAAGCCCAAGATGGTAATGACAGCAAGCGCTGCTTCAAAACGTGCCATGATGCCGATGGCTACAAACATGTTAAAGATATACACGCCACCTACAGCCGCAGCCCAGTGAAAAACTTCTTGCAATAGATGCAGGGGCCGAAAATCTTCTTTTCGATGGTGCAGATACCAACTTAGGCTAATAGCTAAAGCTCCATACACCGGTGTGATCCATTTCCAGTAGAGGAGCGCTCCATTATGGCGGAAGTCTGCAATAACTAGCCCGATTAGGCCAAGCAAAAGCATCACACATGAGATGACAAATCTTGCCCGCCATGGATGAGCTGGATGCTCTTCAGCTTCCATGCAGGCCTATATTGGTGAAGAAGGCATCCTGCGTTGGCTCTCGCTCTAAAAAGTCTTCGAGCAGCTCATTTGGATCTTTGCTTCCACCTTTGCCGATGATGCAATTGATGTAGCGCGTTCCTACTTCAGGATTTAAAAGCCCTTGCTTTTTTATTTGTTCAAACACATCTAGAGCAAAGACTTTTGACCATAGATAGCCATAATATCTAGCTGCGTAATGGCTAAGGTGACCAAAACTTAGGTAGTAACGATCCCCTTCAAACGAGACTAGATGAGGCTGGTAGACGTTTTTTAAATCTAAATAGAGCTTGTCTAAGTTTTGGCAAGGAGCCGTGTGCAGCTTAAGAGAAAAATTAGCTAGCATGATTTGTCGCATATATTCAAAACCCCTAAAGGCGTTTTTACCTTCGATCATGCGCTCGATGATATCATCTGGCAGCGCCTGCCCGGTTTCAAAATGAGAGCTACACATTTGCAGGACATCTTTATCCCAAAGCCATTCTTCTAAAATTTGTGAGGGCAACTCGACAAAATCTGTTTTGGTATTCGTACCGCAAGTAGAAATAAATTCGGTGCGTCCTAACATATCGTGCAATGCATGGCCAAACTCGTGGAAGAATGTCTTAACATCGTTAAGACGCATGAGTGATGGTTCCCCTTTGGGAAAGTTGCAAATGAGAACACTAAGAGCCGCCGTATCACATTTGCCACAGCAAAGAGCTGGATGCACAGGTACATCACAAGCATGATTGTACTTACCTGGGCGCGGATGCAGATCTAACCCGATAAAGCCATGCAATTTACCAGAGGTAGGATCGGTAACTTTAACTAAGCGCACATCCTCATGCCACAAGTTGACATCGACTTCTTCTAGTTGGATGCTCATGAATTTTTCATACACATTCATAAGACCACGCAGTGTTTTTTCAAGTGGAAAGTAAGCTTTTATTTTCTCTTCATCTAGATCAAAGTGTTTTTTTCGATACTCTCTTAAGCAATACGCCAAATCCCAAGGATAGAATTTTCCATCCGCGTCGAGTTGTACGCCATCTGGCAAATCACTTTTTAAACGCTCAGCTTCGCTCTGTTGTTTTGAGAGAAGCTTTTGACCCATCTCATCTAAAAATGCTTGAGCTCTTGTCGGTGACCCAACCATTTCTTGCTCGAGCTGCAGCGATGCAAAGTTCGGGTAGCTGAGCACATGCGACAATCCATGACGTTTGCAGGATATTTGCTTTAAAATGGTTTCATTCTCAGGATAACCGCGGCTATGAAAAGCTTTCAGCATTTTTTCTCGAGTCTCTGCTACCGGGCATTGACTCATAATGGGAAAATAAGTGGGGTAATCCATGGCCAAAATGTAGTTACCATTTTCATCTTTTTTGAGCGTCTCGATAAAAGCATTGCTCATGCCACGCAGATCATCGTGAGAGACAACAACGCATCTTTTATCTTCGCGGATATTGCGCAAGAATCGATCGGATAAATCGATTAGGTCCGACTGCAGTAATTTGACAACTGCGCGGTACCCTTCTTGCAAACCTAGCCCTTGAGCTTTGAGCTCTTTGAGAGTTTCATCTAGAAAGTACTCCTGCTCTTTTGTCAGCTCTTCGCGTTCAATTGAGTCAAGTGCAATGTAGATTTCAGGATGCTGCAAAAGTGTATTTTGTGTCAGTTTGCGGAGTTCTGATCCGGTATCAGAGGCAAGTTTTCGAATTTCAGGATCGGTGTGTACCATCCCCACCATTTCAAACATCTCAGCGCCATAAGCCATGCCACCAAAAGCTAAATCGTAGTATTTTGCGCTCGTATCAAAGCCAATTTTTGAGCTAATGAGCTTATCGACAGCCAGTTCAAATCCTTGTACCATCGCTTGTTTTCGCGCGGCAATCCCCTCTTCTGTTAGGGGGAAAAAGGCTTCGATGTCACGGGCTTCTTTGAGCCTGCGAAGACCAAGCTGTGATGCTATACAGCTATCACTTGCAAAGATTTGCGTTGCTAAACATAGGACACAGATTGTTTTTAACATGTTACCTCCAAAGAGACCAAGACTAACAATTCAACAAAAACTTTACAAGATTTTAATGCGCGTATTCGAGCTGCCAGTAAGGATGCGTGAGGTCTTTTTCGTACTGTCCTGTTTCTTTGTTGTAAATTTTAGCAGGACGTAAATCGTCACCATAGACGCCTTTTAGATAGCCAGGCGTGTCGTTTGGCACAGACACCTCGATGCCTTCAAAGCTCGTTTTTTTAAGCGGAAAGACCATCTCGTACGGTACAGATCTGGCAAACCTACCTTCTCGTACTTTCCAGGAACTCGGTAAAAACATGCAGTCGATATTAGAGATGATGCCGCTCAGAGTCTGTTTATCAGATTCGATGCTAAAATGGTAAATATCGATAAGATACCCGGTGTTTTTAATGTGCACCATAAGATATGTTTTAGCCTTATCGCGACTCGACCAATCTAGCACTTGATATTTATCAGGATCCAGCTCAGCAAGAGCATTTTTGACGTTGTCAAAATCCGGCTGCAGAATCGCAATGTCCAGATCTTCATCCCAGGGGATAAATCCACGGTAGCGATAGGCACCAAGCAGTGTTCCGCAATCAAGCCAGTAGGGAATATCGTGTTTTTTTAAGAGAGCATCGATGTCATGCAGCGCGGTTTTGTAAACGCTTAAGTGCTCGGTTTGGTGATCGCTGCGATCGTAAATGGGCGATCTTAGCTTATCAGACGCATGCATGCTGCCCACCTGCACACCTAATTCTCGATAGTATGCTAAATTGGATTGCACCGGGTGGTGATTAATCGAGGCTATGACTGCTTTATGCCGCTTTTGTACCGATGTGTCTAAGTATGCTAAAGCCTTAAGTCCACTTCCAACAGTCACAGAAAATGGTAGCGAAGCAAGGGAGGCTAGGGTGCGCACTCCAAAATGCTCCTTGTAATCGAATCTTTGCTCAATTTTGTACTGATGCGTTTTTTCATCGTAGGTGGCTTTGCGGCCAGCTAGCAGATAATTCACAGGTGCTAGGGCTTGGTTTGCAAAGTATTCAAGACCTGTATCCCCTTCAATCTCTGTGTTAAAAAAAACACTTGAGCAAAGCATGTGATAAACGGCGACAAGCGGCATACCTAATCGCTTGACCCAGAAGAAAAGCACGGCGGTGTATTGATCCATGGCTAACAGTTTTACAGCTTAAGAGGGCAAATTGTCAAGTACTTGACAATTTATGCAGCTGCTGTAAATTTAACTTTGGCAAGGAGCGCTGCGTGATCGGTTGGACTCCAACGTTGATTAAAATGCGTCCACTGCTTGGTCTCAAGCGTGCAGCCAGCATCGCCATCTTTTTTAGCACGAATGGCAACGATGTTATCCACAGCTTCTTGCGAAGATATCGTGCCATCTTTATTTAGATCGGCTTGCGTGAATTTTTTGCGCTCTTCATCGGATGCAAACCCATCAATAATATGTCCGTTTTTCGGATTGAGCATGGAGGTGTTGTAGCAAGCCTCATCTGTTCTGTCTTCATTTTTGTCACCGCATGAAATGGTGACCTTAGTCCCAAGGCTTCTTGCATACTCGACCAATTGCTCTGTTTGCTTCCAACGCGTTTTGCGAAAGTCTTTATCTTCTCTAGCATTACCCGATTGCATGTGGGTATTAATCACACTGAAATCTTTAGTTTTTAATACAGCAAAAGCTTTATTGACAAACTTGCTGTCCCCGCCCGTCTTATCTTTGTATTTTTGCACATCTAGTGTAGCGTTCTTGATACGATGCATGACAAAGAGCCCACTTCCAAACATGAGCGTTTTTGGCGCAATATCACCATAAAAGTCGCTGTACCTGCCCTTGAAGCGTTCGATAAGTTTGTTTTCAAGCCAGCTGCCAGAGTGCACTTCCTGCAAACAGACGACATCAGCATCAGCCTCTTCTATGGCCTGGCAGAACAGCTCAAACCGATCTTCCCAAAAAGGTCTGCCCTCGCCGTTTGCTTGCTGGGCATGAAAGCCCAAAATATTCATGCTTAAAACGTCAATTTCCCCTGCTACATCGAGTGCTTGGGCATCCCCTTTTGTATGGCAAAAGTCATGTGGATTTAAAATGTTAGCTAGAAAGCGTGGGACAATCGATGCTCCCACAGAAAGCCCCATCAGGATCATTTTGGCAATTTTCGTAATGAGCCAATTCGACTGGCTAAGCTCAAGAGAGTAAAAGGGGCGCTTCAATGCATCCGCTGTCCATTTGTTGCAGGAATAGCTGGCAATTCTAGCCCTATAAATAATCTGACTACACATTTTCTGATCTAGTCGGTGAAGGGTTTAGGTTAGTTGGAGGAAGCTCGTCGTCAGAGAGAAGATCGATTGATCTTGGAGTTGAAGCTCCATCATCCGATGAACTATCTGAAGAGCTCGAGTCACTGCGCGGTCTAGGAATTTGTTTAAAGTAGAACATGTAGCCATCTTCCGCAAATTTTAATGCGTCTTCCTCAACTAGCGGTTTTGAAACAGAGCTATCGCTAATAAAATACCATTGCCCCTGACGCTTAACGTAAGAAACATAGTGCCCTCCTCTAAGAGTTCCTCTCTGTACTGTAAATGCTACTAAATCAAAAAAGTGTTTATTTCCAAAATTTAAAGGGAGCGCATCTGAAAAATCAATTTTATTATCCACTTTCATATCAATTAGCATGCCGTATTCATTAAGTGTTTTCTTAAATCTTTTTGCACGTAAAAGCAAATCGGGTAGCTTAAAATCAAACTCTTCATCTTTTGTTGTTGTATTTGCTTTAATCTTCTGTTCTTCAGACAAAGAGACTATATAATCTTCTAGTTTTGTGTGAAAACTCTCTTTCCATAAAGATTTAATTGGCACCTTGGAACTATTCTGATCGGGAAAATCCAATTCTACAAGTGGTGATGCATTATGAGAGCTTTGCGAGTGGAAAACCCCACCTGGTATGCGAGTATCATTGGCTTTTAGCTTCACAATTTTCGTTTGTGAGATACGCTCTTGATGATAGAAATGCAAAGCAGAACCTAAAGCATCATACGAGTCTTCCTGAGTCCCTTCAGAACATGGGACATACCGACGGAAGTAATCAGATCTTAGATCGGACTTTCCCTCTGCATACCCTTCGGCAAACCACACAAACAAGCGATAAAATTCTACTGCATTTTCTACTTCTGGTTTTAAATTCTTTGGGTCAAGAAAAAATGAGTATAATTCCGAATGCATGATGTATTGCATACAACTATTCATGAAGCAATCGTTGCCGTGATTGTTGATACCAATAGGCTTTGTCAAGCTAGCTAGTTTATTTATAAGAGTATTTCTCTCGGCTTCAGATAAAATATTTTTTATATCCCCTTGTGGCAAATTTTCAGGCAAAGGTGGTCTTTGATTCACGATCGGATTGGAAGGATTTGTTGCTGGAGGAATTGGGTTAATTGGACCCGTCGGAGTAAAAGGAGCAGGAGGACCAACAGGCGCAGGTGGGATATTTCCCTTAAAACGATCTAAATTGTGTTCCATCCAAACATCTATAACCGTCAGTACTAGGCCAAGAATTAGAAGAATAGCCACAATTTTCATGATTTTGATCGCTGTGGACTTTAAAAAAGTGGATGAAACGACCCTAGAGCCCCAAGAACTCGTTTGAGGCTTTTGTGTTACTAGAACGCCGATTTCGGCTGCTGTAATAGGTGTGATCGACATAAACTCACTTTTTTTGGCACCAATAGCATACCAAATTAAAGGATTATTATCAATTTATTCAAATTTTTGCTATTTCTTAGACATGCAAGCAAAAGTTTTAGCCTTTGCAGGTAGCCTGCGATCGGGCTCTTTCAATAAAAAACTACTCCTTCACGCCATCGCTGCCGGCCATAAAGCCGGCGCTGTAATCACCCATATCGATCTCAAGGATTATCCCCTTCCGATGTATGATGGAGATGACGAGGAAGCAAGTGGGCTTCCTGATAACGCCAAACGCCTAAAAGCCCTTTTTATGGACCATCAAGGATTGCTCTTGGCTTTGCCAGAGTATAATTCGTCCATGTCAGCCGTATTTAAAAATACCATTGACTGGGTTTCAAGACCCTTACCTGACGAGGCCGAGTATTTGATTTGTTTTAAGGATAAATTAGCAGCTCTTCTAAGCGCATCCCCAGGGATTTTAGGCGGACAAAGGGGGCTTGTATCTGCAAAAAGTGTGCTAGAAAATATCGGCACGATGGTCATGCCAACACATGTTAGCTTACCAAAGGCTAATCAAAAATTTGATGCCAATGGCATGCTGTTGGATGATAAAAAAAGTCAAGATATCGCAAGTTTAGTCTCTAATTTTTGGCAAACCTTGACAAAGTTACACTTATAATTTAAAAACAAATTATGTTAAAACAATTTTACGATCGTCTATATTCTGCTTGCTCAAAGTATTTTTCTTTGCTGCTTATCTTTTTGATATTACTTTTTGTTTTTCGCCCTTACGACAGCGGCGGCGTCTACTACGCGATCTGGCAACTTTGCTTAACGGGCGTGTTCATCTCTTCGATTTTCAATGTCAAACATTCTAAAGCTGGCACATGGGCCTTTATCTGCATGGGGGTGCCTGCACTTATTTCGAATTGGCTTCTCATCCTTTATAGAGACCCTATCTTTATCTATTCGTTTTTTATCTTAACGTTCGCTTTTATTCTTTTTAGTTCTGCATCCATTATATCTAAAGTTGTCCTCAATGCTAAAGTCACACTTGAAACGCTACGCGGTGTTGTTTGTGTCTATTTTATGATAGCGTTTGGCTTTGCCTTTATTTTTGTGCTAATTGAGTATATGAGTCCTGGCTCGTTCCTTTTAGAAGCAAATACGATTGATGGGTATATCCATACGCACCTACTTTCTGAGATGATGTATTTTAGCTTTGTGACTCTGCTTTCTATCGGTTATGGAACTATCAACGCGATTGGCGATACTGCCCAAACATTTACGATTTTAGAGGGCATCATCGGTCAGTTCTATGTCGCCATTTTAGTCGCTAGATTAATTGGTATTTACTCTTACTACGCCGATAAACGCGCTTCACAAAAAAAGAAAAAAGAACTATTCCCCGATAAATAAACGCAGTAAAGCAGTGACAGCTTGTGGCTGTTCGATGGGGCTAACGTGTCCTGACTCTTCAATAATGGTCATTTTGGCTCCAGGTATGAGGTTTTGCATGTGCTGGTGCTGCTCTTGGCTAAAGAGCACATCATGACGGCCATGGATGATGAGCGTGCGGGCTGTAATCTTGGGTAAATGAGCGCTTAAATCTTCACCAAATGAAAGGGCATGAAAAAGGCGTTTGTAAACCTCTGGTGGTTTTTCCAAAAGAGCTTTGATTGAGTCCTGAATAAGCTGACTTTCTTTGTCATAAAATAAAAGTGGCGTTTGATGTTTGAACATCGCCTCTAATCCTATTTCATCCACAGCTTCAAATGCCATCTTGTTTTGCTCTAAAAATTCATAAGTGGGTTTGGCCCATGTGTTGATTAAGATGAGATTTTTTACCGGTATCTGAGCTGCGCATTTTTGCGCTAAGAACCCGCCCATCGAATGGCCAACGAGCGTGCAATCAGTAGGTAGGATTTCAACTAGCTGACCCACCATTGCATCTGTTGTTTCAAATGCATCGTAATCAAAAATAATCGGATCAATCATATCACCTAGATTTCCGATTTGATGATAAAAAGCTTTGCCTGTTTCACCAAGGCCAGGAATAAAAACAACCTTTTGCATAATTTTTATTTTAATTGATGAAATGATTTGGTAAAAGAAAATTATGTTCAGCAAACGCCCATGGTGGGCAATTACCATTTATGTCATCGCAACGCTATTTCTCATCTATGAGATGGCGCTGCAAGTTTCACCTAGCGTGATGACCAAGTATCTGATGCTCGATTTTAATATCGGCGCCGGAAAATTAGGGCTGATGGCTGGCTTTTATTTTTACAGCTACACGCTGATGCAAATTCCCGCAGGATTACTCGTCGACCGTTTCGGCCCAAGGCGCCTCATCACCATTTCTGCTATCGTCTGTTCTTGCGGCGCGCTCTTTTTCGGCACCACAGAAACCTTTGCCATGGCATCGCTAGGCCGTTTTTTCATGGGCTTTGGGTCAGCGTTTGCTTTCATTTGTGTTTTAGTTGTGGCATCGCGCTGGTTTCAGAAAAAATCGTTTGCCCTGCTTGTCGGTATAGCTCAATTTTTAGCTTCGATGGGAGCTCTTTCTGGAGAGCTGCCTTTATCATATGCCATCAATGCGCTTGGTTGGCGCCACATGATGATGGTTTTAGCAGCGGTTGGCAGTGGTATAGCTGTCATTGCCTTGATTTTTGTGCGCGATTATCCCACAAAGGTTGCACCTGCGCACCATGAAGATAGCCATCTACGCCTCTTACACAAGCTAAAAGAAATCCTCACACACAAGCAAACCTACGCCATCGGCGCTTACGCGTTTTGCTCTTGGGCTCCTGTCGCAGCTTTTGCAGCCCTCTGGGGTGTCCCCTTTATCATGGTTAGATATCAAATCAGCAATACACACGCTGCACTGGCCATTGCCATGGTGTGGCTAGGCTCTGCTATTTCAGCGCCTTTTTTAGGTTGGATCTCCGATCGCTTAGGCAGGCGTTGCCTTCCTCTACAGCTTGCTGCAATCATTGGCGTTTTTTGCTCTATCATTGCGATTTATTTACCCATTCCGTTTTGGCTCTCATGCGTTATTTTATTCGGTCTTGGCATAGCAGGGTCTGGACAGATCGTCACTTTTGCCCTAGTGCGAGAGACCAACCGCCCTTCAATGACAGGAACCGCTATTGGCTTTAACAACATGGCTGTTGTGGCAGGTGGAGCTATCTTTCAACCTCTTATCGGCTGGATTTTGCACATACTCTGGTCTGGCCAAAAAAGCGCGGGCGTACCCATCTATTCTGTGGAAAGCTACAGACTTGCTCTCTTGCTCATCCCACTCTGTTTTATTGCAGGTTGGATTTTAAGCACATTTTTCATTAAAGAAACTTTTTGCAAAACCATAAAAAGGACAGCGTAAATGATGGAATCAACAGCTCCCAAACTAGAGCCTCTAAAAATCCTCAAAGGACAGCGCGCGCTTGTCACTGGCGCTAGTTCTGGAATTGGACAAGCTATAGCTATTGGCCTTGGGCAGGCGGGTTGTGATGTTTTAGTCAACTACGGCCATCACGATGAGGGGGCCAAAGAAGCTAAAGCCCAAATTGAGGCTGCTGGATCAAAAGCTATCATCTTTCAAGCTGATGTCTCACAAGAAGATCAGATTCTAAAAATGTACGATGCGATGAAAGAGGAATTTGGGGGCGTGGATATCCTCATCAATAACGCTGGCTTGCAGCGCGATCATCCCATCGAAGAGATGACACTTGAAGATTGGAATAAGGTTATCGGCGTAAATCTCACCGGCCAGTTTATGGCAGCTAGAGAGGCAATCAAGCATTTCCGTTCTCAAGGTCCTTCCAAAACATCCTGCGCCCTTGGCAAAATCATTTGCATCTCTTCTGTCCACGAAATTGTGCCTTGGTCTGGCCATGTGAACTACGCCTCATCTAAAGGCGGCATTCACATGATGATGCAAACACTCGCACAAGAGGTCGCGCCCGATAAAATCCGCGTGAACAGCATCGGACCTGGAGCTATCCGCACCAAGATCAACACCGAGGCCTGGGAGACACCTGAGGCCTACAAGGATCTCATGCGCCTCATTCCCTACAATCGCATTGGCGAGCCAGAAGACATTGCCAGAACGGCAGCATGGCTGTGCAGCGATTATGCAGATTACATCAATGGTGCCACTCTATTTGTCGACGGCGGCATGACGCTGTTCCCCGGCTTCAGAACCGGCGGCTAATCTCTAGAACCAGCGGATGCGTCTGAAGAACCAGACAAGGCCTATGGCAATGGCAAACATGATGACGGAAAAGACGCCAAATGCCCATGGCGTTTCAGCACCTGGAATGCCACCCACGTTGATACCGAAAAGCCCCGTAAGAAAGGTGAGCGGAAGGAAAATAACGGCTACTAGAGAAAACATATACATCGCACGGCCCGTATGCGTAGCCAAGCGCCCGCGCAATTCCTCTGTCAGGTTGATGATTCGCTCTTTAATTGAGGCAAGATCTTCCACATACATCGTAATACGATCATGCAACTCTTGAATTTGCCTCTTTTCTTTTTTTGTAAATAATTCAAGCGGCGTATGGCCCAGTTGAAAAATCACATCGCGCTCTGGGGCTAGGTGCCGTCTAAGCGTAAGCGTTTGTTTTTTTGTCTCTGACAGGTTGGAGAAAAAATCGTGTTCGGCGTTTTCAGGCAATTCTTCTTCCCACTGTACGGTCTGCTCATCGATTTCGGCAATCACTGGCTCCATATGGTAGAGAACGTGCTTGATTAGCATGACAGCAAATTCACCAACTGTTTTGGGACCCACTCCTTTTTGAATGAGATCTTTTACTTCCTCAACAGACTTACACTCTTGTTTAACAACACTGATGACTCGATTAGGCTCGATCCATAAACGAATTGAAATCATGTCGTCGTTTGCTCGATCTGGATGGAAGTTAATCGCTCGTAATATAACCAGGCAGCCCGAACCATTGACCTCAACAAAGCGGGGTCTTGTCTCATCAGCGAGCATGGCATCGACAGCAAATTCATCAATACCGCTTTTGTTTTTGAGGTAATCACGCGTTGCGGAATGGAAAAGGTTAAAATGTCCCCAACAGGATGTTTTGCAACTCACAAATTCATCGAAACCAAGCTCTTGACCCGTTTCAAATGTGCATCCGTTTAAAAATGCTTTATCAGACATGGGTAGGCTCCTGTTTTAAATGCACATCCATTTGAGGAAAGGCTATTTCGATTCCATTTTCTTTAAATTTCTTGGCTATTTCTTTGTGGACTTGCGTTTTAGCTGTCAGTGTTTGTGAAATGTCGGCAATACAAACTTTAAGGATAAAGGTAAGACTGCTAGACCCAAAAGCGTTGAAAACAACAGTCGGCGGAGGTTGAACAAGCGCATATTCAAGCTCTTTAGCAATCTCTAGAAGAATCTGAGAGACTTTTTCCGCATCTGATCCATAAGCTACACCAACTTGAACTTCAAGACGTCTTATAGTGTTTTCACGTGTCCAATTTTTAACAGTATTTGTGATAAGCTCTGAATTTGGAACCATCAACATTGCGTGCTGAAAGGTTCTAATGCAGGTCGCTCGCACACTAATTTTTGTCACTGTTCCCCATTCCCCATTCACCTCAAGCGTATCTCCAACCCGCACCGGCCTTTCGATAAGCATAATAACACCAGATATAAAATTCATGATGATTGGCTGCAACCCTAAACCTACGCCCACTGACAAACCACCAGCTACATAAGCTAAGCTCGTCAATTTAAACCCGAGGATGCGCACGCACAAAATAAATGCGATAACAATCAAAACGTATCGAATCATTGTTTTTAGAGCTTCAGCAAGTCCCCTTTGCATAGTCGTATAGGGAAAGACGTGTTTATCGAGGAAATGAATGCAGGCTTTGATCATCGTAAGCGATAGCGCAAAAGCAATCACCGCACTTGCTATAAGCGCAAGAGATACGCGCTGCCCAGAAACCTCAAAACCGTAGTAGAGCTTATTTAAAAATAGCGAAACATAACTTGATCCTATTCCCCAGATGTAGAGAAATCCTAAAATGGCGCCTAGCCAAAAACAGAAACCAAAAAAACCAACTAGCCAATACTGTAAAAGCGTAATTGAACGCTGTTTAACAGAATATTTTTTGAATAAGATGCTACTTTGAGAAATTAAGCTATCGATTGCAGCTTTGGTCAAAATAAAGCCGATCAAGAGAAGAGCAATTAAGGCTGCCGACTGCAAAAGCCCAAAAAGAAGATACTCCGCCAAAGCTAAATAGCCTACAAAGAGCAAAATGGGGGCTGCGATTAATATGAGCCCTGCAACGTATCGAAATAACGTTGATGCAAACTTAGAAAACTTACGTAAAAATCCGTAAATCTTAGGATCTAGGAGAAACAACAAATTAACACAAAGTGCTGTTTGAAGCCCAAATCTAACGTAGTCTGCAAAATCTTCTGGCAGATCGATCTTCAAATCAATTTCTTGAAACCAGATTGTGAGCGCCAATAATGGACCGACCCAAGATAGGCGCTTCCATAAGCTATGAATTAAGCCCTCTTCAATGTGAATGAATCGGTGGCTCGGCATATTCGGTCTAAATAAGACTCTTAACAGAACTAAATAGGCCCATAATCCTCCTAGAAGTAAAAACAGAGAGAACGTGAACATGTAAAGGGAATCTGGAAACAGAGAGATGATTTTTATGTAAAAGAGCAATAAGAAAACTATCGATAACGGAATAAACCCATCAGCGATGAAATCAACCAATGCTTCTTTCATTTTGTATATGTCAGAGACATCTCCATTTTGAATCAGATAGCGCGCCTTAAGAGGTCTTCTAACGAAAAACAACCCTATAATAACTGCTAGAAACAAACAGCCAATGATCAGGCCTTTTTTTGATACTATTTTAGTAAAAATATCTTTCTTAAATTCAGCATTGCCTAAATGAAAAAGATCAAAAACTTTGGAAAACCCTTCTTCGCTACCTTGCAATTCGTACAACGGACTACTGCGTTTTTTAAGGGTATACACTTGCAGTTTTAGTCTAGCTTGGTTGACATCCGCTAAAAGAGATGTCGACCTAGCAATCAAGGCTTTGGATCGCGCTACCCTATTATGAAAAAAAATAACGCGTTCTTTTAACTGCGCTCTTTGCTCAGCCATTTCAGCATCTTCTGGAAAATCACCTGGCTCAGGAGCTGGCCCTAAATCATCTAACATTGCCTGCACAGAGAGCAGGTCTTTTTCTGCACCAATACGAATCTGATTAAGGTTTCTACTCGCCTCTTTTAGACCGATTTGAAATGTTTCAAGCTTTTGTATAGACAATTGAGATAAGTCTAAAAGCTCAATACGAATTGTATTCAAATTTTGATCAATCGTACTCAGCTCTTTTCTAACCTGATCGAGACCTTGATTAGACCCATAGATTTGGAAAATAAGAAAACAGCATAGCAATAATCTTTTCATCATGCTATGGATATAACAAGGGGAGAATCGAAAGTCAATTACCATATATGCCATATAAATCAACAGAAGACCTGCCAGTAAACATTCAACACGTTTTACCAGAGCACGCCCAAGATATTTTCAAAGAAGCGTTCAACAACGCTTGGGACAACTACAAAGACCCAAAAAAACGTCGCGGCGGCGCATCTCATGAAGAAATTGCGTATCGCGTTGCCTGGAGCGCAGTTAAACACGAGTACCACAAATCAGATTCTGGTAAGTGGACTAAAAACTAATCCTTGTCATACGATGAGGGTTGCTACTTTCTTTTTGACTTGCTTTTGTAAAACGGAAGAATAATGGCTAGGAGTCCGCCGATAACCATAAGAATTCCGATTGTGATGTGCCATCTGGCAGAGGTCGTCTCTCTTCCCATCACCTCTTCGTAAACTTGTTCGACGATTTTGTGAGCTGCTTGTACGCTAAATAAAAGAGTAATGATACCCAATATTAAGACCACAACACCAATAACTCGCCACTTTTTCTGGTCCATTTTCATGCTTATCTTCTCCCTTTTCTAAACGAACTAACGGTAACAATACCACCACCTATCACAACAATTGTCCCAGCAATCATTCTCCATGTCGTCGCATGGCTATAATCACCTGTGATATCCGATGCAATTTTTTCAGCGATGTCTTGCGTTGCCATAAGCCCACTGATCATTAGACCTGCGCCAATTAACAGCAAAATAACGCCAATTACTCTACGTACTCTCATAACTAACTAATAAAGAATAAAAGAAATTAAGTCTATTCGTGATTCCAAAGATCTAGATATTTACACATGAGATCGTGTCTTTTTTTAGAATCGGGAATGGTGATGATGTCGTGATTGACCTCTTTAAGCAGGACAGATTTGAGCTGTTTTGGCATGAAGTGGTTCAATTCGCCTAAAAATGTAGGCGGTGCGATGATGGCAAATTGCTCAAAGTTTTTATTGCGATGTGCTTTTTCTAGCGCCTCCATCAGCTCTCCTGCAAAAATATGCTTTTCATGCTCGTGTGGATTGCTCTTGGAATCGATCGCATGGCGCTGACCTCCAGCGCGGTCGTTAGTCCTGCCGGGACGATCGGTCTCAAAATGAATATTTTTAACGCGGCTTTTAGGATGCTCAAAGTGTTTGAGGATGCTGATGGTCTTCCCCATTCCTTCAACCTCAACGATTTCGGCATGGCTACTGTCAGCGATTAGGACCCATAATTTACTCATAATTTAAAATTAACATAATACTTGCATTGCTAGCTAGCCTTATGTACTCTGCCACGCTAAATAACTTAATCCAGGAGATTTGCAATGATGAAATTTTTGCTAATATTATGTGTAATGAGTACTGCTTTTTGTCAAAATGTGACAACACTTGACCATCCCCTCATCCAACACAAGCTCACGTTGATGCGAAAGAAAAGTACGAGCGTCTGTGAGTTTCAGAAGCTGATTTCGGAGGTTGGCATGGCACTTTGCTACGAGATGACACGCGATTTGCCACAAACAACTACCCAGATTGAGACGCCATTGCAGGTAATGAGGGCTCCAACAATCGATGGGAAGAAACTTTGCTTGATCTCTATTATGCGAGCTGGAAATGGCTTTTTAGATGGTATGCGCAGCTTTATCCCTTCAGCAAGGGTCGGTTTTGTGGGCTTGCAGCGCGATCATGACACGTTGCAGCCTATTAAGTACTATTTTAAATTGCCAAAAGATATCGAAAAGCGAGATGTGATCGTGATGGATCCAATGCTAGCTACCGCAGGCACAGCGATAGCTGCCATTGATATGATTAAAGAGCAAGGTCCTCGCTCGATTAAGTTCGGAGCGCTAGTTGCTGCACCTGAAGGATTGTCAAGATTTGCCAAGGCTCATCCAGATGTGCCAGTCTACGTTTGTGCCATCGATGAAAGACTTAACGAGATTGGCTATATTTTACCTGGATTGGGTGATGCTGGCGATCGGATTTACGGCACCAAATGAGGTAGCCGCCAAAACTACAAACAACGCCGCAGATCGCTGCGGCGTATAGAGCATCGGTTAGGCTCGCCGTGCCCCAAATGGCCCATAGTCCCAAATACACAAGCCAACTCAGTGTACCCGCTGCCATCGACATGGCACCACCTCTTTGCGATGGCTGCTTCAGATAAAGCGCCAAGGTCACAGGAACAAAAACAGCCACAAATAATAAGGCTCCAGAATGCACCATGAGATCAAAAATACGCTGAGCGTATAGCGCTAAGCAAAAAGCACAAATGGTAAGAAATATATTCGAGAGCCGCATGACTTTGAGTTTGTTTTTCTCGGAAATACGCAATAGAGGAAAGAGAATATTTTGAGTAAAGATTGCTGTGCCAGCTAGCAAATAACTGTCCGCTGTGCTCATAACAGCAGAGAGTATTCCGATAGCAAAAATGGAAAAACCCAGAGGCGATAAAAGTTTCTGTGCAAGGCTTGGCAAAAGAAGCTCTGGCAGATCTAAACCAGGCAAAACGCCTCGTCCAGAAAGCCCAATCATAAGAGGAATTAAACCAAGTGCTAGATAGATAACACTTGCATAGATACTCGATTTTTTGGCTGCACTTGCGTTTTTTGCAGATAAGAACCGCTGGATGAGGTCTTGGCCCATAATGGCACCCAGCCCTGTCATCAGGATTTGACCGATATAAGATAAGCCAAAATTGGCCTTGCATGGCAATAATGTTTTTAGTTCTGCCACGACATTTTCAGGCGATGGCATTTTGAAAAAAATCACAAAAAGACCCGCAGTTAAAAATAGGAGTTGAAAGACATCCGTTACCGACACCGCCCACATCCCACCCCACATGGTGTAGGTAAGCACGATGAGCGACCCAATGCAAATTCCAAGCGTGATCGGCAAATCAGTCACAATATGACACAAATAACCGATAGCTACCATCTGAGCTGCTAAGGTGCCAATATAAAATGGCAGACATGCAGAGGAGGCAAAAATCTCACTTTTCTTTCCATATGCTTTACCAATAACGTCTGAGATTGTACGCAATTTTAATCGACGCAGAGGACCAGCGTAAAAAAGCCCCGCAATCAAAAGAGCTAAACTGCAGCCAAATGGGTCAGCCAAAACGCTTAAAGCCCCTTCCGAGTAAACGGCGCCAGCAACCCCCATACACGAGCCTGCCCCGTACCACGTAGCCACAATCGTCGGCAAAAGAATCCAAGAAGGAAGTTTTCGATTAGCCACAAGATAATCGTCGACAGTTTTTACTCGCTTGCTTCCAAAAACTCCGAGCATCACGACAAATAAAAAATAAACCAGGCATAAGACATAGAACATAGTACGAACGACTATAACCTATAATTAAGATAAACACACGTGGTTTTGCGATAAGTCGTTTACGGCTTTGACCTCCTTAACCTTTACTAAAGTATATTTTATTAATAACTCAACTTGCCCCCTATCTTGCCAAGAAGGCTTAAGCGAAATGCGCGAGATACAAGCTAAGCGACGAATCAAGGTGGATTCACCTTGATAAGGAGAGCAGCGCCGTAGATCGTGTATTGCAGCCAGCCTAATTGGCAATAAGACTAATGCTATACGATAATATAAACAGGAAGAGCTTCAGTTAAACGATTCTATTTTAAAACCTCGTCTGCAAAAAAATAGAAAGCAATGATTTGTAGCTCCATGGTCAAACTCCTTAAAGTAGTTAAAAAAAGAAGTTTACAATGGAGCTCTTTTTACGGCACGCTCACTCATTCGCGTGCAAAAACAGGCAATCTACGGCGCTTCTCTCCTCGGCAAGGTGAAACCACCTTGCCTCGTCACTCAGCTTGTATCTCACCTATTTTTGCTTGCGCGCCTGAGCGAGGATAGGGGGCAAGCCTGAGTTAATATACCAGCAAGATCATGGCTAAGCCCTTCACGAAAAACAATGTGAATGACGCTGATATCTTCTACTGTTTCCGGCATGATGATTGACTCTTTACCAACTGACCTTACGCACATATTTGAATTCATCTGCGGAGCTAGCAACCCGAACTCTGGGTTTATATCATTCATCTTCAGGCATCTTAGCCGCCATCTTGCACCCTTTTTGTGCTCATCTATAGCTTTTGGCTATAGAATCGCAAAAAATGGCACAACTTGTCACCTAATCTGCTCTGAATCTAAACAATCAAAACCCAGAGTTCAGGTTAGCAGGCACCAATCTACTGCATCACCCTCCTCGCTAAACTCCTTGGAGTTTAACTCGTCGGCTTCTTTGTATCTCGGCACCTTCGCTTACGCGTCTAAATCCACCTCCGTGCGTAAGGTCAGTTACCAAGTTCTTATTTTGCCAAAGCTTTAAAAAAAAAGCGCCCGCTATAAACGGGCGCTTAAGACATTTTTTGCTCTATTTTCGATTGCGCTATTGTTCTTGCTTATCAGAGTCGGCTTTTCTAGGTCTGTAGAAAATACCGAGAACAAAACCATAAACGAGATGGTTAAATAGCACCCAAAGCCATGCTGGTAGTCCAGCTTTTTTGTGCGCGCAAGGATGTTTCACACCTTGGTGGTTCTGCTGGTTGTATCCGTAGCCTTTTTCCTGCATCGCTTGACCAGGCTGCGACGGGGCTTGATGGCCTGGATCTACAGGACGGCCGTATTGATCGTATTGTGGTTGATTTGGCTGCACGGGACGACCGTATTGATCAACTTGCGGCTGACTAGGTTGCACTGGACGGCCATATTGATCAACTTGTGATTGATTTGGTTGTACTGGACGACCGTATTGATCAACTTGCGGCTGGCTAGGTTGGACAGGACGGCCATATTGGTCGACTTGTGGTTGATTTGGTTGGACAGGACGGCCGTATTGATCAACTTGTGGCTGGCCTTGTTGCGTGCCTTGACGATATTGATCTGCTTGATCTTGTCCATATTGGCTGTACTGCTGCATTTGGCACGGAGAGCAGTGATACGCTGTGTGATAATGCGTCGCTGACATTTTCATTTTTGGATTTTCTCCGCTCCAGCTGTGCAGCGTTTTCATGAATGTCGGAGTGAAAATCAAGGCAATTACAAAGATGATAACGCCATAAATCGATCCTGAGATAAAGCCTGGCAATCCTCCAAAAATCGGCTGAATAATCAAACCGTAGATCAAGCCGTAAATTAAACCGATAATGAGATGTACAATACCACCAAAGACATAAGCCATGCCTCCAGTCTTACCCATTGCCATGCCAAGCATTTTCATGATGTTCATATCAAAAAATGCCATAAAAATTGTCATGACAACCGTGGCGATAAATCCTGCTGCAATTGCAGACTGAAAATTGAATCGTTTCATTGATCCCCCTCTTTTTTTAAACCTATATTTTCTTTTAAAACAAATCGCTTGACTTTTCAAATATTTTTATATTTATTTTATTAAATGAGACGTGCGGTATTAATTTTCTCAGGCTTGCTTCTTATCATGATATCCATCCAAAAATGGCCTCTCAACGCTTTTGAGCTAGAAAGGACGCAGACTTGTATGCCTTTAATTTCAGACATAGAAACAGAAACAACCCCATCTCCAGAAACAAACCTGCATACATTTTTTCATTCGCATCGATCGGGAGAATTCGGCCATTTTCATATTTTTTTCTCCGATGAAGACCAAAGCATTTCTCATCACATTGTGGGAGCTTCGATCAACAAAAAAGGTCAACTGATCAAACTGTTTGTCACAGCACCATGGGTGACACACGATGACTTTTTTCCTTTAGAAGACATCATTCAGCACATCGTTCATCTAAAGGGTGAAACGTGGATTGAACAGCTATTAAAAAATCACACAGACGAAATCGAATCATTACACACGTTCAAAGCTAAGGTTAAGAAGCCACTCTTTGGAAGATACTCAATTATCGCAGAGCTAGGCTTACAACAGTCTCCACATGCGTTGTCTGTGGAAATAGATCAAAAGGACAAACCTCTAAAATAGTGTAACGTTCAGTTAGAATTTTTAAATCCCGAGCAAGAGTTGCTGGATCACAAGAGATATATATCAAGCGACTGGCACTGCAATGATGCAAGACCTCTGGATGCACACCGCCCCTGGGCGGATTGAGAAAAATCACATCGGCCTTGAGTTTTTCAACTTTTTTGCATTCAAATGTCACATTAGTGACACCGTTTATCAAGGCATTTTCCTTAGCGCTCGCAATGGCACTTGATACAAGTTCGATTCCATGCACGTGATGGGCTTTTTTAGCTGCAAATAAAGCCAAGCCTCCCACGCCACAATAAGCATCGATCACCTTTTCAACTCCTGTTAGCTGCGCTAATTCTACAGCTTTTATGTACAAATTCACAGCTTGCAATGGATTGATTTGAAAGAAATCCTTGGGCCGAATTTTGAATTTGAGATCGCCTAGTATTTCAGTGATGCTTTTCCGGTCAGCTTTGCCATCTACAATCTGCATCACCTCACCTGAATCAACTGAGGTCCTTACAATAAGATCTTTTGCATCATTACCCTGACGCGCTGTCTCGCCAACAGGATTATGGATATAGCATTTATCGATCGGCACAATTTGGTGAGAACTTCTCTTGTAAAAGCCCCCATCATGCAAATGCACTTTGGCTCTATAACCCAGCTCTTTAGGCGAGGCTACGCATGGTGCAACATCCGTCTCAATGCCTCCAATACGCTTTATGGCACCCTTCACACGCTGAGTCTTCCATTTTAACTGCGATGGATAGCTAAGGTGCATGATTTGACAACCGCCACACGTGACAAAATGAGGGCAAATGGGTTTAACGCGCTCTTTTGATGGTTTGACAATTTTTTTAAGCTTAGCCTTTGCGTAGCGTTTTTTACGCTCTTCTATCTTAACTTCAACGTCTTCTCCTGGCAAGGCTCCAAAAACGAACACTTTGAGCCCGTCTATAGTCCCTACACCTTCGCCAGCTGTTGTTAAATCATTAATTAGCATTTCCGTAAATGATACCAAAATGCTAAGTGTTTGAGAATGAGAAAAATCATTTGGGTCATTCTTTTTCTTCTTTTGAATCTAAGTTTTGATTGTTTAGATTTAGAGCAGATTAGGTGACAGATTGTGCGATTTTTTGCGCCGCGATAACCAAAACTGTGCCATTCAATTATTTGATATTGAGGGAAACCTCATCGAACAGTCAAAACGATGCTAAAATTTCTTCTCGACGTTTTTTAGCAGCTTCATAAAACTCAAAATCTTTGGCCCAAATCTTTCGAATCTTCTCCTGAATATCTGGATTCGCATCGATAAAACGTTTTAGTTGAGATTTTTTATGGAAAGGCATCATTCTTTTAGGTTTATTCTTAATATCTATCCCATATTGTGATGAGAAAATCTTAATGTCTTTGCTTAGCTTTTCAAATAAAAATACAAAACTTACATCAGCTAAATTAAGGCTCTTTTTTGAGAGTCTCTCGCATTGATAACATAAATGAGAGTCGTAAAAATTCCCGTCCACTTCGTCTAGAAAGAGTCGAAATGAGCCACAAACATTCTGCCTTTGTTTGTAAAATTCAGTCTCTCGAGTGATTCTAGGAAAACCATCAGGCCGTAGCTTCAAAATCTCATCATAAGCTGAAATCGGTCTATACATAGGATTTCTAACGCAAATAAAGTATTGATAATCTCTCGTATCAATTTCTGAAAACCATCTGAACGTCGGCTTACGATTGTAAAAAATCCAGCTTCTGAGAAAAGTTGAGGCATTTTTTGGGATATTAATTAAACACCCCATGGAATCTGTAGAAAGATGTCCTACGAAACACTCTTTATTATGGTTTTCGAGGTTAAATTCTGATTCCGTTTGAGAATAGGATTGTTCGATTATTTGATTAGCTTCTTGTGCGTATCCAAGCAGATTTAAAAAACAACAAAGCCCACACATAAATATAGAGAAAATTTTAAGCACGTCCTTCTCCTTTTGTTGTTATGCGCAACGAAAGTCCTATACACAATCAAAAAATTGATTCGCTTACAAAAACTGTATGGGGGCAGCCAGACTCGAACTGGCGGAGACCGAAGTCGAGGGATTTACAGTCCCTTGCAATTGCCACTATGCGACACCCCCGAAATGCTGGAGAAAGGAATCGAACCCTCAACCGTCCGATTACAAGTCGGGTGCTCTACCAATTGAGCTACTCCAGCGTAGATTACAAATCTTATCAGGTTTCTGAATTTTGGTCTTCATCATTTTTGAAAACCTCGGCAGCTTTGATATCTTGCCCTCCAGAAGAGACGCGATCACTTAAGGATTTAGCATTATCAGGCTGAGCTGGAATCGTAAATGCGCCGCTCAATGCCGCTTTGGTTTTACCCATACGCTGCATGATATCTCCATCGGATTTTTGAACGGTCACCTGCCGCGGGCCTAAAGCCTTTTTTGCACAGCATTTTTTATATTTTTTGCCTGAACCACAAGGACAAGGATCATTACGGCCAATTTTATTCATGCGTAACATTTTATCACAATTCCCTTTTATACCAAAGCGATTTCGAAATGCGGGAATTTGGGAAGGAGGCCTCTCAAATTTTATGGCGCCGAACAAGGGGCAGTATCCAAGAGATACGACCCGAAGTGAGGACGAAAAATTTGTACGAGAGTTGACGCATCCAAAAACCGTATTTTGAATTTACTTGGGTATTAGGGTACAATGGCTTCTATGCATATTCCAAAACATCTAGAAAGTCTTTGTCGCAAGGCCATCAACGAATTTAACCTCCTTGAAAATGTCGACCATTTAGGTATCGCCCTCAGTGGGGGGAAGGATAGTTTAACCCTGCTATATTTGCTTTTAGCACTTAGAGGCTGTGGTTTTCAGCGTTATAAGCTAACCGCTTTCCACGTTCAGGGCGCTTTCTCATGCGGCCCATCTGTTGCTAGCAATCATTTAAAAAATCTTTGTAATGAATTAGGTGTACCCCTAGTTGTCTGCACATCAACTCAAAAACGGGAAAAACTCGAGTGCTACAGCTGCTCAAGAGAGAGGCGCAAGTTAATTTTTGAATCGGCAAAAGAGCATGGCGCAGATACGATCGCATTTGGCCACCATCGCGATGACAGCTTGCAAACTCTTTTGATGAATACGCTTCATAAGGCTGAATTTGCTGCTAATTTGCCCAAAGTAAAGATGCAGCATTACGGTGTGACCATTATTCGTCCTCTGATCTATGTCAGCGAAAAAGAAATTTTTTCTTTTGCAAAAGAAAATGGTTTCGCGCGTATTACCTGTCAATGTCCCATCGGGCAAAATTCTAGACGGAAAGCAGCGGAAGAGCTGCTAGGTCAAATGGAGTCTGTGTTTCCTAACGCGAGGTCCAATTTAGCTAAATTAAGCCTAGAGCTAGGCTCAGATAAAGCTTTGCGCCCGTAATACTTTATGTTATTATCGCGGATTATGACAGCTCAAGTTGGTTCAGCCATCCTCTATTTTGCTATTCTGATCACGATCGGTTTTTTGGCACAAAAACGGATGCACACAGCAAAAGACTTCTTGATTGGAGGTCGCAGCTTAAATTTTTGGCTGACCGCCTTCGCAGCACATGCTAGTGACGCTAGTAGTTGGCTTTTTCTAGGCCTGCCTGCCATGATTTTTACCAAAGGGGTTTTTAGTAGCTGGATGGCCATTGGATTGGTGTTTTTTATGTTTCTCAATTGGCAAATCGTGGCTCCCCGTGTGCGTCTTGCCACAGAAAAATACAACAGCATGACCTTTTCATCGTTTTTTGAAAGCCGCTTTGCTGACA
Source organism: Chlamydiota bacterium (assembly GCA_021772435.1). Lineage (GTDB taxonomy): Bacteria > Chlamydiota > Chlamydiia > Chlamydiales > JACKPQ01 > JACKPP01. Next base: position 14,746 of record JAJFLZ010000022.1, on the reverse strand, counting down.
CCTCAGGCATTATCCGCATAGTCTCTGCGATCATGCTTTTTGGGTTTTACACCATCTACATCTCAGCAGGCGTTGTAGGCATGGGCATTTTGCTGCAATCGATCTTGGGGCTAAGCTATCAGTTGAGCACGCTCATCGGGCTGTGTTTGATTATTCCTTACCTCTTTGCAGGCGGGTATTTGACACTTGCCTGGACAGATCTTTTCCAGGCGTTGCTATTGCTGATTGCTATTGTTAGTGTCCCTCTCATCGCATTCAAAGGGTGGGCACCTATTCAAAACGCCCTGGTAGCTCAAAATCTATCTGATAAGCTTTTTCCAGATTTTAGCGGCTACACGTTGCTAGCTATTTTCTTTGCACTAACAAGCTGGGGGCTTGGTTATTTTGGGCAGCCCCATATTGTGACCAAATTTATGGGTATTTCTAACCCAAAACATCTTCCTAAAGCAAAATACGTCGGAATGACATGGCAAATTTTAACATTTGCTGGAGCTGTATTAATCGGTTTGGAAGGTGTTTCCTACTTCAAGCATTTGCAGGACCCAGAAACTGTATTCATCAGAATAGCTGACCTTCTTATGCACCCATTTGTTGCTGGGCTCATGCTTTGCGGCGTTTTAGCTGCCACTATCTCCACGATTAACTCTCAAATTTTAGTCCTAGCCTCAAGTTTGTCCGAAGATGTTTATAAACGTATTTGGAGAAAAAACGCCTCTTCAAAAGAAATTTTATGGGCATCGCGCGTTTTTATCGTCTTTGCATCCATCTTAGCTTACACCATTGCTGTTTTCCGCATTAGCACGATTTATGAACTGGTCTTTTTTGCTTGGTCAGGCTTAGGTGCATCTTTTGGCCCTTTGATGATTGCGGCGTTATTTGCTAGAAAAGTAAATAAATATGGAGCCTTTGCAGCAATTTTAACAGGTGGGATAACCGCCGCGCTTTGGCCTTTAGCAAAGAGTCAGGTTCCAACGCTGCTTATTGGATTTATTTTGAGTTTTATTGCCATGTGGATCGTCTCGAAATTGACGCGCCGCTGGCACACACACGAGGTGGTACATTTTGACTAAGATTTTGATCACAAATGATGACGGGATAGACGCTGAGGGTATCGCAAATTTAATTGAAGCGATGCGTCCTCTTGGCGATTTAGTTGTTTTTGCACCTGCAACTGAACAATCGGGTGTCGGTGTCAGCTTGACGCTTTTTAATCCCGTTAATGTCGAAAAACACATCTTTCCATGCAAAACAGCCGCGCATAAAATTCATGGCACTCCTGCTGATTGCGTGAGGCTTGCGCTGCATCTTTTAGGGGATGAAAAACCCGATCTTATCGTTTCAGGAATCAATCGTGGAGCAAACCTCGGCAGATACGTTCTTTCTAGCGGCACAATTGGCGCTGTCATCGAAGGGTCATTCCGTGGCATTCCAGGGATTGCTTTTTCCGACTCAAATTACAAAATACCTCGGTACAAGGATTTTCAAGAATATGCAAGATCGATTGCTGCCCACGTGCTTGAACATCCCCTACCTGATCACACCATCTTAAATGTGAATTTCCCATCCAAGCCTGTAAAAGGTATCCGTTTAACGCGCCAAGGCCTTGGTCATTGGAGCGAAAAGCTTGTTTCCCATGATCCATCCTCCTTTGCATTTTATGGGGATTTAAGCCTCGATAACGAACATCCCGATGCAGAAGTCTCTCTTTTAGAAGAGGGCTTCGTGACAGCCTCCCCTATTCGTATTTTTGAGATGACTCATGACAACCACCTATCCGACCATAAGGAACATTTCGAAGCTAAACTTAATCCAAATTAAGCTGGATTTTTTGAAGGGCTTCGCCGCAAATCGACTCAAAACATTCCCTTCCACCATCCATCTCATAGATGCGCTGTAATTCTTTTTTTAAAAGCTGGCTACCATATGTTTCACTTTGTTGCAGGTCTGCTGAATATTTTTGAGATGCGATCATCAAATCCGTCAACTTGTTAAGCTTTTTCTTTATTTTAGGACTAAGCGCTTCAAGTTGCCCTACTGTTTCCACTTGATGTAGATCTTTTGTCATTTGAAGGGCAACCGACTCGCCTTCTCGCCGGTATTCACTAAGAGAGCTGGGACCACATCCACAGAGAAAAACAAACGCATAAAAAATCTTTTTCATACCCGATACGATACTGGTTCTTGTAAAAAAATAGCAATAAGCATAGAATGAAAATCTGATGATATCACAGATAGATGCGTCAGTTAAAAAAACCTTAGGGTGTATAGCTCAGTTGGTAGAGCACCTGTTTTACACACAGGCGGTCATAGGTTCGAATCCTGTTGCGCCCAATACCTCATGTTAGATATACTTGGGGTCCGCTTTTGCGGGAGTAGTTCAATTGGTTAGAGCACCAGCCTGTCACGCTGGAAGTTGCGAGTTCGAGTCTCGTCTCCCGCGATCTTTTTTCTTGTGTCAAGATCGTATTTTATGTTATACTAAGGTCTATGGTAACAGGACACGCAGGCAAAAAAAGTAAAACTCAACTCATCATCTCCTACTTTTGGACAACAGTAGGAGCGTTCCTCGCTGCCCTTTCCATTAAAATGTTCCTCTTCCCGAACGACCTGATCGACGGCGGCATCATCGGAATCTCAATGATCCTAACCCGCCTCACCGACAAATTCTTTTTTCCCGTTTACTTTATCATCTTAACCCTCCCCTTCATCTACCTGTCATATAAGTTTATTAGACGCACTTTCTTCATCCATATGATCGTTGCCGTGGCCCTCTTTTCTATCTTCCTGGCCGCCCTTGCAAAGATCCCCCCTTTTGAGTCGGAACCTCTCGAGATCATTGTCATTGGGGGTGCCATTTTGGGTATCGGGGCAGGACTGATCATCCGAACAGGAGGGTGTCTTGACGGAACCGAGATCATGGCGATCATCATCAACCGAAAAAAAGGGTTTACCGTCGGCCAAGTCGTCCTCTTTATTAACATCTTTATCTTCGCAGGCTACGGCCTCATTTTCCGCGACTGGCACATCGCTTTTCAATCCCTTTTAACCTACGTCGTCGCCTTCAAGATGATGGACATCGTCATTGTCGGTCTCGACGAACTCAAATCAGTCATCATCATCTCCAATAAACCAAAAGAAGTCACCGACATCGTCATGCATGAGATGGGGCTCGGCCTCACCGTCCTGTATGGACGAGGAGGCTACTCGGGCGATGCCCGCGAAATCCTCTTTGTCATCGTCGAACGTCTCGACCTTTCTGACCTCAAGGACCTCGTCCTCAGCAAAGATCCCGCCGCCTTCATGGCGGTCGAAAACCTCCACGAAGTGGTCTACGGCAAGCAAGCCAAAGTCCCGACCAAAAAACGGTCCCGCAAGCGCCTCGCAAAAAAAGCCTAGCAGACTTACGAATCCGTTGCTAAAAAGATCTCTCTGAGGTATACTCCAGCTTTAAATTAAGGGGCTGTTGAGAAAGTCGCTTTCCCCAGATTTTGCGATGACTTTCGAGCTTTTCCGGAAAGCGTGCGAAAGATGGGGGAATGGACTTTTTCAACAGCCCCGTTAAACTCAGGAGTTACCATGTCTGCCACACCTAAGGAACTTATTTTTGAAGAAGAAGCGCTCGAAAAACTCAAAGAAGGGGTCGATATCCTCGCCGACACCGTCGGAGTCACTCTCGGCCCCAAAGGGAAAAATGTAGGGATCGAATCAAGCTGGGGCGCCCCCACCATCACAAGCGATGGCTACAGCACTGTTAAAGAGATTGAACTCAAAAACCCCTACGCAAACATGGGGGTGTTGATAGGAAAAGAGGTCGCCCGCAAAGTTAAAGATCAGTCAGGCGATGGAACCACGACGAGCATCATCTTGCTCCGCGCTCTTGTCAAACAGGGGATCAAAAACATCGCTTCTGGAATGAGCCCTATTGAACTAAAACGGGGGATCGAAAAAGGGGTCGACGCTGTTTTGAAAGAGCTCGACACCTTAAGCATCCCCGTCGAAAAACCTGAAGCCATCCAAAACATCGCTACCGTCTCTGCCTCTGGAAACACCGAGGTTGGCTCCACCATCTTTGAAGCGATCGATAAAGTCGGAAAATCAGGCGTCATCTCCATCGAAGAGGGAAAGGGAACCACCACCACGATCGAAATGGTCGAAGGGATGCGCTTCGACCGGGGCTACACCAGCCCCTACTTCTGCACAAATTCAGAGAAAATGATTGTTGAAATGGCAAACGCCAGCATCCTCATCGCCGACAAAAAAATCTCCTCGATCCAAGAAATCCTCCCCCTCCTTCAGGCTGTTGCCCCTTCTGGAAAAGAGCTCCTCATCATCGCCGAAGATATCGAAGGAGACGCTCTTTCTACCCTCGTTGTCAACAAGCTCCGCGGCTCCCTTAAGATCGCAGCGGTCAAAGCCCCCGGCTTTGGCGATAAACGAAAAGCAATGCTCGAAGATCTCGCTGCTCTCACTGGCGCCACCGTCATCTCTGAAGATAAAGGGATGCAACTAAAAACAGCGACTGCCGATCTTTTAGGAAGCGCCGAAAAGATTGAAATCTCCAAAGACCATACCACCATCGTCGGAGGAATGGGACGTAAAGAGATGATCGATGCCCGCATTAAGCAGATCGAAGCGGAGTATCAAGGGGCTACCAACGACTACGATAAAGAAAAACTCGACGAGCGGCGGGCAAAACTCCAAGGAGGCGTTGCCGTCATCCGCGTGGGCGCCCCTTCAGAACCTGAGATGAAACAGAAAAAGCAGACCTTCGAAGACAGCTTAAACTCAACCCGCGCCGCCCAGGAAAGTGGCTTTGTCCCCGGAGGGGGCGCCGCCCTTCTCCGCGCTAGCCAAAAGCTCAAAGAAAGTCACGATATCGGCGAGCAAATCGTCTATGCCGCCTGCTCCGCCCCCTTTAGACAAATCGTCGATAACTGTGGCAAAGATAGCTCGATCTACCTAGAAGAAGTCCTACAAGGTGGACCGGGGATAGGCTTTAATGCTCAGAGTGAAAAGGTAGAAGATTTGATCAAAGGGCAGGTCATCGACCCCACAAAAGTGGTGAAAAACTCCCTTAAATTTGCAGCATCGGCAGCCGGGATGATCTTGATCTCTGAAGTTCTTATTACCGATGCAAAAGATGACGAAAAGGGATGAAGCAAGCAGCAATTCTTTGCGGATCTGGAATAGGGGATGGGCTGCTCATGATGGTTGCAGCCCACCACCTCAAAAAAAAGGGGTATGCTCCCACCATTTTTCATCACCATCATAAAGAGCTCGCCCCCCTTTTCGAAGGGTATACCTTTGCTCCTCATCCAGCCAACCTCGAAGAAACCCTAAAAGCCTTCGACCGTGTCATCGTCGAAAATGACAACTCAAAAGCAGCATGGGAGCTTTTCGACTTGCGCGACGTCAAAAAACTGACCAACCTTACTTTTTTCTTTCCCACCCCCTGCCGAAGAATGGTAGAAGGAGATTTTCTCTTCGACCCAAAAAAACCCATCGCCTCTAACTTATCGGCCGCCTGCCAAAAAACGCTTAAGACCGACAACTCAAAAGAAAACGACCTTTCCATTCCCAAAGAAAAAACCTTTCGCAAACATCCCAAACGGATCGTCATCCACCCCACGAGTAACGACCCGAAAAGAAACTGGGAAAAAGAGCAATTTTTAGCTCTCGCCGCCCGCCTCGAAAACAAGGGATACACCGTTTCTTTTTGCGTCGGCCCCAATGAAAAAAAAGGGTGGGAAGGGGTCGATCTCCCCTCTTTTAAAAATTTACAAGAGGTTGCCGCTTATATTTACGAGTCAGGATTTTTAATTGGAAACGACTCAGGCATTGGCCACCTTGCCTCAAACTTAGGAATTCCAACCCTTACCATTTCAGGAAACCCGAAGCGGGTCCGCCTTTGGCGTCCCGACTGGGCCATCGGAAAAGTGGTCACCCTCCCCTTTCCCCTCCCCAACTTTAAGGGGATCAACATGAGAGTCAGAGAAAACCACTGGCAACGGTTTATTTCGGTTGGAAAAGTCTTTAAAACCTTTCAGGAACTTGTGGATGAAAGCAGCCGTCATTTGCTCTAAAGGGATGGGCGACGGCCTGATGATGCTGGTCGCCTCCCACCGCCTCAAATTGCAAGGATATCACGTCACCACCTTCCAAGACTCTTTGGGAGAGCTCGCGGAGTGGTTTCCCGGCCACCACTTTGCCAAACGGTCCGAGATCGAAAGTTTAAATGATTTTGACTTGATCTTGCTCCAAAATGACAACACCCCCTTTTCCTTCAACCTAATTGATAAATACCGGGATAAAATCGATGTCTTTTATGCCAGCTATGAAGAGGAAAAGCACCGCCCCCTAACCCCCCGCGACCACCTCTTTAATCGGGCTCGCCCCATGGTGTATAACATTGCAGAAGGGGTTGCCAATCTTCTAGGGCAGATCGATCCCATCCAAGACAACGGGATCACAATCCCTGAAGAACTCTCCTACCAAAAATATCCTAAGCGGATCGTCATCCACCCCACCAGCACCACCCCAAAGCGGACCTGGCATAGGAGCAAATTCTTAAAGGTGGCCGCCAAACTCAAAAGCCAAGGGTATAAGGTCGTCTTTGCAGTTAGCCCCGTAGAGCGAAAAGAGTGGGTCGATAAAGGATTTTTGGTTCCTGAGTTTCCCACCTTGGCAGACCTTGCAGCTTATCTTTACGAGTCCCGCCTTCTGATAGGAAATGAGTCGGGAACAGGCCATCTTGCGTCAAACCTTGGCATTCCCACCCTCATTGTCGCCAGCTGTCCCAAGCAAATGGCCCTATGGCGTCCCGGTTTTCGTCTAGGAAAAGTGATCACTCCCCCCCTCTACATTCCCAATTTTAAGCTTGCCCGGCTACGAGAAAAAAAGTGGCAGACTTTTATCACCCCCCGCCGTATGGTTAAGACGTGTTACGAGTTATTAAATTCCTGATTCTTTTTCTCCCTCCACTTCTCTTTGCCAAAAATGGAGATTTTCAAGTGTGGAACACCGACGCCTTAAACGTCCGCCTGGGGAGAAAACTTGGATTTGCCGGAGATACAGAGTTTCGGTATGAAGATGGAGGAAAAAAACTTGCCTACAAGCACTACCAAGCAGGACTTATCTTTTTCCGTTCCCCCCACGTGAGCATTCAAACTGGCTACCGGCAAGTCTATTTTCGGATCAACAATAATTGGGAAAAAGAGTACAACCCCTTTGTGGATCTGATGCTACAAGCAAGATCAAAACGGGGATGGTTTATCTCCGATCGTAACCGCATTGTCTGTCGGATCCTCGGGAAAGCCTTTGACCAAGGGCACCGGTGGCTTTATCGAAACCGCCTCTTTATCATGCCCCCCTTAAGAATAGGGAGAGGGCAAATAGCCCCCTTTTTTGCCTACGAGTTTTTTTGGCAAGAGACCCGAGGGATCGATCAAAACCGACTCGAGTGGGGGCTAAGCATTCCCTATCGAAAAAAAACGTTGCTCAACCTCAGCTACATGCTCCGCTATATCAAAAATGCCCAGAAGAAATGGCTTCATCATAATGTCCTTTGGATCCACTTTTCCCTTCACTTTTAAAGCCATGCTTTATATTTTTAGTTTTACAAGGAGCCCTTTATGAAAAATTCCCCCCATCGTATGAAACACCAGCAAAAAAAAGCGATCCGCGCAGCGCAAAAAGGAGAATACGAAACCGAAGAAAAGAAGATGCTCGAAGAGGATCAGAAAAGAGCAGTCACCTCTCCCAAAACCAATAAGGCTGCGAAGGGAAAAACCGCTTCGAAGAAAAAATCCCACAAAACCTCCCCCAAAGAGGTCACCTGGGAGACCGAACCTGAAAGCATCCACCAAGAAGGGAAGCACTGGATCCAAACCATTCAAAAACAAACTTTAGATACTGCCGCCCGCCTGAGCAAAAAATTGCAAAAATTTAATTTCCTTAAGAAAAAGAGGTAAGCATCGGGAAATTAAACAATACTAAGCTTTAAGTGCTTGCCAATAGCGCGCGTTGCGCCTATCAGTGTTCTTAAGTTTGATGGTTGAGCTGGATCAAGTAATCGATCTACAGAAGATCGACTTGTTTGCATTTTTTCAGCAAGCTCACTCTTTGTTAGCTCCTGCTTTTTCATCTCTTTTTGAAACTGATAAACAAATGCTCGCTTTGCAGCGATCGATTCACAATGTTCTAATAAGCCCTCTTCTTCTAGAAAATCATCTAGGCTCGAACCAATATGTTTATTTTTTTTCATATTAACCTTCCAAGTCTTCAGATAGTGTCATTACAAGCTTTCCTTTGCCTTAGCTTTTCCTATGGAAAATTTCTGCGTTACCCTGCTTCGACAACCCACAAGGGGTTGCCTCCATCGGGTGCCTTGAACTTTTCTCATAGAAAAACCTCTTTCAAATGAAATCTTGTGACGACACTATCTAGCTCTTTTTAAGAGCAAGTGTGATCTTCAATAAATTTGTACCAAATATGGTGCATTTTAATCAACTATTTCATTAGACCATTAATTATGAATCACTTAAAGTTTCATTGGTTTTCAAAGGGCAATCTTTGTAAACTAGGGCCCATGATACGGATCGCCCATATCTCAGACCTCCACTTTTCCCGGTTTTCCCTCGCCCCCACCCAGTTTCTCTCGAAACGGTGGCTGGGCAACCTCAACCTCTTGATGAATAGGTCAAAAGATTATTTGAACGAGCGTCCCTGGTCACTGATCCCCACCTTCAAAAAAGAGGGAATCACCCATGTGATCATCTCGGGCGACCTGACCACCACCTCAAGCCGTAGCGAATATGGCCTTGCTAAAACCTTTGTCGATGCCCTGAAAAAAGAGGGAATCACAGTTTTCCTCATTCCCGGTAACCACGACCACTACACCAAAAAAGCCGACCGGACAAAAAGGTTTTATGAATACTTCCCTATGCCAGAAAGTAAAGAGGGGTTTTCCCTTGCAAAACATGGAGTCACCTCCCTTCCCCTTATCGAAGGGTGGAACCTTGTTCTGCTCGACACCAGTTATGCCTCCGCCCTCACCTCTTCAAATGGCTTTTTCTCCCCCACCATCGAAAAAAATCTTCAAGCGCTCCTTCAAAAACTTAACCCCGAAGAAAACATCCTGCTTGTGAACCACTTTCCCTTCTTTCAGCACGACCTGCCCCGCCGCCGCCTTATCCGAGGAGAAAAATTGCGAGAAATAATCGCTTCCCACCCCAATATTCAGCTTTACCTACATGGGCACACCCACCGGCGGACCATTGCCGATCTCCGCCCCAATGGCCTCCCCCTCATCTTCGACAGCGGGTCGACCGGCCATAAACAAGGATCGTGGAACCAGCTTGACCTCGAAAAGGGAGGGCTTAAGCTCACCTCCCACAGGTGGAAAGAGGGGTGGAGTATGACTAGCGCCCAATCATTCACCTTTCAAGCAAAGCCGTGGTACCACAAAGGACTCCACTTCAAATGTACCGGCTGCGGCAAATGTTGCACAGGAAATGGCTTTGTCTGGCTCCAAGAAGAGGATATTGAAACTCTAAGCGCCCACCTAAACCTTTCCCGAGAAGCTTTTCTGAAAAAATATACCCGGCAAGTGGGCTTTGATACCGCCCTGATCGACGATCCAACGTCGGAAGATTGCATTTTCCTTAAGGACAAAAAGTTTTGCGCTGCTTATGAAGCTCGTCCCAAGCAGTGCCGCACCTTCCCCTGGTGGAAAGGAAATCTAGAAAGCCCCGCTCAATGGGCAGAAGCGAAGAAAGGGTGTGAAGGAATCGATCATGAAGAGGCCCCTTTAATCTCTCTTGAAGAAATTGAAAAAACGCTTAAGCATTAACCCACCCCCACACCTTTACCTTCTTCACTTGGGTAAAACTTCCTCAGCGCTTGTTCTGGAGTCAGCCGCTTCGTAACATCATGGTCAGAAAGGGCCTCGATCATCTCGCAGAACCTAAGATCTACCTCTTTCTCCCTTGCAACTGAGCCGAGCGTTTTCTTTTTTTCAGCATGTATCATAACTATCCTGCCTTTATACCTATTCCGATCCAAGCTTTTGTTTTTCCCTGCGTCAGCATCTCCAGTTTTAACCCCCTCTGCATCGCCCCTATCTCCTGGATAGGGGCCTGCTTCGATGGGGCTAAACCTGGAGCTCTGACTTTGGCAAAGTTCCAAATCTTGAATCGGAATGGGTATATCTTTAACATTAAAAACATCAACTGTTTTGAGAAGAAGTTGAAGCAATGTCGCAGCGGCAGAATAACTATCTGTCTTTTCGTCATAGGGCTTTCCAGAACAAATTTCCGGAGACATCGTAGTGATAGTTCCACAGACAGAAAGATTCCTCCTATGCTTTTTAGGAGGAACCTTACGGACAGTTCCAAAGTCTGCAATCTTCACTATGCCATTTGTTGTCATGAGAATGTTGCTGAGTTTGATATCCCGATGCATCAGCCCGCGGCTATGAATATCTTTTAGTCCAAGCAAAATTTGTCGCATAATATCGTCAATGTTCTCTGTTCCGGTCACAAGCTCTGAATTCTTATCCATAAGGTCCCGCAAAGAGCAGGTCCCGTTGGTGTATTCGCTAACCGTCCCAATTAACGTATAGAAGTTTTCTCGTGGATTTTTGCTCTCAAACATTGCCTGAACCTCTTCAGCACTAAGCACACAATATCTCTTTTTACTATGATCATAAAAAACTCCACTTTCGGCTCTTAAAACATGGGGACCATACTTAAGAAGCCCCAACGGCTCCCCCCCCAATCTCACTGCATTGAGCTTATAAACTTTTGGGGATGCCATTGCTAGAGAGACTGCAGAAAGTTTGAAGGCCCTCCACTCCCTTTCTTTTCCATATACAAAGCTCAAAACCTCTGAAAATGCCCCTTTCCCTAATGAGTCTTGAATCTTGAAATCGGAATAAGCTGATTCCAAGGCGTTAAATATCGTTTCTCTATCAGAACCACTGTCGCTTGTTGTAAGGTCACCCAAAGAGTCGCTACTAAAAGAGTCGCTACTAAAAGACGAATCATACAAAAGCAAAAGATCAATTAAACCTTCACTTTCATTAGATAAAGCAGACATAATATTACCACTATTTTAGTTATTATTAGTAATTATTATAACATATTTTACAATTTAATTGTAATTAAACATCAAACCACTTGAGCATAGTTAGTTAGAGCAAAATCAAATTTTCTTGAATAGGGAATCTAGAAAGGGGGTCACTTGGGTTTTAATCTCTCTTGAAGACATTGAAAAAACACTTAAGCGCTGAATTCATCCAAGTCGCTTCACCAACGACGGAGTCCCCATCGAAGCTCTCAGGAGGATCCGTGATGGTAAGAACAGTTAATTCGGGGGCTTCTGAAGGAGAGGTCTTCTTCCCCATTACTACTTCACGATAGTTGTCTCTTAGAACCCCAGCAGCCGTATCACGCCTTTGACAATCTCGAAAAGAAAGTTGCCAAATAATCGTATAAAGTTTTTTGTTTACACCCGCTCTTTGTGCAAATTCACCCAGAGTTCGACTTCCCCTAATAACGACATACTTCAGAGCTTCAGCATCCCCCTTAACCCCGAAATAGTCCTCCTTTCCTGTGGCCACCTGAAGCAAGGTGGAAGCAATAGCATAACTATCTGCCTCAGAGGTATAGTAGCCTGTTGTATAAATCTCAGGAGCTGCGAAATAGGGGGAAATAACATCGAAATATCTCTTCTCAGGACAGAAAGGAGGGTGGAGAGAAAAGCCAAAATCAAAGAGCTTTAAAGTCTTATCCTTTCCAATTAAAATATTTCCCGGCTTAATATCGCGGTGAATAATCCTTCGATCGTGAACAGCTTTTACAGCCTGGAGGATCTGCTCTGCAATTGCGTCGACAGTCTTCTCATCCCTAGCATCGTCTGATAACATGTATTTATCTAAAGTCTGCGCCCCTTCGATGTATTCACTCACCGTTCCAATTAAAGTGTAGCGGATCTCTGCACGCTTGTTTTCATCCTCAAATAGCGCCTGAACCGTCGCCGCATCAACTAAAATATAGCGCTTTAAGACATTGTCATAAGCTATAGCTTGGTGTGTCTGTAAAACATTTTTGCTGCGATAGTCGAGAAAAGCAAGCCATTCTCCCCCTACCCATTCCTTCTCAAGCTTATAATTATCCCCAAATTCTAAGGCTTTTCTTTCTTTAGAAAGCTTGATCACACGCCTTTTTATTTGCCCTTCTTCGAGATAGGTAAAGCTATAAGCTTCTGAGTATGCCCCTTCCCCTAAAAATTCTTCAATTTTTATCTCGGGATACGCCTTTCCTAGAAGAGGAGGAACCTCTTTCACAACTTGCTTATTTGTAGATATGCTCGGCCGCTGTAAAATGGAAACAAGACCCTCATCCCCACTGTCTACATTTGTTTCCACTGCTGATGCTGAAGACGATGCTACTGACTCTAAAGCACTCATTTTCCCGCCATTTTTAGTTTTCTTTACTTTTATATAAGTTAATTATAACATAATTATTATTTTAATTAAATAAAAATATATAATATTGAATATTAGATGTTTAAGTTTTAAAAGGAGCTAAAACGCCCCTAAACCTCTTAAGGGAGCGCCTCTACGCTTTCTCCAGATTTTGCAGCGATTTTCGAGAAAAAATCGAAAAAACGCTCGAGCGCTAAGCAGACCAACCATCTTATTTCCAAAGAGAAGCGTCGATGAGAATCTCTTCAGGTAAAGGGCGGTCGTAATCGTCGTATGTAGAAAGCAAGCTTATAATAGCGAAGGTCTTAGGCTGCAGCCCGCCTGAAAAAAAAGAGGTAAGGTACTTTTTGGTGTCGGGGTTGCGCGCACTTTCCTTGAATTCGTCCTTGGTTTCAGCCCTGAGATAATTCCATGTTCTCTTAGCTGTCTGAAGTAAGGTCACAGCGGTAGAAAAGCTATCTACCTTGAGACCATAGACACCAGTTTCAAGCATCTCTGGGGCCTTCATCCCATGACTACCACAGTTTGAAAGGTTTCTTCTATGCCCTTCTTTAGGCAGGACGATTTGACGTGAAAGACCAAAGTCCGCGACCTTTACTGTAAGCTTCTCCCCCTCCCGTGACAATAAAATGTTCGATGCCTTGATATCTCGATGGGCAATCCCCTTCTTATGCATCACTGCTAATCCCTTAAGGACTTTCTTTATAATCTTACGGGCCTCCTCTTCCGTGACATTCTTCTTGGAAAATGCTTGTTTAGCTAAATCTGTTGCCCCTTCAATATATTCACCGATTGTCCCAATCAGGGTATACCGCACCGTTGCATCTGTCTCAGGGTTTTCGAATATCTCCTGAACCTCAGCGTCGCTAACTAAAACGTACTTGCCCTCACTGTCACGAGCTATAGCTTGGTACGTCTTTAAAACATGCTTACTTTCATAGTTGAGTAGCGCAAGCCATTCCCCTCTCACCTCTTCTCTAGTAAGATTATAACATCTCATGTTTCTTTTGACTTTTTCTCCCGCAGAAAGTTTAATGACCAGCCTTTTTTCTACCCCTTCTTCGAGATAGGTAAAACTATAAACTTCTGAAAACCCCCCTTTTCCTAACAATTCTTCAATTTTTATCTCGGGATACGCCTCTTTTAAAAGAGGAAGAACTTTTTCTTTTGCTTTTGGATTCAGCCTTTCTAAAATAGAATCAAGACCCTCACTCTCATGGGTTGCATGAGTTCCCGTTGATGATGCTGCTATTACTGCTCCTACACTCATTTTTTTCTCCTGGTGTTTATTATATTACAAAAAATTACTGAATCATGCATCCCGAGTTAGATGGCGGCTTTGCAGACTCAAAGCTTAAAGTGTTGGGCTTTTTTTCCATTTTCCCGGGGTCAAGATACCTTTTTAAAACACGATAAGCTGTATGACGCTCCTCAGGATCTCGAATAGAGAGATTAGCAACAACGCCTTGAATATCAGCATCTAACCTTTCCCCCTTCGCAACACTGCTAAGAGTTTTAGTCCCGCTCGCAACGATCTTCCATATCTCAGCGAAATTTCTGGTATAAAAATAATACTCGCTTCCCTTAGCCGCCCAGACTATGGTAGCAGCAACAGAATAGCAATCTACCTTGTGATCATAATAGGAATAGTCACTCTTTTTTCTTTTTCTTACTAAAACCTCAGGAGCCACCGTTGCGAGAGAACCAGGGCAAAAAAACCTTCCTATAAGGGGAGGATCCAAAGGGAGATAGCAAGAAAAACCAAAGTCAAAAAGCTTTAAAGTGCCATCTGGGGTAACTAAGATATTTGGCGGCTTAATATCGCGGTGCATAATCCCTTTAGCGTGAATAGCGCTTACTGCTGAAAGGAGTTGCTTTGCAAGGCTGTGGATCGCTTGCACTTCCCTAATACCACCGATTGGCATACGCTCTTTTAAAGTCTTCGCCCCTTTAACATACTCACTGACTGTCCCAATTAATTTATACCCCTTCCCCTTACGCTCTCTTGGGTCATCGAACATCCGCTGAACCTCAGCCGCATCGACTAAAATATAGCGACCTGAGTTATGGTCAATCGCTATAGCTTGGTATGTCTTTAATACATTCGGACTGCAATAATCGAGTAGCGCAAGCCATTCTCCTCCCATTCTTTCTTCGTTAAGCTTGTAAAACCTCTTAGCTCTTCGGATTGCTGTCTCATGAGAAAACTTAATCACACGTCTTTTTATTTGCCCTTCTTCGAGATAGGTAAAGCTATGC